>NZ_MKQD01000085.1 GCF_001913705.1 Thalassotalea sp. PP2-459 | reverse complement strand
TTCTGTATAGCGTGATTTTTTCATAGTTGTCTCCTGCATTAATCATTACAGAAAACTCTAATTATGTCTGTCTCAGTTTAAGGGAAGTGGACAGCACCAAAGCCATTGATTTCCCGTCGAAAGGAAATCGAATTTCTTCTAAAAAGTTTCATACAATCCCAACCTTATGGAAAAGAATGGTTTAAGGTAGCACAAAATTCAGAGGGAATATTTAGACTTAATCCAGGTCAGGTTATTCCAGTGATCCATATGACTTTTATGAAAAATACACCAGGATTTATTGCACCGCTTCAAAAGTTAAAAGTAGGTCATAGGACAGTTGCAAGAGAGGCTAAATATCTGTCGGGAAACGAGCTTGGAGATGAAGAGAAAACAATTCCCCCAATGATTCAAGTAGAGTTGGTAACTGATCCATTGTTTATAGAAGCAGCAAAGCGTGGTTTAACTGTAATAGATGAAGCACTGATCAAACAACCAAGTCTAGTTTTTTCAATACCTGCTCACTTCCTAGTAACGCCTAAACATTTTCCAAAGAAATCGTATGTTTTATACCAGCATATTTTTGGCAACGGTGGTTCATACCCTAATGATGGGTACTTTTACGTAGGGGTTACAACCCGTAGCTGGCAAAAGCGGTGGTCTGAACATAAGCGTGCAATTAAAAATGGAAGCCCTTTATTGTTCCACCAGAAGTTTCGAGAAGAAGCTGAGTGCGGAAAGGTTACGTATTTACACCACAAAGTAATGGGGATCACCGATAATCTTGAGCAATTGTATGAAGCTGAGGAATTCTTGGTTGAAGGACATTGGAGCGATGAACGACGCTTAAATATGATCCCTGGTGGAAAATCTGGCTTGAGGTATCTTCGAGAGAATGGATTACTTCAAAAGTCTGCTGTTCCAATGCCAGATGATAGGAATGGAGTTGTCTCTGGTTGGCTCAAAGATCATCCAAGGAAAGGTCTCCCTGCGCCTTGGGTTACAGAAAAATGGCGCGATAACGAGTGGGCTATCGCGCAAATTTGTGGGCGCGATGACAGATTATCTGCTAAGCAAGTTCAGGCAATACGTAAGCTTGGTAAAGAATACGCTGCTGAAGAAATTTGCGATAGGATCGGTGCTAAAAACATTGATCAGGTTAAGCGGGTTCTTAATGGTAAGACGTACACTCGTGTTGAATAATGTAGTGCGTGGCCAAGTTATGCTTTAACAGTCACCATAAAATGGCCAAAGCGGCCAACTTATGCTTTTATGCACAAATGAGATAGGTGATGTTAAATGGTGGCCCCTCCCAGACTTGAACTGGGGACCTACCGATTATGAGTCGGGTGCTCTAACCAACTGAGCTAAAGGGCCATTTATTTGAAAGGTGTTTGTGAATGCTTTCACAAATCGGCGTGCAGTATAAGCATTTTTTATTTTAATGTCACCACTGAAAGTTTAAATTTTATCAATGATTGGTTTGTTAGCTTATTTGTTGAGCAATACAGCACTAATAGCTGCATTGCTCAACATCAATTTAGTGCTTTATTCCGCGTGCTATAGAAAGTGGTACTAATAGAAGCATTAGCCAGAACCAAGCGCCGCCACTGCTTCCTCCTGAATTAGGTTCAGTAACTGTTGGCGCGACTACCGTAATTGAAATACTTTCGGTTGTTGCTGCGCCTCTAAAGTCAGTTGCCGTAAAACTAAAGGTTAAAGTAGAAGCACTATTGGGCGCTATAAAACTGGCCTCTAGTTGGTCTGCATTGGTAATTTCAACATCAGCGCCGTCTGTTTGCTGCCATTGATAGGTCATGTCATCTTTATCAGAGTCTTGAGCATTTGCGGTTAAATTAACGGTTTGCCCTGTATTGACTTGAAAGTTCTCACTTAAAGTTACCGTTGGCGCATTGTTGGTTTCGTCATCCACGATGGTTACGGTAACTGTGTCGTTTGTACCTATACGGCCATTGGCGATTGTGGTTAATGTGACAGTGAATGTTTCTGCTTGCTCTTCAAGGTCATCATCTAGCAAGGTAATATCAATATATTGTGTATCGTTATCACCATCAGCCCATGTTAATTGTCCAGCGGCGGCTAAAACGTCAGCACCGACTGTAGCGTCGATGCCTTGAAGTTGATATGAATACGATATTTCGCCTTGCGTGTTTCCAAGACGATTAACGGCGATTGATAGTGTTTCCTGCGTTTCGGCAACTTCTGTGGTTGCAAGGGCAAATGATGCGGCACCATAATCTTGCTCTCCATTTATGGTGACATTGACATAACTGTTATGGCCTAACGATGCACCATTGGTTGGGTTGAATAGCTTTAAGAAGAAAGACTCGTCATTTTCAAACGCCATGTTATTTTCAGCAATGTTAATCTCAATTGTTTTAGCGGTAACATCATTTTCTGCCCAAGTAAGCGTGCCATTAGATACTTGAAAGTCGCTATTAGCGTCTGCACTGCCTGGTATAACAACATAGTCTACCGATACTGCGCTATTCGTCGCCTGTGCACCTGTGCGCTCAATCATGAGCGACAATGTGTTATTGTCGTTGGTAGATACTTTGGCTTGATTAAAAGCAAGCGTACCTTGAGCTTCATCTAAGGTGTTGTCTTTAAAAATGAATAAACCGCTATTGATATCACTCACTAGAATATTACCTGACGGTAGATATGGGTATACACCCCAAGCACCGTTAAAACTGGCATTATCACTTGGTGTAAATGTGTCAAAGTAACCTACTTGTTCGGGTGATGCAGGGTCGGTAATATCTAATACCGTTAAGCCTCGTTCATAGTTTGACATGTAATAACGATTACCGCGGACAAAGCCGTTGTGATCTATCGCTTTTGTGTCACCAACCCATGAGCCAACCTGCGTAGGATTTGTTAAGTCAGTAATATCAAAAATGCGCAGCGTAGAGTTAATGCCTAAATTTACTTCGTCGAGTTCATCATGCACGAACACATAGTTATTGTCTTCAGATGACCACCCTGAATGAACGTATTGTGCACCTGAATATGTAGCGCGCCCTAAATCTGTAGTTTTTGTGGTGTCGGTAATATCCCATAACAAAAACTCAGATTCGTTGAAGTCGAAAAAAATGGTACAAAATGCTTGTGCATTAACACAGTCAGTATCTTTTCGACTGTCTGTTATGGTCATTGATGCTGCATCATGTGTATACGGACGTGAACCTGTTGATTGGTCTGATTGATAAGCATCAGTTAGTTGAGTCAGTGTTTTAGGATCACTCAAATCGTAATTGAGAAATTGCCCTGTGTTTTTATTGGTACCTGCTAAATGTAAGATAGGTGTAGTGTTTGGATGTGCAATGTTAAGGCTATAGTCAACGTTTGAAATGTAAACATTATGGGCGCTGTACACTGTTTGATTTTTTTCAACAACATTGATCGAATGAGGCAAATTATTTAAATCGATTATGGTGACGTACTCAGTATTGCTAGGAGATGCGCCATCTAATGTAACGTAAGCATAGGCTTGCCATAAGCCAATGCTTTTATCAAAGTATTGGTATACTTTGATATCTCGCCATACAACAGCTCTGCCGTTTACAGCACCTACTTCTGTAGGGTTGCTTGGGTCGCTAACATCAACAACAGATGCGCCACGCTCTAGGCCAATAATTGCGTATTCTTTACCGGTGTTTAAATCAACATGTCCCCAAATATCACTACCGGCACCGCTATTTGTGGATAACGCACTTAAGGGCAGATGGCCAAGTAAATCTATATTTTCGCAATCGTAACTTCCTGCTTTACCATTAACACAGTTAACATTTGTCTGCACCGTTTGCATGCTTTTGTAAGCGGCAAGTTTTGCTTTTAATCGACTGTCTTGCTTTAATGCTTTACGATCTGTAATGATATTAAACCCGTAACTCGCTAGTTCATTGGCAAACTCATGTGGAATGCCAATAAGTGTGGAAATATTTGTGGCTGGGCTTTGGCTTTGAAAGTGATCAAATTTATTGTATCCGCCGCGAATAGGGACAATTTTACTTTTTAGATAAAATAGTTCGTTAGCATCATTGATATGATATTCACCACTGGCAACGAGTACTTTGTCGCCTTTATTCGCTTGTGTTACTGCATAGGCTATCGTTTTACAGGGTCGCAAAGCGTTGTCACATTTCCCTACATCGTTACCGTCAGGGGCAACAAATCGTGCCCTGTCATGCTCTGAGTGTGCTAACGCTTGAGTGGTCAGTAACGCCGATACAAGTAGTAGAGTCCTGCTTAAGGTGCTTTTCATTATAGAATGTCCATTATTACATTGAATTCACTTTCTTTAGTATAACTTAACAATTGTGACGTAAAGTTTTAACTTATATATAAAATTAAATATTTGAAATGTGTATCAAATTGTTGTCAATACTGGGGGGATATACTTGATAACAGACTCATGTGCGGTCTAGCTTTTTGTACCTTAATTACTGATAATGCCTGTGTTTAATTATTTATTTTCGTCGCGTTTATAGGGATTTTGATGAAGTATATTTTGTGGGTAAATGTTATAATACTTTGTATGTTAATGGGGTGCTCTCAACCCGAAAAACAACGCTTAATCACCGTTGAGGTTTATTTTAATGGCTCACCACTTAACTGTAATTCCGTTATTGACAACAAGTGGCAATTGTCACAATTGTATTTATACCTCAGCAATATTGCCATGCTCAATGAGCAGCAATTATGGCAACCTATAAGTTTGACTGAAACACCTACACAGCATCAAAACGTTGCTTTGCTAGGAATAAATTGCGCCGATGAAGCAAACGCAACCTGGCAATTAGCATTGTCAGGTGACCTAGAAGGAAAACAGCTGGAAGCCACTGTTGGTGTACCTTTTGATTTAAATCATCAAAACCCAATGACGCAACAAAGCCCATTAAATGTGCCAAATATGTTTTGGGTATGGCAAACCGGCCACAAATTTATGCGCTTTGAAATGCAAAGTAATACTGAAAGTTGGTTATTTCATTTGGGATCAACTGGTTGTTCATCTGCTAGCGCACTTAGATCACCCAAGCAAGCATGCGTACACCCCAATCGAGTAAGTATTTCGTTGGGAACAATCAAGCAGGGTGTTGTTCAGTTAGACATTGCGCCATGGTTTAGTGATATTGTTTTTAGTGAACAAAGTAACTGTAAAAGTGCGCGAGATAATATTGCCTGCCAATTAATTTTTGCCAATATTGCCCGTAATACGCCGAGCTCGTGATGAAATTATACACTCAAATATTGATAGCGTGTTTACTGTTGATTATTGCTTGTGGCAAAGATACTAAGCCACCTGAGTATCAATGGCCAATCATGGCCGGTTTTCCTAAACCGCAAGTACCCGCTGATAACCCGATGAGTGAAGCAAAGGTCATGCTTGGCAGAAAAATTTTCTATGATAATGCATTGTCGTTTAATCAAACTCAATCTTGCGCTAGTTGTCATCAGCAAGCATTTGCTTTTGCAGAAAGTCGACATACATCTACAGGAGCAACAGGGCAGGCTCATCGTCGAAATGCTTTAGCGTTAGTTAATGTCGCATATAATAAAACACTGACTTGGGCTCATGATGGCATTACGTCTATAGAGCAGCAAGTGTTAATTCCGATGTTTGGAGAAGCGCCCATTGAACTAGGTATCACCCAGCATGAAGAAGCTGTGCTTAATCGTTTTAAGCACGGTGAATATCCTAAATTATTTTCTAAAGCATTTCCCAATGAGAACATTTCTTTTGCAACAGTTTCAAAGGCATTGGCAAGCTTTGTTAGAAGTTTGATTTCATTGAACGCACCGTTTGATCGCTATGCTTATCAAGGAGATGATAATGCAATTTCAGCATCGGCAATTCGTGGTATGAACTTATTTTTTTCCGAAAAACTTGAATGTCATCACTGTCATGGTGGTTTTAACTTTACGCAATCAACCAGTCATGAACGGCAAATTCTAGATCGTCGTCCTTTTCATAATACGGGGTTATATTTTACTCATAACGATCAAGGTTATCCGAAAAAAGATATTGGCTTAGCAGAAGTATCTGAAATTATGCGAGATAACGGACGGTTCAGAGCACCAACGCTCAGGAATATTGAAGTCACTGCGCCTTATATGCATGATGGTAGCATTGAAACGTTAGGTGAAGTATTAGACTTTTATGCCGCTGGAGGTAGAGAATTAGCACAAGGTGAATTTGTTGGCGACGGTAGGAAAAACCCCTTAAAGAGCCCTTTTATAAAAGGGTTTGAGATGACTGAACAAGATAAGCAAGATTTACTAGCATTTTTAACAACACTAACGGATGAATCGTTTTTAACCAACCCAAAATTCGGGCCACCAAAAGAGGTAAAATAACGTTTAATATTCATTATTGTTAGACAAAAAAAATCCAGCCACTTGGCTGGATTTTTAATCATTATATGATTTGCTTACTCACCATCTAAGAAACTTTTCAGTTGCTCAGAGCGAGAAGGGTGACGAAGCTTACGTAACGCTTTCGCTTCAATTTGACGGATACGCTCACGGGTAACGTCAAACTGTTTACCTACTTCTTCAAGCGTGTGGTCAGTGTTCATATCAATACCAAAACGCATACGTAATACTTTAGCTTCACGAGCCGTCAGCCCAGCTAGTACTTCATGTGTTGCGTCTTTTAGGTTTTCAGACGTTGCTGAGTCAACCGGTAATTCACCACTGCCATCTTCAATAAAGTCACCTAAGTGCGAATCTTCATCGTCGCCAATTGGTGTTTCCATTGAAATCGGTTCTTTCGCTATTTTTAATACCTTACGAATTTTATCTTCAGGCATTATCATACGTTCTGCTAATTCTTCTGGCGTAGGCTCTCTACCCATTTCTTGAAGCATTTGGCGAGAAATACGGTTAAGCTTATTGATGGTTTCAATCATATGCACAGGAATACGAATGGTACGGGCTTGGTCAGCGATTGAACGCGTAATTGCCTGACGTATCCACCATGTTGCATAGGTAGAAAACTTGTAACCACGACGGTATTCAAACTTATCTACCGCTTTCATTAAACCAATATTACCTTCTTGGATAAGATCTAAGAATTGTAAACCACGGTTTGTGTATTTTTTCGCGATAGAAATTACGAGACGTAAGTTTGCTTCTACCATTTCTTTTTTCGCGCGGCGAGCTTTTGCTTCACCAATTGACATACGACGGTTAATGTCTTTAATGCCATGCACGTTTAAGAACGTTTCTTGCTCTAAGTGTCCAAGCTTTTGAATACAACGTTCAACGTCTAATTCAACATCAGCCAGTTTAGTTGACCATGCCTCACCCGCTTCTTGCTGTGCAACGAACCAATCTTTAGAGGTTTCATTACCTGGGAAAATCTTGATGAAGGTTGCTTTTGGCATACCTGCGCCAACAACACAGTGCTTCATGATCAAACGTTCTTGAACACGTAATTTGTCCATAACCTGACGCATGTTTTTAACCAGTTTGTCAAAAACTTTTGGTACAAGTCTGAACTCTTTAAATACTTCAGCTAGCTCATCAATGGCAGCAACGGCATCTTTATGTACACGGCCTTTTGCATCGATTATTTTATTGGCAGCTTCATACTTTTCACGCAGCATACCGAACTTTTCACGAGCAAGTTCAGGATCTGGCCCTGTATCTTCTTCCTCTTCATCTTCGTCATCGTCAGATTTGTCGCCATCTTTTTCAAGATCTTCGTCTTCATCGTCCAACTCTTCTTCAGAAAGTTCTGAACCAATATGGGTTGCAGCTGCCGGAATTTCATCTTCTTCGGCATCAGGGTCAAGGAACCCTAAAATTATATCGCTTAAACGACCTTCTTCTGCTTCAAAGTTATCCCATTGTTCAAGCAAATAGTTAATTGCAGGGGGATATTCAGCAACAGAGCGCTGTACTTCTTTAATTCCTTCTTCGATACGCTTGGCGATAACAATTTCGCCTTTACGCGTTAGAAGTTCAACAGTACCCATTTCACGCATGTACATACGTACTGGGTCAGTTGTTCTACCAATTTCACTCTCAACAGTCGCTAATGCCTGTGCCGCCGCTTCAGCAGCGTCTTCATCAGTATTAGCTTCTGACATCATTAATGTATCGCTGTCAGGGGCATGTTCAAATACTTGAATACCCATGTCATTGATCATTCGAATAATGTCTTCAACTTGATCTGAATCTATGATGTCTTGAGGAAGATGATCGTTAACCTCGGCAAAAGTTAAGTAACCTTGTTCTTTACCTTTGGTTATTAACTCTTTGAGTCTAGATTGTGGGGCTTGATCCATTGACGAGTGTCCACCTGTTTTTTGACGATAAAATACGAACAGTAAAGCCGAAAATTTTAGCAAATTGATTGTAAAATTACCAGCGATAATATCTGTTGCTTTGTACTATTTATGTTTAATACCTTGTGAAAAATAAAAGTTATTTAACTCACGTGATATAAATTATAGCAAGTTTACAAAAATAAATGCCTGTTAAGCATTTAATAATATTTGTAACTCTTGCTTCTCTTGCGGCGTCATGCCATCTGTTCTGGCTTTTGCCAGTAAATATTCCGTTCGTTGTTCTACAAATTGGTTTAGCAGTTTTTCAATACTGTCTAAAAATACTTGCTCGGCAGCATCGTCTACTACGAGGTGCTGCCAACACATTAATTTGGTTAATTGCTCACCTTCTGTTGTTCCTCGAAAGTGTTCTAGCAATTGCGCACTGTTAGCCTCAGGGTTTTGCGAACACAGTATAATCAATTGATTTAGCAATGCCACACCTGGCAGTTCAACGCCTGCTAACATATTTAAATCTGGCAATGCTTTTACTATATGGGGATGCTCAATCAATAATGCAATAGCTAGCCTTACTGGGGTAACTTTTGCTGGTTTTGCAGCCACTTTATTGGCCGTTTTTTTGTTTCTACTTTGCAATTCACGTAAACGTTTTTCACTGGAGATACTAAATCGAGATGCCATTTCTTCAATCAACGCATTTTTGATCATACTGTCAGGCATTTTGTTGAGTAAAGGTTGCAACTGATCAATTAACGCTGCTTTTTCTTCATGGGTCTTAGCGGGGTTATCTGCTAAAAATTTATCAAAAATAAACTTAGATAAAGGTGATGCATCAGCAAGCACTCGTTCAAAGCCTTCCTTACCGAGCTGTCTAACTAATGAATCAGGGTCTTCACCGTCTGGAAGAAAAACAAATTTTAAGGTGATGCCATCTTGAATTAACGGTAGGGCATTTTCCATGGCTCGCCATGCTGCATCTTTGCCGGCGCGATCACCGTCATAGCAACAAATCACTTCTTTTACGGTACGAAAGAGTGTTTGAACTTGCTCAGCTGTGGTGGAAGTGCCTAATGATGCAACTGCGTAGTTTATACCGTGTTGCGCAAGTGCTACTACGTCCATATAGCCTTCAACGACCACTAACCGTTGTAGTTGTTTATTGGCTTGTTTCGCTTCAAAAAGGCCATATAACTCTTGCCCTTTGTGGTAAATTCGTGTTTCGGGCGAGTTTAAATATTTTGGTGTGCCATCACCTAACACTCGGCCACCAAAACCAATAACACGACCGCGTTTATCGTGAATAGGGAACATTATGCGGCCACGAAACCTATCATAAGGCTGGTTGCGCTCCCCTTGTATTGCCATGCCTAAATCAATTAATTGTTGGCGAGATTCACTCGATTGGCCATAAACTTTCATCATGCCATCCCATTGATCGCTGATGTAGCCTATTCCGAAGGTTTTAGCAATTTGTCCACTTAAACCTCGCCCTTTTAAATAATCAATGGCGATTTGCTTATCATCGGAAACTTTTAACTGTTGTTGATAAAATCGACTTATGTTTGCCATAAGTTCGTAATCATTTTGTTTTTGTTGGTAGGCTTGATGTTGTTGCTTTAGTTGTGCAGGTGTCTGATGAGATTGCTCTCTTGGCACATCCATTGAGTAAAAACTGGCTAACTCTTCTATCGCATCGGGGAATTCTAAACGATCAAACTCCATCAAAAAGGAAATAGCATTGCCGTGTTCGCCACAGCCAAAACAGTGGTAAAATTGTTTATCAGGACTCACAGAAAAAGAAGGCGACTTTTCGGTATGAAAAGGACAACATGCTTGGTAGTTTTTTCCTGCTTTTTTTAAAGGTACACGAGCATCTATAATTTCAACAATATCAGCGCGAGCCAATAAGTCGTCGATAAACTGTCTCGGGATCATCCCGGCCATATCGATTATCCTCGTGTTAGGTTAAGCGGGTTAAAAAGTGTTTAAACACATTGATATTATACGTTATCGTAAAATGCTTAAGTTTTCACTTTCAGGGATAAAAAAACCGCAAATGTTGCCATTTACGGTTCTTACAAAACGTGCTTAATTAGTTAGCTATTTAATGTAGCTCTAACTTGTCCGCTTACGGCACCTAAGTCAGCTCTACCTTGCATCTTCGGCTTTAAAATAGCCATCACCTTGCCCATCTCTGCCATTGAGCTTGCGCCCGTTTCAGCAATTGCGTTTTGAATTAGCGTTGCTATTTCATCATCGCTAAGCGCTTGTGGCAGAAAGGTTTCAAGTGTTGATACTTCAGCTTGCTCAATTTCGGCAAGTTCTGTTCGACCACCTTCATTATACATTTTGATCGACTCTTTGCGTTGTTTAACCATTTTGGTCAAAATCGCAATGATGTTCTCATCTGTTGCTTCTGTATTGTGGTCAATTTCTGCTTGTTTAATTGCAGATAACGCCATGCGAATAACGCCAAGACGAATTTTGTCTTTGGCACGCATAGCGTTTTTCATTTCGCTTTTGAGTTGTTCTAGTAGGCTCATGCTACTCACTCAGATATGCAACTAAGGTTGGCTTAGTACATACGAACGCGACGAGCGTTCTCACGAGATAATTTCTTAGCAGCGCGCTTAACAGCAGCAGCTTTCTTGCGCTTACGCTCCCAAGTTGGCTTCTCGTATGATTCGCGACGGCGAACTTCTGATAAAATTCCTGCTTTTTCGCAAGAACGTTTGAAGCGACGTAACGCTACGTCAAATGGTTCGTTTTCTCTAACTTTAATTACTGGCATTGTGCCTCTTACCTTAGTTGTATCTCTATAGATTTGACGAAGAGCTTTACGTAATTTTAATGAAAATTACCTTACTTCCGCCCACTCTGTTAAAAAATGGTGCGGTATTCTACTGCCACAGCACGTAGAAAGTAAAGTTTAATTTTGCTTTTCTCTGGTGAAATGCCTCTTTGCTAGGTAAAATCGCCGCCATATTGATTAATCCATAACAAGTGAAGCGATAAGTATGCGAATTTTAGGTATTGAAACCTCCTGCGATGAAACAGGAATTGCTATCTATGATGAAAAAGCAGGTATTTTGTCTCATCGTTTATATAGTCAAATTAAAGTGCATGCGGATTATGGTGGTGTTGTGCCTGAGTTAGCCTCGCGTGACCATGTTAGAAAAACATTACCGTTAATTAAAGAAGTTTTTGCTGAAGCGGGTTTAACACCAAAAGATATCGATGGTGTGGCGTATACATCAGGCCCGGGCTTAATTGGTGCTTTATTTGTTGGTTGTTCCATTGGCAGAAGTTTAGCGTATGGTTGGAATTTACCTGCGGTACCTGTACATCATATGGAAGGGCATTTATTAGCCCCGATGCTAGAAGACGACGTACCTGAGTTTCCTTTTGTTGCTTTGCTTGTTTCTGGTGGTCATACACAGCTTGTTCGGGTAGATGGTATTGGCAAATATGAAATGTTGGGTGAGTCGGTAGATGATGCGGCAGGCGAAGCATTTGATAAAACAGCCAAGTTGTTGGGGTTGGATTATCCAGGTGGCCCAGTGCTGGCGAAAATGGCTGAAAGTGGCAAAGGTGGCCATTATAAGTTTCCACGACCAATGACGGATCGCCCAGGGTTAGATTTCAGCTTTAGCGGTTTAAAAACCTTTACAGCTAATACTATTCGTAAAGAGCAAGATGCAGGTAATTTTGATACGCAAACACATGCCGATATTGCTTTTGCTTTTCAAGAAGCGGTGGTAGATACCTTAGCGATAAAATGCAGACGGGCATTAGAACAATGTCAATTAAATCGCTTAGTCATTGCAGGTGGGGTTAGTGCAAATACTGCATTACGTGTAAAACTAGCGCATATTACCCAAAAGCTAGGCGGTAAAGTGTATTATCCTCGCCCAGAATTTTGTACCGATAATGGCGCAATGATCGCCTATGCAGGTATGCAACGTTTAAAGGCTGGTGTTTTTGCTGATTTGAGTTTTAAGGCAACACCACGGTGGCCATTAGATACTTTGCCTGCGATATAAAAATACTTCACATAAGTATGTGACGACTTAAGGTGTAAATTGATGTAACAAGTTTTCCATATTAAGGGAGCTTGTTACGACCAATTTTCGGTTCACTACCTGTTAATAAACGAACTATATTATGTCGATGACGGAAAATAATGAGTGCGGAAAGCATTAATACTGGAAAGGTATATAAAGGTTTAAGCAGCCAAGTATAAAGCGGTGCTAAACTGACGGTAATAATGGCAGCAAGACTTGAATATTTGGTTACTCTGGCTACACCATACCAAGTTAAAATTAATAAACCACCAAGATCAAGGCCAATAGGTAGAAGTGTACCAAATGCTGTAGCAACGGCTTTTCCGCCTTTAAACTGGAAAAAAACAGGAAACATGTGACCCAAACATGACGCGATGGCAATACTCGCAAGATATAGAGGTTCAATGCCAAGAAAATAAGCGGCCCAAACAGGTATCGTCCCCTTTAATACATCGAACATTAACACCGCTACCGCTGCGCGCTTTCCGCCAATTCTGAGTACATTAGTGGCGCCGGGGTTGCCTGAGCCTTGCGTGCGTGGGTCAGGTAAGTTTAATAACTTACACAATAAAATGGCACTAGACACTGAACCCAAAAGATAGGCAAAAACAACCATGGCTAGCGTCAACGTTAACATTTGCGTCAATTTCCCTGTTAAACAACATTACGTTATGTTTATTGTGCCCTTAACAAACTAGTTTTTCTACTCTTGTACAGGTAAACTCGCCATTTAATTTAGAATAATTAAGTTTAGAATCTAATGGATAAGGTTTTTATTAGTGGTTTGTCTATTCAAACAACGATTGGCTTTTACGAATGGGAAAAGCAAATAAAGCAAACATTGGTGCTAGATGTTGAAATGGCTTGGGATATTAAACCAGCCGCACAAAACGATGAATTAGCGAAAACGCTTGATTACGCAGAAATTTCACAAGCATTAGAACGTTTTGCTAATGAACACCCGGTTGATCTTATTGAAACATTAGCGGAACGTATGATCACTTTTTTAATGGGTCAATATCAGATCCCATGGATAAAGTTACGTATTCACAAACCCAATGCCGTATTTAATGCGGCTTCTGTAGGGGTAGAAATTGAACGTGGGCAGTGTGATTAATGGCCCGTGTTTATTTATCGATAGGCAGTAACATTGATCGTCAAAAAAATGTTGAAAGTGGTTTAAATGCCTTGTCATCGTTATACGGTCAATTAACGTTATCATCTCTTTTTGAAAGCGAAGCTGTCGGCTTTAGTGGCTCACCGTTTTATAATATGGTTGTTGGTTTTACTACCAACCAATCTTTGCAT
Source organism: Thalassotalea sp. PP2-459 (assembly GCF_001913705.1). Taxonomy (GTDB): domain Bacteria; phylum Pseudomonadota; class Gammaproteobacteria; order Enterobacterales; family Alteromonadaceae; genus Thalassotalea_C; species Thalassotalea_C hakodatensis. The sequence continues at coordinate 193,467 of NZ_MKQD01000085.1, read as the reverse complement.
CAACTTGCCGATGCATTACGGCAAATAGAATATAGTCATGGCAGAGCGCATGATGCTAAAAAATATAGCCCGAGAACGTTAGATTTAGATATTTTACTTTATGACGATATGATTTGTGAGCAACCAGCACAATTACCACGTGATGAGATATGCTTTAATGCTTTTGTACTTTGGCCGCTGGCAGAAATAGCGCCTGATATTAAACATCCTATTGAAAAGAAAACATTTGCTCAATTGTGGCAAGCATTTGATCAACATACACAACAATTAGAAAAAGTTGCCTTACATTGGCAGCAACCGCAAAAGGACCTGACATAAACATGACATTTCTAGAAATATTCTGGCTAGCATTAATACAAGGATTAACTGAATTTTTACCTATTTCAAGTTCAGCACATTTAATTTTGCCTTCAGCAATACTTGGCTGGAAAGAGCAAGGTTTAGGGTTTGATGTTGCGGTTCATGTGGGTACCTTACTCGCGGTTGTATTGTATTTTCGTAAAGAAGTTGGCGCAATGGCTGTAGCTTGGTTTGGCACATTGGGTGTTGGCCCCGCAAAACACGAGCGTAATTCGTTTGATGGTAAGTTAGCGTGGTGGATTTTATTTGCGTCTATTCCATTAGGCTTAGTTGGCTTATTGGGTAGCGACTTTATTGAAGCGCATTTACGAACGGTTGCGGTTATTGCAGCCACAACACTTCTATTTGGCATATTATTAGGTTTTGCCGATATTAAAGCAAAAGAAAATGTTTCAGTTGAACAACTTGGTTTTAAAGGCGCGATGATTATTGGTTTGTCACAAGCACTAGCGCTAATTCCTGGCACATCGCGTTCTGGTATCACCATGACATTTGGTATGATGTTGGGCTTAAGTAAAGAAAACGCCGCACGATTTTCATTCTTGCTTTCTATTCCAGGTATTATGATGCCGGGAGGCTATTTAACCTATAAATTTATGACAAGTACTGATACGGTTGACTGGCAAGTGCTTGGCTTAGGTAGTGTATTAGCATTTATCTGTGCCTATGCGTGTATCCATTACTTTTTAATTATCGTAGGTAAACTAGGCATGATGCCTTTTGTTATTTATCGACTGATACTTGGTGCGGGCTTATTATGGTTTATATTTGCCTAACAAACAGGCCTTAACGGCTATGTGATTGCTGTTAGGCGCACTTTATAGTGTGCTTCTCTTTGCTGATGTTTAAGCTACCTGCTTCGGTAGGTAGTAATTATCAAAGCGGCGATGTTTGAAATATCTACTCATGTTAATTTTCTTAAATCTTTAATGTACCTGACCCCTTTAATTTTGAGTGGCAGTTAACGTAAACGTTAAATAATTTCGTGTTTATAACGGTATTTTTGTATAGAATGAAAATAAACCTTTAACGCCTAATACTAAAGGGGCATAGCAAATGAATTTATCATTAACTGAAGAGCAAGTGATGATACAAGATATGGCAAAGAAGTTTGCCGAATCTGAGTTAGCACCTGTTGCCAGCCAATTAGACGAGTCACCCGATGAGTCGTTATTTTTATCTAATTTAGCCAAACTTTCTGAACTTGGTTTTATGGGGCTTAATATCAAAGCCGAATATGGTGGAGTAGAAGCTGGCAGTGTGGCATTTAGTTTAGCGATCACCGAATTAGCAAAGGCGTGTGCCTCTACGGCAGTTACTACTTCAGTCACAAATATGGTGGCCGAAGTCATTCAAGCGGTAGGTAATGAAGATCAAAAACAACAATATTTACCTAAACTGTGTGGTGGAGAGTATCGTGCAGGTGGCTTTTGTTTGACTGAAAATTCTGCTGGTTCTGATCCCGCAGGTATGAAAACACTTGCCACTCGTGATGGCGATGACTTTATTATTAACGGTAGCAAGTTATATATTACCAGCGGAACATTTGCTGATGTTTTTGTCGTTTGGGCCGTTACCGATCCGAGCGCCAAAAAAGGCAAAGGCATCTCATGTTTTATTGTTGAAGCGAGTACGCCGGGTGTAAATATAGGTAAAACAGAAGATAAAATGGGGCAAAAAGCATCGCCCACGAATGAAGTGCATTTTGAAAATTGCCGTGTACCAGCTTCATCGTTACTTGGCCAAGAAAATAAAGGCTTCGGTGTTGCCGTAGGTGAGCTTGCTGGCGGAAGAATTGGTATTGGCTCTCTTGCACTGGGTATTGGCTTAGCAGCAATGGATTATGCACGTGAGTATTTAATCGAACGAAAGCAATTCGACCAACCCTTGGCTAATTTTCAAGGGTTACAATGGAAATTAGCAGAGCGTTATACCGAGCTAGAAGCAGCTCGGTTATTACTTATGCAAGCGGCTTATACTAAAGAACAAGGTTTAGCGTTTGGTAAGCAAGCATCTATGGCAAAACTTTTTGCTGCAGAAAAAGCAAATATCGCCTGCTACGACGCATTACAAATGATGGGTGGTGCCGGATACATAAAAGAATATCCGTTGGAGCGATTTGCTCGTGATGTGCGCGTGACTTCTATTTATGAAGGTACTAGCGAGATACAAAAAGTGATTATTGCTCGCGAATTGCTCAATGAAGTAAAATAGTCATAACTCATTGTTTATCATGCGCCTAATTATTGGTGCATGATTGCTCTTATACCCTTTAAGCGTTCTCCACAATAAAAACGGTGTCTTTACCAAGTTCTTTAGCTTGGTACATTGCATTATCGGCCGCAATGAACCATTGATCTGCACTTTTACTTTCGCGTAATGGAGCAATACCAATACTACAGGTTACGCAGGGCAGAGCGTCAGAAGATGTTTCAACCAAACATTGTTGAAAACGTTTTGCGATAACGTTAGCTTCATCTATGTTGGTTTCTGGACAAAGTATTACAAATTCTTCACCTCCCCAGCGTGAAACAATATCAACACTTCGGGCACATTCCGTTAATTGTTTGGCAAAATGTTGTAAAACATCATCTCCAACTTTATGACCAAATTGATCATTTATATTTTTGAAGTCATCTATATCTAATATGATTAAACAGGCATTTTTATTGTAACGTTCTTTAAGCTTTATTTGTTGTTGAATACACTCTGATAAATGGCCACGATTATACAATCGCGTTAATGAATCACGGATGGCCAGGTCTGCAAGCTGCTTATTTTTTTCATCAAGTTGTTGGTGGGCAAGCTCTAACGCCTTATTTTTTGCTTCTAAGATACTTGCATTATTTACTGAGCGCCAATAGCCAAATAATAAACAAATGATCACTGCGATAAAAGCAGAAGCAGATTTGATCGCCATACTATAGTCTTTGACTTGAGTAGTGTTAATGTCTTTTAAATATGAAAACACTTGCGCATGCTCTGCTATAGTGATTTGTGAAATCGCCTGATTGAGTGTTGGTATAATATGTGACAAAGATTTACCCACCCCAATACGAAGCTTATCTTCTAGTTCAGAAATACCGACAATTCTTAAATTATGTAATGCATTGTCTTTGATATATTTATTGGCTCCGTGGAAAGAGCCTAAGTAAAAATCAATCTCTTTATTTTGTACCTTTGTTAAGCCTTGCGCTTCATTTTCAACTTCTACGATATTTATTTTAGGGTGGTGCTCTAATAAATAACGATGCAATCGATAGCCAGTAACTACAGCGACGGATTGTTGATTAATGTTTGCTAAATGACCAACTAATGGTTGGTTGTAATGTCCATAAAGTGCATTTGGTGCTCGAAAGAGCACTTTTGTAAAATCGAGAAAGTTTTTTCTGTTAGTTGTGCTATTTAACATGGGGATCAAATCACACTTGTTAGCTTGAATATAGTCAAGCGTTTGTTGCCAACTCTCAGTGGGGATTAAGGTAAAGGTAAGTTCTGAGTTTTTTTCTATAAGAGTCAGGTATTGGCGAGAAAGACCGATATGTTGCCCATTAATGAGTGATTCATAGGGGGCCCAATCAGGGTCAATACAATATCGGATACTCGAAGGACTTGACGGCGCAGCCATCAACGAAAAACTTTCGCTAATTAATAGAGCATAAAAACTTATAAATACAACATGTTTCATTATTTTATGTAATATTGGTGAAAATTATTACGCCGACCACGAAACAAGCGTAATTTTACTATATCGCTAATTTCACAAAAAAGATAATGGTTTATTTCGAGAGTTTAACGTTATTCCACTTGTTAATTTGCGCTACGCCCCCACGTTAAATGTAAATAATCTGACGGGGAATAATAGTGTCAAATGTATCCGTAGCCATGACGATGGAAAACTTTCAAAAGATTGTATTGGAAGACTCAAAAGAAAAGCTGGTTTTAGTCGCTTTTTGGGCAGAGCAAGTACCAGAGAGTGTCGAATTAAAAGACAAGTTATCAGCACGAGTAATGGGAGCCGATGAACATATTTTAATGACAACGGTTGATTGTCAGGCGGAGCAACAAATTGCTGCGCAATTTGGTATTCAAGGTTTACCAACTGCCGTTTTAGTTAAAGACGGACAACCGATTGATGGTGTTTCTGGTCCACAAACAGATGAAAGTATTGAAGCCTTTATTGGTAAGCACCTACCTAAACCAGAAGATGAGCTATTAACTCAGGCAAAAGCATGCTTAGCTGAGAACGATGTTAATCAAGCGTTTGGTTTAATTACTCAAGCACATCAACTAGATGCAGAGCGAGCTGATATTAAGTTCATTTTGATTGATGTTTATTTACAAACAGGAAAAATATCAGAAGCCGAACAATTACTGGGCACGATAAAGATGGTAGATCAGGATAGTGATTATGCTGCTTTAGTCGCTAAATTAGAGTTAGCTAACGAGGCTGCCGATTCACCAGAAATTCAATCACTTGAACAAGCGATTGAACAAGACCCTCAAAACAATGAGCTAAAACGAAAACTAGCCGCGCAATATAACCAAGTAAACCGTAATGAAGAAGCGTTAACGATATTGTTCCGTTTAGTTCAACAAGATTCAAGTGATGCTGACAGTAAACAATTATTGTTAGATGTATTAAAAGCTTTGCCAGACGGCGACCCTCTCGCGACTAAATATCGCCGAAAGCTGTATACCTTGATGTATTAATAAAAAAGCGCTAAGCGCTTTTTCTTTTAGCGCAAGCGCAAGTTATTTTAATTTTTCAACAAATGTTTTTCTAAACTTGGCAAGTTTAGGAGAAACAACAGCCTGACAGTATTGATTTTCAGGGTTATTATTGAAATAGTCTTGATGATATTCTTCCCCAGAAAAGAATGAGCTTAATGGGGTTATTTCAGTAACAATGGGTGCTGAAAAAGCAGCAGAATCGGTAAGTTCCTTAATGATGTTTGAGGCAATCTCTCGCTGTTCTTCATTATGATAAAAAATTGCTGAACGATATTGCGTACCAACATCATTGCCTTGACGGTTTAGTTGTGTTGGATCATGCAAGGTGAAAAAAATCTCTAAGATTTCACGAAAACTAATAATATCGCTGTCATAAGTTAATTGAACAACTTCTGCGTGCCCAGAATTTCCTTCACACACCATTTTGTAGGTAGGAGAATCAGTATGTCCGCCCATATAACCAGACTCGGCGCTTAAAATTCCCTGTAAACTATTAAAAGCTGCTTCGATACACCAAAAGCAGCCTCCGGCTAACGTTGTTTTTTCAATAGTCGATGCCATGAGTACACCCTACAATCAGATGAAGTATAGAAACACATTATATCGTGGTTCACAGGGTTGAACAGTACCAAGTTTTATAACTAAATGTTATATGCAATATGCTGATGAAACCTCACGGTTAACTCTTCTTTTTCTTGGGGAAGTTCTAACTCTGTTGCTAATAACCGCGTTGCTTGTTCTATTTGATTAAGAAATCGACCATAGCCATGATCACTACGGTTATCGCGGGTCGCAACAAAAATAAGTTGTATGTTGTCGGTTAGTTGATCGGCTTGCCACTTACTTATGATGCCACAAGGACTGTTTTCAGGGTTGTAGCCCAGCATTTGTAATTCACCAATCGTTGAAACCGTTTCGTGCTCGCTATATCTAACAATAGGTACTAGCCCATTTGCGATCAGCGCACCGTTATTTAAATTAAATCTTTTTGCTACAAGCGAAAAAGTATCGGTTAAAAATGTATATAACGGATTATAGGGATCAATCGACTGAGGATCGATTTCAACCATATTAAGTAATCGATTATTGATTGCTAAGTTAATAACCGCATAAGTAATGTTAGAGCAATCATCAGGGATTTTAGTCCCTTGGTTAGCATAGCGTTGAACTATGGTACGCAATTTATGTGCTGTAACACCTGTACATCCCTTATTTCGAGCGAATATGTCATAGGTGATGTGTTGGTGATCTCGAATTCGAATGTCTTTGGCAGGTAAGGCTATTTGCTGTTGATAACACAACAGAACTTTAAGCACCTTTTGGTGAAATTCAGCAGCATTTTGTCTGATTTCATCGCCTTGAGCGAGAAACAAAAGCGTTATTTTTTTTGCGCGTACATTGGCATCAAAAAATGTATTCTGTAATTCATGAATGTTTGGATCATAATAGAAAAGAATTTGCTGACCTGTTTGCCATTGATGTACTTCTTGGCTGTAACGTACACGTACTAATTTATCATTAGCAACAAATACACAATTTTTAATGGCAAAGTCATTACAAAGGGTAAACAATAACTGAGACATGCTTTGATAAAACTGAAAATAGGCCTGTTGATTTGATTCGTTAAGTGTTGGGCTTATTTTATTCAGTAGCTCATTGCTGATTGGAAATTCTGCTAAAATATATTGGTTATCTCTCGCGTTAGCAGGAATAAAAGCTTTGTGTGATGCACTGCGTTTACGGACTATAGACATTGAAGTTCCCTGTCTGTTGGTTAATGTGATAATTCGCGGCGATTATAAGTGGTGGATATGACAAATTTATGTCACTAAAGACGAGCTTTTAGTGAACAATGATGAAACTTTTATGACGCTATTCAAACTGAGACACCCTGTAACTATGGATGATTTCCTACAGTGTTGATTTTTCTCTAAAGATTTTAAACTTGATACTTACTCTGTTTATGACAAAAAAATGAAAGCAAGACGCACATAAATAGCTGAAGCGTGTATGATACTTTTCATGTTTACATGACAAGATGGTAAATAATGCAACTTGATCAACAAGCGATGATTGCGGCAATTAATCAAACCATGCCATTTGGTAAATATGCAGGCCGCAAGCTGTTACAATTACCAGAACCTTATCTGGTTTGGTTTCATGGAAAAGGTTTTCCTGAAGGGAAATTAGGCGAGCAATTAGCGTTAGTTTATGAAATTAAATTGAATGGATTAGAAGGAATGTTAACACCGTTATTGAAAGGGGAATGATTAGAGCGTGTTGATCTTTCATGTTTACATTTGCTGTAATTTGTTTGGTATTTATACAAGGCAACAATTGCGCCGTGAAGTTATTCTACTCCAGTCAAGCGTTAACACAGGAGAAATGCCAAACTGATGCAGCCCGAAGGATTCAACTAAACGCCCCCTGCTCTTTGTTACTTGAATTAACCATAGAATGACTATGCAATAATCCAAGTGCCGCGATCAGAAGACGTTTAATTTGAACAAAATTTAAACAGCAAAGATCAACACGCTCTTGTTATTTTTAAATGAAGTTTTTATATAAATTTTTTTTTAATTTCTTAACGATCTAACAGAAAATAAATAACAGAATGAATTTCAGGTGGTTATCTTTTGACCTAAAAATTGGCATGAAAATTATTCAGTTTCGCACGATTTTATGACGATTTAATGACATTTCTATACTTGCAATAAAAAGGTAAATATTCTTAAATGAAGTGGTTGATTGATATTTATTATCAATTAGAGAAGTTCTATAAAATCATAAATTTCAAATGGTTATGGAGATTCATTTCATGAGAAGACAAAAAAGAGATCGTTTAGATAGAGCATATTCTAATGGTTACCAAGCTGGCGTTTCTGGTAAAAATAGAGAAAATTGTCCTTATCAGAATACTAATGCAAAGTCTGAATGGTTAGGTGGTTGGCGTGAAGCAATGTCAGATAAAAATGCGGGGTTATTTAGGTAGCGCGATTCGTAAGAACACACAAAAGAAGCCCTTGTTTAAGGGCTTTTTGCTATGCACTACCACACACAGGACAATTGATTTGCTTTTTCACATAAATATGCTGCCAATGTTGATGTAAACCATCATACAAGGCTAATATATTATTTGAATGTTCAATACCAACAAGTAATTTTATTGCATCAATGGCTTGAGTTCCCGCAATTACCGCAAGTACGGGGCCTATAACACCTACGGTTTGACAATTATTTTCTGGAGCATGTTCACTTTTGGGAAAAACACATTGATAACAAGCGGCATCTTTTATATTAGGAACGATGGTTAATTGTTGACCATTAAAGCCCGTGGCAGCTCCGACAATAAAAGGTTTATTATATTCAACACAGGTTTTGTTCATTAAATATCGTGTCGCAATGTTATCGCAACAATCAACGACCAAATCAGCTTGTTGTACATAATACTGCGCTAATTCATCATCTAGCATTTCGTCAACGACTTCTATTTCTACATCGGGGTTATTTAACACTAGCTTTTCGGCAGCGGTATCAGCTTTATTGTGATCAATATCTTGCTGATTGAATAATATTTGTCGCTGTAGATTAGTTATGTCAACAGAGTCTCCATCTGCAATAATCAGTTTTCCTATACCAGCAGCAGCTAAATACATCGCTACGGGGTTGCCTAATCCACCCATACCAACAATTAACACAGTGGCATTTCGAAGCGCCAACTGTCCGGACTCGCCAATTTTATTTACCATAATTTGACGACTATAACGTAGTTTCTCTGATGTAGTTAACATTGCATTTCCAGATGAGTTATTTACCAGGTATTGGCTTTTTGTTGATCCGTTTCTTTTGCCGCTAACCAATTATTTTCACCGTCAGCGGTTAGTTCTTTTTTCCAAAAGGTGGCTTTGACTTTAAGGTGATCCATGATGAATTCACACGCGGCAAACGCATCTTGCCTATGTTTGCTTGAAACACCAACAAAAACAATTTGCTCGCCAACCGCTAACTGGCCAATACGGTGAATGACATTTATACGACCAATAGACCAGCGTGCTCGAGCCGTTGTAATAATATCTGCAAGTTGTTTTTCTGTCATTCCTGGGTAATGTTCAAGATATAAACCGATGACTTGTTTCTTTAAATTATTATTACGTACTTTTCCACAAAAGGTGGCAACAGCTCCGTCTTCATCGTTATTGAGGTGCAACTTGTTGTATTCAACAGCTAGGTTAAAATCAATTGATTGAATACTTATTGTGGAGTTATCTGACATGCTAACCTCCTGTAACGGGCGGAAAGAAAGCAATTTCATCGCCATCATTAATAATGTGTTGAGGATCTGCCATTTGTTGGTTTACTGCACATAATATATTGGTTGAAAGGGCTTGTTGCCAATCAGTAGACTGGCTGCATAAGTGTGAAAGTAATGCTGAAACAGTATTGATGTTATCAGCGCTAACTTCAAGTTCGTGACAAGATAATTGCTCGCGTAAAGTAGCAAAAAATAAAACTTTGATCATAAGCTATCCTTGGAATGCGTTTGCCAATGCCCTGACTTTCCACCTGTTTTACTTAATACTTTTATACCAAAAATTTCCATGGCTGGATCAGCGGCTTTACACATATCAAACAACGTTAAGCAGGCAACTGATACTGCCGTTAATGCTTCCATTTCAACGCCTGTTTGTCCTGAAAGTTTGCAAAGACTTTCAACACGTATACAAGCGTTAACTTCATCAAGGGTAAAATCCACTTGAACTTTTGTTAACATTAAAGGGTGACATAATGGGATCAAATCACTGCACTTTTTTGCTGCCTGAATACCGGCAATACGCGCAACCGATAACACATCACCTTTTTTATTATCACCTTGGGTGATTAATGTGAGTGTTTCGCTGGTCATTTTGATAAAACCTTCAGCTATAGCAACTCGTGCAGTGGTTGCTTTATCGGTAACATCAACCATGTTGGCGTCACCTTGCTGATTGATATGGCTTAAAATATTGGCTGGTGAATTATTCATTTTTGTCTCTTGTTGTACATGCTTGTGTTGATAAATTTAAATGCGGCACGAAATTACAAGGTTTATGCTGTGAATTGAGCTGTTCAGCAATTAACTTATCCCATGCTGTTTTACATGCATTAGTAGAGCCCGGTACACATAAAATAACGGTATGATTAGCAATCCCTCCTAATGCACGAGACTGTATAGTTGAGGTGCCAATTTCATCAAACGAAATAGCACGGAAAATTTCACCAAAGCCTTCAATATTTTTATCAAATAATGGCAGTAATGCTTCTGGAGTATTGTCTCTATCGGTGAACCCTGTACCACCGGTACTAATAACAACATTGATATTATCATCAGCAATCCATTTCGATACGATAGCTCTTAATTGATAAACATCATCTTTTACAATGGCTTTTTCAACAACTTGATGACCTGCATTGTCAGCACGTTCTACAAGGGCTTTACCAGAAGAATCCGTTGATTCATCTCGTGTGTCTGATACGGTTAATACGGCGATTTTTAGTGAAGTAAAGATGTTTGTTGCATGATCAGAATTTGACATTATAGCTCCTATTTTTCGCTAACTTTCCTTCCACTTGTTGCCAATCTTGCGGTGTATTTGCATTGAACAAAGCATGTGGATTTTTTATGGGTAGTTCGCGATGAGGTAAATGGTTCAACATCGAACGTACCGAGTATGTATTCGTTTTATTTTTAGGGATTAAAGATGTTTGCGTGGCAATATTTTTAGTGAAAAAACGCTGACAAAAGTGATTGTTAGGTAGGTACAGCGGTAAATAATGCTGCTGATAAAAACATGCTTTATTTGAGAGCTGTCCTGCACTTTTTAGGTGTTGCAAAGTCGTAAGATCTATAAAAGGTAAATCTACCGGAATTATTAATAATGCGTGGGGCTGATATTTTACTAATGCGGTATAAATGCCACCCAGGGGACCAATACATTCAAGTTTGTCTTGTTCGCCGTGAACATTACCACTTATGATAGTTTGGTCAACGCCTGCTTTGTTGAGTAACGTTACTGAACGATCGAGTAAACGTTCCCCATTCACTGAAAGTAGTGCTTTATCTTTGCCCATTCGAGAAGATTTACCACCAGCTAATACAACGCCTAAACAATGTAGAGGTTTTCGCATGCTTTATCCTCCTAACATCGCAAGATTTTTAGTTGCACCAGTTAACTGCTGTTGTAAAAAGTGTGTCGCTTTTTTATCTGTTAGTAAATGTGATATGGCGTTTACTAACGGTGCTTGATCATCTGATTGTAGATGCTCTCGTAATGATAAACCTTGATCGGCGAATAAGCATAAATGTAATTTTCCTAACGCACTAATGCGAAGGCGATTGCAAGAAGCACAAAAGTCTTTGCTATAAGGCATGATCAAACCAATTTTGCCTCGATAGTCAGGGTGATAAAATTCTTGTGCAGGGCCTGATGATTTTTCTTTAATAACCGGTTGCCAACCAGCCAGTATCAGTTGCTGTTTTATGCGCGAACCTTGTACGTGTTGTTCAGTAAAGAATGTGTGGTTATCACCTGTTTGCATCAATTCGATAAAGCGAAGTGTGACAGGTGTTTCTTTGATAAAGTTTAAAAAGGTATCGATATCTGCGCCGTTGTACTGTCGCATTAATACTGTATTTACTTTCACTTGGGTAAGTCCAAGAGTTAACGCTTTATCGATACCTGACAGTATTTCTTGTAGCTTATCGTGACCAGTAATTGATTGGAAAAGTCGAGGATCTAAACTGTCAATACTGACATTTAAGGCGTCTAATCCAGCGTCGACCCAATCTTGAATTTGACTGTTTAATTTATAGCCGTTGGTGGTGATGGCAAGTTTTTTAATACCAGGGGTAGATTTACAACTTTTCAGAATTTGAGGTAAATCTTTGCGTAATGAGGGCTCACCGCCGGTAATACGAATTTTTTCTGTACCTAATGAAGCAAAAGCCGTTGCTAAACGTTGAATTTCAGCTAACGATAGAAAGTCACGATCGTGATCACATTGATAACCATCAGGCAAACAATAATCGCAACGAAAGTTGCATACATCAGTAATAGAGAGCCTTAGGTAATAAAACCTACGGCCGTAGTTGTCAGTTAACATTTCACCTTTCCAAATGTCGGGAGGCTAATAAGTTTCCCTATTAACCCTGGCGATTAAAGAATAATCACGGCTAAGGCTGCATATTTACATGAAATTTAGCAACGGAAGCTCGGCGAATTTACGTTTTATAGTAGTACATAATGCCCAACGATGATAATACTATTATTTCATAGGTTAAAACTTGAGGTGTATCAAAGTATGACAAGATAAACCATAGCATCTTGTTTTTAATTAACTGATAATTGGTATCATTACGAAAAATAGAATCAGGAATAGATGATGAATGATTGTTGTTCTGCACCTGGTTTAATGCCGTTTGAGCAAGCATTAAATCAGATGTTAGCGGAAATAAAACCCTTAACAGCCAGTGAAGAAATATCATTCGCACTGAGTGATAACCGTGTTCTAGCGAAAAATGTATATAGCCCTGTTAATGTTCCACCAATGAATAACTCGGCGATGGACGGATATGCTTTTAAACAAGGCGCTGCTGATATTAACTCGTTAAATGTTATTGGTCGTTCCATGGCTGGTAAACCGTTTTTAGGAGAGTGTCAGCAAGGTGAGTGTGTTCGTATTATGACGGGTGCAGCCATGCCAAAAGGCTGTGACACTGTGATTATGCAAGAGCAATGTCAGCAAGATGGCAACGTTATTCATCTACAAAAGCGCGTGACTCAGTTTTCTAATGTACGAAATCTTGGAGAAGATATAAGACAAGGAGCACTCGTTTTTGAACAAGGCAGACGATTAACGTCAATAGATGTGGGGGTGCTCGCATCTCTTGGCATTGCAGAAGTAACGGTTTATAAGCCTATTAAAGTCGCATTGTTTTCAACCGGAGATGAGTTGAAAAATCCCGGAGAACCGTTATCTATTGGTGAAATATATGAAAGTAATAGCCATTGTTTACAGGCAATGTTAACTAAGTTTGGTGTTGATGTAATACCGATGGGCATTATTCCTGATAACGAAGAACAGATTACACAGGCATTAATAACTGCTAACGAACAAGCTGATGTGGTGATCACCTCGGGTGGTGTTTCAGTAGGCGATGCCGATTATATTAAAGCTGTTTTAGAAAAGTTAGGTCGTATAAATTTTTGGAAGGTTGCTATCAAACCCGGTAAACCATTTGCGTTTGGTCACTTACCGAATAGTTACTTCTTTGGTTTGCCTGGAAACCCAGTATCGGCGTTAGTGACTGCGCATCAACTGGTTTTACCTGCGCTAACTAAATTACAAAATATGAAACAGCAAAATTCAATTAGGCTGAGTGCAAGCACTACAACAGGCTTGAAAAAAGCGCCAGGTCGCATGGATTTACAACGCGGCGTGATACAAACCAATACCCAAGGTCAGTTAATTGTAACGTCAACAGGTAGCCAAGGTTCAGGAATGCTTACGAGCATGGCAAAGGCAAATTGTTATATTGTGTTATCGCAAGAGCAGGGCAATGTTCAAGCTGATGAGCAAGTTACTGTGCTACCTTTTGATCAATATTTACAATAATCATGCAACCGTTATTTTTATTACCCGGCACCATGTGCGACGAACGACTTTGGCAACCAACGCTGTCTGTGGCTGAAAACCATTTCATACCGCATTTTTTAACGTTACACGATGGTGATTCGATTGATGAGATCGTACAGCAAATAGCAACGCAGTTACCAAAGGAGCCAGTTAACTTACTTGGTTTTTCTTTAGGTGGCTATTTAGCTTCAGCCTTTGCAATACGTTACCCTGAGAAAGTTTCGACGCTATTTATCGTTTCTAATATTCCTTGCGCTTTACCCGTTGAAGAAGTGAAAGAAAGATCTCGAACGATTCATTGGATCAAAAAACATGGTTATCGTGGTATTCCTAAAAAACGCATTTTAAATTTAATGGCGAGCAATGCGCACGATAATACAGAAGTGATATCGTTAATTGCAGAGATGGATAAATCGCTTGGTGGTGAAGTGTTAATGGCGCAATTACGCGCGACGACACAGCGAGTTAACTTATTTGAGCAGTTGCGTGCTTTACCTATCACCAAACATTTTTGTGTTGGCCGAGAAGATACATTAGTGAATCTTGATGACTTACAACGATTGGCGTCTACAGATGAAAAAATGGACTTAACGATATTTGAACATACAGGGCATATGTTGCCGTTAGAGCAGCCAAAAGCATTTAGCCGATGGTTAAATAACAAGGTAAAATGAATAATAAAAAAGCCCTGTTAATGAGCTAACAGGGCTTGATAAAAAGAATAACGGTTTAATTAAAAACTATATACTAACGTCATTGCTGTTTGTGTATTTGTGTTTTCTTTGTTTTCATCAACATCAGTATTATGATCAACGATAAAGCTAAATTTTAATTGTAACGTTTCAATCAACTTTGTAGTAATTGATGACTCAGCTTTATATGTGCTGTTGGCACCATTTTTTGGTGCGTACTTTGCGACGACTAACTGTTTAAACTCAACATGTTCATTGATTTTTCGTTTGTATAGCGCTTGCGCCTGAATAATGAATGCATCATGTGTTGTTTCACCATTTTCGTCTGGCTCTTTTAATACATCGCGTTTGTAACCAGGACCAACATCAGCATCTAGCGTTGCTTTTTCAGTTTCAAACCAACGTCGACCCCAACCAGATGAAATAGAACTTTGATTATCGAAGCTGCTAAAACGATTATCAGCATACGATGCATTACCATATACGTAGTTTTTACCGTTTGGCTCTATGGTATAGTTGGTTTGTCCAACAATCGTCCATTTTTGATCCGAGGTTTCAAATTCTTCAGTGATTGTGCCATCTTCTTTGACAACTTCTGTTTCAGTTTTTCGAACGAGTACGTCAAAGTTTAATGAACTACGCCATTGGTTTTTTTCAAAGCTGAAATCTAAGCCTGCTTTTAAATCGCCACTTTTAGTGTCGCCCGTTTTAAATAATGCGCCAAATTCAGCGGATGCCTTCATTGGTGATGTTTCTTTTTGCTCTTCTGCTTGTATCAAAAAAGGGGTAAGGCAAAGTGCAGCAGTTGCTAATTTAAGATTCATTGGTATTCTCTTGGTTTACGTGAACAGATAATTGTGGGAATGGAATTTCGATTCCTGCGTTGTCCAGTTCAACTTTGATAGATTGCATTAGATCAAAATATACTGGCCAATAGTCACTGGTTTTTACCCAAGGGCGTACAACAAAATTAACTGAACTATCAGCTAATTCACTAACGCCTACAGTAACGTCTTCGTCTTTAAGTACTAATTCGTGTGCTTTCGCTACACGTGTAAGTATCTCTTTGGTTTTCGCTAAGTCGGCACTGTAGCCTACACCGATTACAAGATCAATCCTACGTGTCGGCTTAGTTGAGTAATTGGTAATGGTATCGGTGGTGATGGCACCATTTGGTACGATAACTGTTTTATTATCAGGAGATCTTAGGTTCGTTGAAAAAACATGTACTTCTTCAACAATTCCCGCTGTTCCAGCTATTTCAACAAAATCACCCGCTCTAAAAGGCTTAAAGGTGATTAGTAAAATGCCTGAAGCAAAGTTTGATAAAGAGCCTTGAAGCGCTAAACCAATCGCTAAACCAGCGGCACCAACAATGGCAACTAATGACGTAGTATTAAAGCCTAAATGTGAAATAGCAGCAATGAAGGCAACCAATACAAGTAAGCCGTAAGCGAGGCTACAAATAAAGCTGCTGACGGTATCATCAACTTGTTTATGTTTTAGAATCTTGTTCAGTGTTGAGGCTATTATGCGTGCGACAATGCGACCGACGATAAAAATTAAAAATGCAATGAGTATATTTAACGCGTAGCTATAAAAGAGCTCTTGATTTTCAGCAAACCAGTTCATTAAATTTTCCACGAGTACTCCCTCTGTGTCATAGGATAATTAGTCGACAAATTATAATAAATTTAACAGGCTAAGCCCATTGTTATTTTTAAAGACGGAAAATTTTAATGAAACGGTAATAGCAAAAGTGCCAAACTGTATGACTCAATTTGGCACTTTTAAAAGATTGGTATTGATTGAAATTTTTAGTACTAAGACTTTATTAGTGCGACCAGTTCACCTTTCGAGTAACGTTCGAACATTACATCGAGTGATACGGGTTTTATTTTTGACGCATTACCTGCGGTATTGAACGCTTCATAACGTGCTTTACAAATTTCATACATGGCTTTTGTTGATTCAGCAAGGTATTTTCGTGGGTCAAATTCACTTGGATTTTGTGCCATAAAACGACGAATAGCACCTGTAGAGGCTAATCGTAAATCGGTATCAATGTTGACTTTACGAACACCGTTTTTGATACCTTCTTGAATTTGTTCAACAGGTACACCGTAAGTTTCGGGTATTGCGCCGCCATATTCGTTGATAGTAGCTAGCCAATCTTGTGGTACAGATGATGAACCATGCATAACTAAATGCGTATTAGGGATGCGTTGATGTATCGCTTTAATGCGATCGATTGATAAAATATCGCCTGTCGGTGGGCGGGTAAATTTATATGCACCATGTGATGTACCACATGCAATTGCTAAGGCATCTACTTGGGTTTTTTTAACGAAATCTGCAGCTTCTTCTGGGTCTGTTAACATTTGCTCTTGCGTTAGTTTCCCCACAGCACCAACACCATCTTCTTCACCAGCTTCGCCGGTTTCAAGTGAGCCTAAACAACCAAGCTCACCTTCAACTGAAACGCCGCAAGCATGAGCCATTTCAACTGTTTTTCGTGTAACATTCACGTTATATTCGTAACTTGACGGTGTTTTACCGTCTTCCATTAATGAGCCATCCATCATTACTGATGAAAAGCCGAGTTGTATAGATCGCTGACATACTGCTGGCGAGGTTCCATGATCTTGATGCATAGCAACAGGAATGTGAGGGAACTCTTCAATAGCAGCTAATATAAGGTGGCGTAAAAAGGGGGCCCCTGCATATTTTCGAGCGCCAGCAGATGCTTGTAAAATGACAGGACTGTCTGTTTCATCAGCTGCTAGCATAATCGCGCGAACTTGCTCTAAGTTATTTACGTTAAATGCTGGAATACCGTAATTAAATTCAGCGGCGTGATCTAACATTTGTCGCATGGAAACTAAAGCCATGAAAAACTCCTAAGTTACAATTTTGGTTGAGGAAATAGCATTAAATTACTTTCACATCGAAACAATTATGTTTCATTGTGTAATTCTAGCAGAAAGTTTTCATGCTTTGCATCATTGTATTTTTTCTTGTTAAGTGACGAAAAAGAGGATTAAAGCGATTTAGGATTAAAATGAATAAGAATTACGAAAAAAATGGCTGTTAATAGCGTGGAGTAACAGAATTCATGAACTTATTTTTGAAATGTTACAACAAAAATTATTTTTTAATGAGATAAAAAAACCTTAGCAAGATGCTAAGGTTTTACAAGGAAAAGGTAGGGTTATTATATTTTAGCTTTTAGCCCGTGCTTCTAATACTGCAACTGCAGGTAATACTTTACCTTCAAGGAATTCTAAAAATGCCCCGCCACCCGTTGAAATATAAGAAACCTTATCAGCGATATTATATTTATCTACTGCTGCCAGTGTATCGCCGCCGCCTGCTACTGAAAACGCTTTGCTGTTTGCAATGGCCATTGATATCACCTCAGTGCCTTTAGCAAACGCATCAATTTCAAAGACGCCAACAGGACCATTCCATAATACTGTACCCGCATTTTTAATGATTTCTGCCACTTTAGCTGCTGTTTCCGGTCCGTAATCAATAATGTCATCTTCTGATTGAACGTCAGTTAATGTTTTTACCGTTGCTACTGAGTCATGTTTCCAGTTGTCGAAACTATCACGTGTAACGGTTACATCATTGGCAAAAACAACCTCTGTTTTTTCACACAATCTCTGCGCTTCTGGGATCAAATCTTTTTCATAAAGCGAGTTACCCACTTCGTTACCCGCTGAGGCAACAAAAGTATTTGAAATACCGCCACCAACCACAAGGGTATCGGCAATATTTGATAGTGAATCTAATACTGTTAGTTTAGTCGATACTTTAGAACCACCAACAATGGCAACTAAAGGTCGGGCAGGGTTATCAAGTGCTTTTGATAAAGCATCAAGTTCCGCTACTAATAAAGGGCCTGCACAGGCAACGGGGGCAAATTTAGCAACACCATGCGTACTTGCTTGTGCACGATGGGCAGTACCAAACGCATCCATTACATAAACATCACAAAGGGATGCAAGCTGCTTTGATAATGCTTCATCATCTTGCTTTTCACCTTTATTAAAGCGAACATTTTCAAAAACAACAAGCTCACCATCGGCAAGTTCAACACCATCTAAATAATCTTTGACTAAGCGCACTGGGCTTGAAAGAGCGTCGGCTAAGTAATTAACAACAGGTTGCATAGAATATTTATCTTCGTATTCACCTTCTGTTGGTCTACCTAAATGTGACATGACCATCACTTTTGCACCTGCAGCTAGAGCATGCTTAATAGTCGGTAAAGATGCACGAAGACGTGCGTCAGAAGTGACTTTACCGTCAGCAATGGGTACATTTAAATCTTCACGGATCAACACGCGCTTACCGGCGAGATCCAAATCAGTCATTTTAATAACAGACATGAGTTGTTCCTATAATGAGTTCAAGATTGTAGATCTGCCATCACTTTAGCAGTATCTAACATTCGATTAGCAAATCCCCATTCGTTGTCGCACCAAACTAACATTTTAACTAAGCGCTTATGGCTTACACGCGTTTGATTTCCATCGACAATGGCTGAATGTGGATCATGATTAAAATCTATTGATACCAAAGGTTCTTCAGTATAACCAAGGATCCCCTGTAAACCATTGTTCTGTGCATTAACGATGGCTTGATTAATTTGTGCAATGGATACATCACAGCTAACCGTTAGGCTAAGATCCATAGCGGTTACATTAATGGTAGGTACCCGAACGGCAATGGCTTCAAATCGACCTGAAAATTTAGGCAGTATTCGCTCAATGCCTGCGGCTAATTTAGTATCAACAGGGATGATTGATTGGCTTGCAGCTCTTGTCCTTCTCAAATCAGGGTGATAAGCGTCAATAACTTGTTGATCATGCATTGATGAATGAATGGTTGTGATGGTGCCACTTTCAACACCAAAAGCATCATCAATTACTTTGATAACAGGAACTATACAGTTTGTCGTACAGGAGCCATTACTAACTACCCGATGATCGGCAGTTAGCGTGTTATCGTTAATACCGTATATGATGGTTGCGTCTAAATCTTTCGCACCAGGGTGCGAGTAAAGCACTTTAGAGGCACCTTGTTGAATATGTGCGAGTCCGTCTGCTTTAGAGCTATATTTTCCAGTACAGTCAAGTACAATATCCGCTTGGTACTTTTGCCAATCAAGAAGGTTTATATTCTCTTCATGGGTCAAGAACACATCGTCACCAGCAATATTTAATCGGTTGGCCTCACGGTAAACAGCAAATGAGAACCGACCATGGGTACTGTCATATTTTAATAGATGGGCGATCCCATCAGGATCTGCTAGCTCGTTGATGGCAACAAGTTGTAAATCTTGGCGATGGTTATGTTCATATAAGGCACGAGCAACGCTACGACCAATACGACCAAAACCATTGATAGCGATTTTTGTAGGCATATCTAAAGAAAGTTACCTTGGGAAATAAGGCGCCATAATCAATGGCGCCATTAAATTATAAGCTGTTTACTGTGTTAACAACGTTTTCAACAGTAAAGCCAAAGTGCTCAAATAACGCATTTCCTGGCGCCGACTCACCAAAGGTAGTCATGCCAACAACTTTGCCGGCAAAGCCTACATACTTGTACCAAAAATCAGTATGTGCAGCTTCAATAGCAACACGTTTGGTAACAGAGCTTGGCAGTACAGACTCTTTATAAGCATCACTTTGCTGATCAAAAATATTGCTCGAAGGCATTGATACAACACGCACTTTATCACCAAGAGCTTCGGCTGCCTTTAACGCTAAAGAAACTTCAGAGCCGGTGGCTATTAAAATTACGTCAGGTGTGCCGTTACTGTCTTTTACAATGTAACCACCTTTAGCAATGTTACTTACTTGCTCAGCATTACGCGCTAATGCAGGCAAACCTTGGCGTGAAAATACTAATGCCGTTGGCGCTTGTTGTCTTTCAATTGCATTTTTCCACGCAACAGCTGATTCAGTAGCATCAGCAGGACGCCATGTCACCATATTGGGTGTAGTACGTAAATTGGTTAATTGCTCAATCGGCTGATGCGTTGGACCATCTTCGCCTTGGCCAATTGAATCATGGGTATAAACAAAAATATTTTGAATGCCCATTAATGCCGACATACGTACTGCATTACGCGCATATTCCATAAACATCATGAAAGTGGCGCCATAATTAATAAAGCCACCATGCAATGAAATACCGTTCATGATGCCAGACATACCAAATTCACGAACACCATAATAAATATAGTTACCAGCAGGATCATCTTGAATGCCTTTAGAGCCAGACCAAAGAGTTAAATTTGAACCAGCTAAATCAGCTGAACCACCCAGTAATTCAGGTAAAATTGCGCCGAATGCTTCAATAGTATTTTGCGATGCTTTTCTTGATGCAATACTTTCTGACTTTTCTTGGCACTCTTGAATTAGAGCATTTGCTTTTGCTTCGAATTCAGCGGGAAGGTCGCCTTTAATTACACGACGTTCGTATTCAGCTGCAAGTTCCGGGTGAGCTTTTTTATAAGCAGCAAATTTCTCTTGCCAATTAGCTTGCGCTGATTGACCTTTTTCTTTTTGGTCCCATTGACTATAAATTTCATCAGGCACTTCAAAAGAGGCATGTGGCCAATTTAAAAATTCACGAGCCGCAGCAATTTCATCATGACCTAGCGGTGCACCATGACAGTCATGTGAACCTGATTTATTAGGAGCGCCAAAACCAATAATAGTTTTACAACAAATCATTGTTGGCTTGTCAGTAATCAGGTGAGCCTGCTCTATTGCTTCTTTAATTGCGTGAGGGTCGTGACCATCAACGTCTGCAATTACATGCCAACCGTAAGATTCAAAACGCTTTGGTGTATCGTCAGAGAACCAACCTTCAACATGGCCATCAATAGAGATACCGTTATCATCCCAAAACGCGACAAGCTTACCTAGGCCTAACGTACCTGCTAGCGAACATACTTCATGAGAAATGCCTTCCATTAAGCAGCCATCACCTAAAAAGCAATAGGTGTAGTGATCAACAATGTTGTGACCTTCACGGTTAAACTGTGCTGCCAAAGTTTTTTCGGCAATTGCCATACCTACCGCATTTGAAATCCCAGCGCCTAAAGGCCCCGTAGTAGTTTCAACACCTGGAGTATAGCCGTACTCAGGGTGACCAGGTGTTTTTGAATGCAATTGACGAAAGTTTTTAATTTCTTCAATAGGCAAGTCATAACCTGATAAATGCAATAGAGAATAAATAAGCATAGAGCCATGACCATTCGAAAGGATAAATCGATCACGATCTACCCAATTAGGATCGGTAGGGTTATGCTTTAGAAAGTCGCGCCATAGAACTTCGGCAATATCTGCCATGCCCATAGGGGCTCCTGGGTGACCTGAGTTTGCTTGTTGTACTGCGTCCATGCTTAATGCACGAATAGCATTAGCGAGATCTTTACGCGATGGCATAGTGGCTCCAACTATTTTATTTTTTCATATGAGGGTGTTTTTTAGAGACGCTATTTTTACGCAGTAAGGCCGTGACTGCAAATGTTATTACGCTATTTATTATATTTTGTTCATTGATGAATAACTTCTATTGCATATGCGACAAGATCAGTGATTGAGCGTGTTACTTAAGAGGTGATTTTAAATCAGAAACTGAGTCTAAGAGTAACGATTGTTCAAAAAATAACTTGTTTTTAAGATAAACTATTGAATTAAAGATATTTATCAGATAAGTTGGTCAGGTAGTAGACAAATAATAATGATAAACCTGCTTGGATATAACAATGAAACAGTCGTCTTCAAAAGGAATAAAGCTGACAACCGTCATATTAGCAGTCTTTGTGTTGGCATTATCTGCCGTACTAAGTAATACCTCAGTTGCAGACGACAAGGAAGTAAGTACAGAATTAGCCAATTAATACTTTATTGTACGTTGCCCTAATTCAGTTATTTATAAAAACCGCATTAGTGAAGTGATCCCATTAAGTTGGACACTTCATAGTTGCGGTTTTTTTATAGCTTCTTCATCAGGCCTCGAATCTGGAACAGCGCTTTAGGAGGGCGTCGTTATAAAACTCTTAGGATTACATCTGTCCTGCGAAGGTTCTAGTTCTTCTATAGTAATATGCTGTAGTAGTAATTTAACTGTGAAAATTTATTAGGCTATGAAAATTACGTTGGCGCTTCCGGCAAGATTCGAACTTGCGGCTTTCTCCTTAGGAGGGAGACACTCTATCCAGCTGAGTTACGGAAGCTTTTATATATCACCTTTTGTTTCAAGCATCGATCATACTAATAACATGTTTATCAATTCAATATCTGAACAGAGATTTTTATCGATTTTCTGTCGACCATGTTACCCCTACATATGCTTTCATTGCTACCCTAAATGAGTAAGGGCGCAAAAGATCAACAGACTCTAGTTAATGACGCACAAATTTTCCTTGCACTAAGAAAAAATCCTGTGCTAAAACAGCGTGATAAATAAAAAGCTTACCGTTTCAGTTGATTAGCTAACTTCTTATCCCGAGCTCAGATTAAGTAAAAATTAAATGACAGCTAAGTTAAGAACGTCCTAAAGTACTCACTTGATTATCAGAGGGGAAAACAACATTCGTTTGATGTCGTATCTCAGTAATTATTCTCGCTACAGATAAAGATCTAGCGACTTTATCTACGTCCATTTCGCCAGACTGCACACACTTTGCAAATTCTATCGCTTCATAATACATGGGATTATTGTGCTGTACTTCAGTCAGATCGTTTTCAGGTTGCCCTTTTCTGCATAGCACTACCTGCTCCATCTGCGATAGGTTTTTTACTTGGACTGAACCGTTTTCACCTTGTATCTCACTATTGACGAATGAGTGACTTACTTTCGAGTGTGCAATAACAAGGGTAAAATTAGGATAAATAAAAATGACTTGTCCATTACCATCAACACCTGAAGCCAAAAGGTTTGCTGTGGCTTTTATCGACCTTGGTTCACCAAACAATGCAACAGCAGTTGCAACACAATAGTAACCAATATCCATTATTGAACCATTCGCGAAAGTGGGGTTGAAAGTATTTGGGTTTTCACCCTTAATATATTTTGAATAACGAGAAGAATATTGGCAAAAGTTTAGATGCGCTTGAGTGATTCTACCAATATTATTGAGGCTATCCTGAACTACTTTGAAGTTCGGTAAGAACTCTGTGAGAAATGCTTCAAAAAGCACCACATTGTTTTCTTCGGCAACCCTAAACATTTCTTTTGCTAGCTGAAAGTCAGAGGCTAGCGGTTTTTCACATATAACGTGTTTGCCAGCTTTTAGCATTTGAACAGATTGTTCAAAATGTAGTGAGTTAGGGCTAGCAATGTATACAGCATCTATTTCTGAACAACTCGCTAATTCATCTAGGCAGTTGAATACAAATCTTGCATTGTGCTTGGTGGCTAGAGCTTCAGCTTTTTTCGCGCTCCGAGAGTAAATACCTGCGATATCGAACAAATTGGTATGTTTAATCGCACCTAAAAACTGTTCTGTGATGATATTAGAACCTACAGTAGCTATTCGAATCATATCTTAATTTAAATTCCTTCATTAGGTTGCTGAGTAATGGCAGTTTCTATAATTTTTCACAGAGAGTGCGTATCAAATAGGCTTTGACTGTATTTAAGGTCAACATTTCGCGGTTGACCCTGTAAAATAAAATTATCTATTATGTCTATACAAGCCACCTTTAAGTAGAATTGGCCCCCAGTCACTTGACTCAACAACTAACAGACCCTAAATATCGATTTAACTCAAGTAATTAACTAACTTGATATTGGCCTACTCATTAAAAAACCAAATTAAAGCTAAACGCAAAAATAAGAAAATACCGTACTTATCGTTTTTTTATAGTACTGATAGTGTCAAATCATCATAATAAATACACTTTTGGCATTATTATAAGCTTTAATAAAAACTGACTGTAAGTTGAACGATAGGGCTAGAAGGCCCAGTGTTATCCAGTTAAGCTATGAGGACTAAACCTCGGTTAATTTAAACGTTATTCTTAGTATTGATCAATAGCTAAACAGTATTGGTTCTACTTGCACAGCGATTCATATCTTTAATAGCGCACAACGACATCATTTATTTGAATGCTGTCGATTAAAGCGCCATCAGTGGTTTGAGCAACAGCATTTGATTGCGATACTTGAATCACTTTTACGTTAAACGGACTCACATTAAACCCTGCATATGAGTGGCCACTGTCTGTTATAAAATTTTTGAGGTGTAACAATGAAAATTCATCACCAATTTGCACACCATGCTGTTTTCCTAGATTAAATCGAACTTGATTAGCGTTCACTTGGACAATTTTACCGCGAGTAGGTTGACACATCATGTTGTCATCGATATCAGTACTTACTTGGTTTAGCGCTTGATCGATGATTTGACCGTAACGACTTTGCCAGAAAACATGTGAGTGAGGGTCTACCTGTTCGCGTTTATTGAATGTCCATGGTGCTGCGTTTCGGTAGGTTTTTTCAAATAATCGTTCACCATTAGCACCATTATAAATATGCACGGTTAATTGAAAAAAGCGTTCAAATATATCTTCTTGCCAAAATGCCCAAGAGTTTTCAGCTTGTGTGGCGAATGAGACATCTTCAATTTCTGAATACATAACGTATTGGCTGTCGGTGATATTGGCTAATGACATTGACACCGCTTTAATTTTATCTAGCTGTAAACTATTGTTATATCTTGAAAAGGCACTACTTGATTTCACAGATAATTGCGGTGAAAGGTAGGTGCCATTTTGTTTTATCTGATCAGATAAGCGTTTCATTATCGCTGAATCGAGGGAGTAAATGCCGCCAATATTGGCCTGTTCTCTATGCACTAAATGGCTTTTAGTGATCAGCATAGACTTACGATAATCAGCGGAAAAACATTGCCGCGTTTGCGGAATGATATCTGCTCTTATGGTCACTGTGATGGTTTTATCTTCATGAGTTTCATCTATAATTTCAAAAGCATTAATATTGCCAGTAGCGCGAATATTGATTTCATTCTGAGTTAGCAGACCGTTGACCACTTGTTGAACACTTGAAACAGAAGCACCTGCAACGAGTAGAGCTTTTTTAAGTGCATTTTCAATGGCTTTTGTTCGTGCTTCTATAGAGTCACCTTGGACCACATATGCATGCCCCTGTGATTCATACCACTGGGCGTGTATAGGGCTTACTAATAGACATAAAAATAAAATTACAAAGCTTAGTCGTTGCATTGCTCACCTGATTTATCTTGGCTTTGATCCTGCATTTGATCTTTATAGTTTAGTTAACGTTTTGCATCTGGTGAATTCATTCGCACGATACGAAAGCATAAACTATGTGTCAAAGGCTCGACTCATATATGGTTAATGAGTGTGATGCATATTCTATGCCTATAGTTATTTCTAATACATAGTGTTGATAAGTTGGCGTAATTTTTGCTTTGGAAATAACTATAAAATTTAGTTGTATTTGAGGGGAGCTCAATGAAAACTTGGTTAATGCTTATGTTATTGCCTGGATTAGTATCGTGTAGTGCGATGCATTCAAAAAGTAATAACAATTCAGATGACGACTTTTATCAAGCCGCTCATAAAAATAAAGGCGAAATTGATGCTTACCAACTACCAAAGCATGCGATAAATGATGTGGTGAAAGGCTTAGCGTTTCAGATGCTACAGAGTAGTACTTTTGTCACACCTAAAACACCGGTGGCGGTTGCGTCGTTTGTTCACTTAGCTGATTTAGAGTCAACGAACTGGCTTGGTAATCAACTCTCAGAAAGTTTTGTTCATGAATTGCAGCGGCATGGCTTAATTGTCGTTGACTTTAAAACGACTGGACACATACGTGTTACAAAAGAAGGCGACTATGTATTTAGTCGTGACTGGAAAGAACTTCCAGAGCGTCAGATAATTGACTACGTAGTTACGGGCACGATGATGGAACAGAATGGCGGTGTTATGGTCAATGCTCGTATGATTGGCATGCAATCACGGGTAGTTGTTGCTACTGCGCAGTCATTTATTCCAGAATGGGTTATTGGTGATGAATTACAGCGCAGGGAAAACGTGCGGATAAAAGATGGCATGATCCTACGTGATTCTCAGGCAATGCTTGAAGAAAAAAGAGCTGTTAAAATTCAACAGTAAGGTACGTTTATGAAAACTTGTTCTTTATCTAAAATTTGCTGTGTGGTTGCTTCATTGGCATTACTTGGTTGTAGTTCTGTCTATGATAAACATGTGCAATGGCAAGCTGTAAAACCAGAAGCATTCCCTCTCCTTACTGCTGTAGGTCAAGCACCAATTAGTTTACAGAAATCGTCCAACGACACACAAAAAATGTTGATGGCAATTCATGCCTCTAAAATAGCCGCCTACGCCGAACTTGCTGAGCAAGTCTATGGACAACAGCTTTCTAGTGATTTAACAATGCGTAATTTAATTGTTGAAGACCAACGATTAAAAGCATCTGTGCAAGGTATTATCCGTGGTGCTAAAGTCATTAAAAGTTACCCTGTTGGTGATACCTATACCACAGAGTTACATCTTGATTTTAAGGATGTTTGGGAAATTTATTTAGGGAATAATAGACAGAAAGAAATTAAACACGTTAAATACTATTAATTGTCTTTACGTTAATTGTTGTAACAAAAATGGCCTTACAAACGTAAGGCCATTTTTTTCAATTATTTATTTTTGATGTGATGTTAAGCTTTTATACCTAAGCTGCTAAGCCCACCAGAAGTTTTACCTTTGCTATCATAGGTCACGGAAGATTTATCATTCTGTTGTAATAGAGTGGTTTTTAAACGTTCAACGGCCATTTGCGATTGTTGGATGATATGACCGTTTACTTGGTTTTTTTCTTTACAACGTAGTAACGCTTGCTCTATTGCTTTTAGTACTTCATCTAACTCGCCATTAGCTTTTTGTTCACTAAATGCCAAACTTTGTGAAAATTGTTGATCTAACGTTTGAATATCGAGCAACAACATATTTTT
The DNA here is from genome assembly GCF_001913705.1 of Thalassotalea sp. PP2-459. Taxonomy (GTDB): domain Bacteria; phylum Pseudomonadota; class Gammaproteobacteria; order Enterobacterales; family Alteromonadaceae; genus Thalassotalea_C; species Thalassotalea_C hakodatensis. The sequence continues at coordinate 165,957 of NZ_MKQD01000085.1, read as the reverse complement.
TTGTTCGGTCACTTTAGCAAGCGCATCAGGTGAGTTTTTTTGTAACGTAAGCCGCTCTTCGTCAATAATAGTCTCAAGTTGCTGTAATTGAGCAAACTGCTTATCTAATAATTGACGGTAATTGATATTGTCAGCCACTTACTTTCCTTAAATAGTTTTAAACTGATTCAGCTAAATCAAACTCGAAACTCGCAATACTCGCGGCTAATTTTTCTGGATTAATTTTATAATCACCAGAAGTAATCGCTTTTTTTAGCTCTTCAACTTTTTTCTGATCTACAATCGGAGAGTCTTCAATCTTTTTCTGTAAATCCCCAAGTTGCTTAGCTTGCGGTGTAATTGAAAAAGAGTCTTTACTTGCGACTTTAGCTTGTTCAGTATTCGTTGCGTTTTGCGCGTTCTGTTTTTTAAGTTGAGTTTGCTGGTCAACTTTTTGTTTTACTTGCCCAGTGTTTGACAAGTTATTGATATTTATAGCCATAATAAAACCTTATCGGCAATTAATTGCGGTGTATATTTACTTATCGGCAAATGATTCAATTTCTTTAACCTTTTTATTATAGATTAATCACTACTTGGTTGATAGCTTTAACTTCCGCTGTAACAACTCTACCGGACTGATTATTACGCACTCTAATTTGCTGGCCTCTTACACCGTTAGAAAGCGCTGTTCCTTTTGTTTTGATGGTTAGGTTATCTGTAATTGCACTGATAACGACACTTTCACCTTTGCAGACAATACAAAACATGCGTTTACTAATCACGCTTCCGCTCGTTAAGCTGCGTTTACTCCTTGCGCCATAAGCTAATGTTGGGTCACGAATAACTTCACCACGTGTTTGGTGGATAGGTCGCCATTCTATGGCAATATTACCTTCGTCGAGCACCGTACCTTTTGCTATTTTGATTGTTGACACTAAAACAGGCACTTCTTCTGTCACGCGAACTGGCAGAAAAATGTTCCATGGTGTTGAGCTTTCGCAATATATTTTTACATTGACGTTTCTCGTTGAGTAATTTTCAGGTATATTCGCCTGTAATGGAACCGCGCAGGGATTTATTTGAATTCTTGGGTCAATATCAGCGGGCGTGATCACCCGTTTACTTCCTTGTGAAGCTGGTAAGTTTTGTGCCACGTAATTTTTTGCAAATAATTTAATATCTTCGCGTGTGTATTCTTCTGCACTTATTGGGCTAGACAATAAAGTGTTTAATACAGAAAAAGTGATAAATATCTTTAATTTGCTCATAAATTTTGTAATCTAAATACTAGGGAATTTGAAATACTCGTCTATGCTTATGTAGAGAGCATCGCTGTCGTTATTTTGTGTCAATAATTAGGCACTAAATGTAATTGCTAAGTATACTATCAAGAATTATGCCTTTTAGCCGTTAAAGGTTGCAGGAAAAATTATCAGAGGTTTTTTATGGCAGGAATTTTAGACTCGGTTAACCAACGCACACAGTTGGTAGGACAAAACAGGCTTGAGTTACTACTTTTTAAATTAGTTGGGCGTCAGCGGTTTGGCATCAATGTGTTTAAAGTACGGGAAGTCATGCCCTGCCCTAAATTAACATTACTGCCTAAACAAGATAAATTTGTTAAAGGTGTTGCTCATATTCGTGGACAAACGATTTCTGTGATTGATTTAAGTAAAGCGACTGGCGGGCCTGAAATTATTCCGGATGAAAATGCTTTTGTCATCATTGCTGAATATAACCGTAGTGTACAGGGCTTCTTGGTTGGAGGTGTTGAACGTATTATAAATATTCGTTGGCAAGATATCATGCCACCGCCAGAAGGCGCAGGTAAATCAAGTTACTTAACTGCAGTAACTGAAATTGACAATGAAATGGTGTCGATTTTAGACGTTGAAAAAATTCTTAACGAAATTAACCCAATATCAACAGAGCTTAGTGAAAGTATTATTGATGAGAGTGTTGGGGTTAGCATGGGTGATCGGGTTATTATGATTGCTGATGATTCAACGGTTGCCAGAAACCAAGTCAAAAGAGCGTTAGAACCATTAGGGTTGAAAATGTTATTGGCGAAAAACGGTCAAGATGCTTTAGACCAACTTATGGCACTAGCTGAAGATTGCACATCCATTGATGAAAAAGTGGCATTGTTGATTTCTGATATTGAAATGCCAGAAATGGATGGTTATACATTAACAGCGGAAATAAAAAGCAACGAGCAACTGAGGAAAATGCCTGTAATTTTGCACACATCGTTAAGTGGTGTGTTTAATAACGCAATGGTTGAAAAAGTGGGTGCTGAAGATTTTATTCCTAAGTTTCACCCAGATGAGCTGGCCACCGCAGTTAAAAAGTGGTTAAAAGTAGAAGAATTGGGCTAAGACAGTTTAGTCCGTTTCATCGCGTAGCATAAGGCAGGAAATATATAGTGTCAGCTAGACAACTTGATGATAAAAGTTATCATCAGTTTAGAGAGTTTTTAGAGCAACAATGCGGTATAGTGCTGGGCGATAATAAACAGTATTTGGTTAAAAGTCGCCTTGCGCCTTTGATGGCAAAGTTTGATGTGCTGACTTTAGGCGACTTGGTCACACGAACGTTAAGCCCCATGGAAAGGCAATTGCGCTCTGCGGTTATCGATGCCATGACCACGAATGAAACCCTTTGGTTTCGTGATGAATATCCCTTTGAATTGTTAAAAAAGCGGCTACTTCCAGAGTTTAAAGGGCAGCGCACGCCTGTCAAAATTTGGTCAGCAGCGAGTTCTTCGGGTCAAGAGCCTTATTCAATTGCGATGTCAGCGCAAGAATTTCAACAATCAAACCCTGGCAGTTTACCTGGTAGCGTACAAATTATCGGTACTGATATCTCTAATACCATGTTAGAGCATTGTAAATATGCACATTACGACTCACTTGCTTTATCACGTGGGTTATCACCAGAAAGAAAACGTCAGTTTTTTGAAAATGGTGATAACGGCATGTTAAAAGTTAAGGATCATGTCAAAAAAATGGTGAATTTTCGCCAACTTAATTTGCTGGGCAGTTACAGCTTAATGGGGCGCTTTGATATTGTTTTTTGTCGTAACGTACTGATTTATTTTTCGCCGGAAATAAAAGCGCAAATTTTATCACAAATCCATGGTTCACTTAATAGCGGTGGATACTTGTTTTTAGGGGCTTCTGAGTCACTTTCAGGACTAAATAAAAATTTTAATATGTTACGTTGCCACCCTGGCATCGTGTATCAAAAAAAGTAAGCGTTCTCGTAAATAACTTTCTACTGGCATAATTATTGTATGGCTATCTCCATTAGTTTGGAGGAAGCCCTATGGCCATTAGTTTCGAAAAAGCATTTGGTATTCACCCCGACAGTTTACGTGTGCGTTCACAAAATGCAGAAGTAATCGCGGGAAACATCGCTAATGCCGATACCCCAGGATATAAAGCACAAGGTATGGACTTTAAGACGGCACTTGCCCAAGCGGCAAACCGGCAACAAAGCGGCATGTCTCGTACCCATGAAAAACACTTTGATATTCGTGGTCAGCTTAATAATAATGTGGATTTTCGTGTTTCAAATCAACCAGATACCGGTGATGGCAATACGGTAAATGTACAAATGGAACGAAACTTGTATCTAGATAATTCCATGCACTATCAAGCGAGTCTGCAATTTATGAATAGTAAGATAAGTGGATTGAAAAAAGCGCTAGGCGGAGGTAATTAATTATGAGTTTATTTAATGTGTTCGACATCTCAGCCACAGGCATGAGCGCTCAATCAGTGCGATTAAATACTACGGCAAGTAATATTGCCAATGCTGATAGTGTTAGTAGCAGCATTGATCAAACTTATCGTGCACGTCATCCAGTTTTTGCCGCCGAGATGCAAAAAGCTGCCGCTGCTGCGGGTCAGTCTGAAGCAGTCGGTGTCAAGGTGATGGGTATAGTGGAAAGTAATAAACCGTTGAATATTGAACATGCACCTGATCATCCGATGGCGGATGAGAACGGCTATATATATAAGCCTAATGTGAATGTAATTGAGGAAATGACCAATATGATCTCTGCGTCACGTTCTTATCAAACCAATATTCAATTAGCAGAATCAGCTAAGAATATGTTGAACAAAACGATAATGTTAGGTCAACGATAATTTCTAGTTTGGAGTAATTATGGATTCAGTAACCGGCGGTAGCCCATTAGAATATATGCGTTGGCAACAGGAAGATTACAAAAAGTCTGACGAAAATGATAATGGCATGCTTACCCAAGAAGATTTCTTTGCGTTATTAACAAAAGAACTTTCTCATCAAGATCCAACAAAGCCTGTGGAAAATAATGAGATGATTTCTCAGATGACCGCATTTTCGACTACGGATGGCGTACAAAAACTGAATGAAAAGTTTACTGACTTTGCATCTTCTATGTCGTCTAGTCAAGCATTACAGGCATCATCACTTGTTGGTCGAAGCGTACTGGTTGATGACAATATTTTTGGCAAAGCTGAAGGTGAAGAAGTAAGAGGTAAGTTAGTGACTGATTTACCCGCTAGTAATGTCAATATTTATGTAGAAAACACCGCAGGTGAAATTATTCAAACAGTGGCCGTTGGCAACGTTGATGCGGGTGAATTTTCATTTACATGGAATGGTGAAAACTCCATAGGTGAGCAAGCTCCTACAGGAGCTTACCGATTTAGAATTGCAGGGCTAGTTGATGGCGAAGCCAGCGAATTACAAGCCATGACGTATCGTAAAGTAGACAGTGTCACGTTAGCAGGATCAGGTGGCAATATTGTTCTGAACTTAAATGGTGGTAGCACCATGAAACTCATAGATGTTGTTGAAGTATCAGAAAGTTAATCGTGGCGAATAGCCTGTTTCAGTATTGAAAAAAGATTTAGTAAAAGAGGTGAAGTTATGTCTTTTAATATCGCACTAAGTGGTTTAAATGCCGCACAAAAAGATTTAGATGTTACATCTAATAACATCGCAAACGTTAACACCGTTGGCTTTAAAGAATCGCGAGCTGAGTTTGTTGATGTGTATGCATCGTCATTATTAGCGGCGGGTAAAACCAAAGTGGGTGATGGGGTATTAACCTCTGATGTTGCTCAACAGTTTTCTCAAGGCAGTATTCAATTTACCAATAACGCTTTAGATTTAGCCATTACGGGTAATGGCTTTTTTGCCACAGTCCCAGAACTTGGTAGCTTAGAAACCTCATACACCCGAGCGGGCCAGTTTAAATTAAACGACAGTAACTTTGTGGTGAACTCTCAAGGTCAACATCTACTAGGTTTCCCCGTTAATGCTGACGGCTCTTCGGCGTCAGTGAGTTTAAGTACTGCTTCTCCTATTCGTATTCCAACTTCATCTGGTGCGCCAACACAAACCAGTGAAGTGGATATTCGCATGAATTTACCTGCTGGGGATGCCATTATCACCGGTGCACCGGGTAACTTTGATCATACCGACCCATTAACTTATAACCACTCTACGTCTGTGACAGTGTTTGACTCCTTAGGTGACAGCCATGTAATGACCTACTACTTTGTCAAATCTGCGGCAAATACCTGGGATGTATTTACTGGGGTCGATGGTACATTAGTACCGATTGAAGATCCTGCTGGTGGTAGTACTAACCCTGTTGGTGGTACCGTTTCTGGCCCGTTGGCACCAGGTGGTATTACCGGTGCTCAGTTAACCTTTACCAATTCTGGTGATTTTGATTCTATGATACCAACACCTGCAGAAGGCGGCATTGTTTCGCTTCCTTTAGGTGCGGGTATATTAGCTAATGGTGCCGATGCGACCCAAACCATTGCTATTGACTTTAATTTAGATCCGGGTGGCCCTAATGCCAATGAGCCGACTCAGTTTGCCTCTAATTTTGAAGTGACGGCGCTAGAACAAGATGGGTTAGCCGTTGGTCGATTAACGGGTATTGATATTGATACCGACGGGTTAATTCGCGCAACATACAGTAATGGCACCTCAGAGCCATTATCTCGCATAGCGCTGGTTAACTTTGCTAATGAACAAGGCTTAACCCAAATAGGTAACTCATCGTGGAAAGAAAGTATTAGCTCAGGTGAGGCGTTAGCGGGTGAAGCGGGTACAGGGACTTTTGGTACCGTGCAATCGTCAGCACTTGAACAATCGAACGTGAACTTAACCACTGAGCTGATTGATTTAATCTCAGCGCAGCGTAACTTCCAAGCTAACTCGCGTTCACTGGAAGTAGATAACCAATTAAACCAGACGATTTTACAAATCAGATAATTTTTAATTTTATTGATTTTTTGAAAGCCCTTAACATGTGTTGAGGGCTTTTCACGTTTGCCAAATACCCTCATAATTCTTATATCACCCCCTTCGTATAAATACCTCTATTGTTTTTGCTAGTTGGCACTCTCTTTGCATTTTATACATTAACACTTTTTAGGATTGGAAATTACCATGGATAAAATGCTTTATATCGCCATGAGTGGTGCCAAGCAAAACATGAATGCGTTAGCCATTAACGCTAATAACCTTGCGAATGCTAAGACAACCGGCTTTAAAGCCGATCTTGCGCAAGCACGTTCAATGCAAGCATTTGGTGAAGGTTTGCCTACGCGTGTATTTTCCATGACTGAAAAAGCTAGCCAAAACTTTGACAGTGGTGCGTTACAAACCACTGGTCGTGATTTAGATATTGCCGTTCAAGGCCCTGGCATGATTGCCGTACAAGCTAAAGACGGCCTAGAAGCCTATACGCGTGACGGTCACTTAACCATTACTGAAGAAGGTTATTTACAAACACCTAATGGTGATTTGGTAATGGGAGATACTGGACCAGTATTTTTACCTTTGCCTGTGAATAACATCAAAATATCGAAAGATGGCACAATTATGGTTCAGCCCGCCGGCGCGCCAGCTTCAATACAGGAAGAAGTGGGACGTATTAAGTTAGTTAACCCCGATGTTAGAGATTTAACGCGCGGTAATGACGGGTTGTTTCGAGTAAACGCACAAGCAGAACCTAATAATATTGCGCAAAACAACGTATTAGATGCAGATGTTAACGTGGTGATTCAAAACGGTATGCTTGAATCTAGTAATGTAAACCCTGTCTCAGAAATGACAGAAATGATTGCTTTGCAACGTCAATTTGAAATGCAATTAAAACTTATGAAAACCGCTGAAGAAATTGATTCAGCGAGCGCATCATTATTGCGTGCTTTCTAACGAATTATTGAGGTGATTTATGAACCCAGCATTGTGGATCAGTAAAACAGGCTTAGACGCGCAAACAAAAGAAATTGCCGTTATATCAAATAACTTGGCAAATGCGAGCACGGTTGGCTTTAAGAAAAGTCGAGCGGTGTTTGAAGATTTGCTCTACCAAACAATTAATCAACCAGGTGGCCGTTCAGCACAAGATACTGAAATGCCATCAGGCTTGATGTTAGGTGCAGGCACTAAAGTGGTTGCCACCCAAAAAATACATACACAAGGGGATATGATCACCACAGACAATTCTCTTGATTTGATGGTACAAGGGGAAGGTTTTTTTCAAATATTAATGCCTGATGGTAGTTTGTCTTATACACGAAATGGACAATTTACCATGGATGAAGAAGGTAATGTTGTTACCCCTGGCGCTGGCTATTTAATGCAGCCACAAATTACCATTCCACCAGATGCGCAATCAATTATTGTGTCTCAAGATGGTGAAGTATCAGCCACATTACAAGGGCAAGCAGAGCCAGCCGTAATAGGTCAAATTAATACGGTTAACTTTGTTAACCCGACGGGTTTAGAGCCTATTGGTCAAAACCTATTTGTTGAAACAGCCGTTAGTGGTGCGCCTCAAGAAGGTGTTCCCGGTTTAGAAGGCTTTGGCATGTTGGTACAAGGCGCATTAGAAACCTCAAACGTTAATACCACCGAAGAGCTAGTTAACTTGATTGAAAGCCAACGGGTTTATGAAATGAACTCAAAAGTCATTTCAGCCGTTGATCAAATGCTTAGCTATATCAATCAGCAGTTATAATCAGTAGGAGACGTCACATGAAAAAGTTAATTATGATACTCGTTACATGGATGACGTTGACGGGCTGTGCCAGTGTAGAGCAAGCAAAAGTCTTACCTAATGATCCAGATTTTGCGCCCATTCAGCCTGAAATTCAGGAACAGCCTGTTGTACCTACGGGCTCTTTATTTCGTACCAATTATGTCAATAATATCTATTCAGATTCTAAAGCACACCGTGTTGGCGACATAATTTCTGTGATTTTAAACGAAAATACACAAGCACAAAAAAATGCCAAAACAGAATTAAAGAAAGAAAACAGCAATACGTTAAATCCTATTGTCGGTTTAGGCGGTGCGCCGCTGACTTTTAACGGTGACTCTGTGCAATTCGGTTTAGATCAAGATTCTGACTTCAAAGGTGATTCTAAAGCCAACCAAAGTAATAGTTTAAGCGGTAATATTTCAGTTCACGTTTTACGAGTTTTGCCCAATGGCAATTTAATGATTCGCGGCGAAAAGTGGTTAACGCTCAATAAGGGGGATGAATATATTCGCTTAACAGGTGTTATTCGCCCACAAGATATAACCTCTGCTAATACCATTATTTCCTCAAAAGTAGCAAATGCACGTATTCAATATTCGGGTACTGGTACCTTTGCTGAAGTACAAGAACAAGGGTGGTTGAGTAAATTCTTTAACAGCTCTTGGTGGCCATTATAAGTAGGTGATTAACATGACTGTTTTATTAAAACGATTTTTCGTAGTGTTCGCGTTAGTTGCAACATGTAACGCCAATGCTCAACGTGTCAAAGACTTAGTCGATGTGGCGGGTGTTAGAAATAACCAATTAGTCGGTTATGGCTTAGTTGTAGGTTTACCAGGTACCGGTGAACAGAGCCCGTTTACTGAACAAAGTTTCAAAACGATGTTGAGTAATTTCGGTATTACCATGCCACAGAATTTAAAACCCAAAATTAAAAATGTTGCTGCCGTGGCCGTTCACGCTGATTTGCCCGCATTTGCAAAGCCAGGACAAACCATAGATATCACCGTATCATCAATGGGCAGTGCACAAAGCTTACGTGGTGGTACATTATTGCAAACGATTCTAATGGGGATCGATGGAAATGCTTACGCTGTTGCGCAAGGGAGCTTAGTTGTCAGTGGTTTAGGTGCAGAAGGCTTAGATGGATCTAAAGTGATTGTGAACACGCCAACGGTTGGTCGCATTGCTAATGGTGCGATAGTTGAACGAGAGGTCGTTTCTCCCTTTGCCATGGGTGATCATATTACCTTTAATTTACGTAACTCTGATTTTACGACAGCAAAAAACCTAGAAAAGGCCATTAATAGTGAGTTTGCGAATCCGAATGATCCTTCAACCTTTATTGCAAGAGCAATTGATGCAACATCAGTACAAGTAACTGCCCCAAGAGATGCGAGCCAACGAGTAACCTTTCTATCAATGTTAGAAAATCTTGAATTTGAGCCAGACTCACCAGCAGCAAAAGTGATTGTTAATTCAAGAACCGGTACGATTGTTATTGGTAAGGATGTACGTTTGTTGCCAGCAGCTATCACCCATGGCGGTATAACTGTGACCATTAATGAAAACCCAGAAGTTACGCAACCTGACGCTTTTGCAGAAGGTGAAACGGCAATCACAACGACTTCCATTGTTGATGTGAATCAAAATGATAATCGCATGTTTGTTTTTAACCCAGGTATTACCTTGGATGCGTTAGTTAGAGCGGTTAATAATGTCGGTGCCGGGCCCGGCGATGTAATGGCCATTTTAGAAGCTTTGCAACAAGCTGGCGCATTGCGCGGCGAGTTGGTTATTATTTAACTTAGCGAGCTGCATGATGAATACGCGAATAGGTGATGCTCAAAATTATTTAGACCTGAATGGGTTAAATGATATTCGCTTGCAATCAAAACAAACTAACAAAGAAGATAAGCAGCAAGCATTATCGCAAGCGGCAAAGCAATTTGAAGCGATTTTTATGCAAATGCTGCTTAAAAGTATGCGTAGTGCACAAGAAGTACTTGAGTCTGACAGTCCGTTTAATAGCGAGTCAACAAAGTTTTATCGCGACATGCATGATCAACAATTAGCGTTAGAATTATCAAATAATGGCTCACTTGGGCTTTCTGATCTCATTGTTCGTCAACTAGGTGGTGATTCTGAAAACTATACGCCGCAATCCTTGTTTAAATCGAATACCTTTGCCGATATGCAAGCGAAAAAAAACGAATTATCTGTTAACTCGCTTTTAAATCGTCAAACTTCTGACAATAACCTAATGCCTTCAGCGGAGGCATCTGCACAAACCACGACGCCAACTCAGGCGAACTTTGAACAGCCAGAAGATTTTGTTAGCGCATTAACTGCGCCAGCGAAGTTGGTTGAAGAAAAGTTAAAAGTACCGTTTGAAGTGGTTATTGCTCAAGCAGCGCTTGAAACGGGTTGGGGACAAAAAATTATCCAACAAGAGAACGGTACTAGTTCAAATAACTTGTTTAATATCAAAGCGGATAATCGCTGGAGCGGCGATAAAATTCACAAAGAAACCCTTGAATACGAACACGGTACTATGGTGAAAAAGCGCGAACCGTTCAGGGTATATAACAACCTGATGGAAAGTGCGGTTGATTATGTCGACTTTTTGTCAACAAATAGCCGTTATCAAGGCGCATTACAGCAAGTTGGTAATGTGGAACAATTCCTGCATAGCTTACAAGGTGCCGGTTATGCGACGGACCCTCAATATGCGACAAAAATCATGGGGACACTACGTAGAGTAACCAGCTTATTAAGTAAATAAACCTTAATTTTTAAGTTGTTTTATCTCTGTAGGAGTGTCAATCATGTCGTTTAATTTATACCAAACTGGGGTTAGTGGGTTACTATCTTCACAGCAACAGTTGGCGACAACTGGCCATAACATTGCCAACGTTAATACTGAGGGTTATAACAGACAACGCGCTGAACAAACCACTCTTTCAGGTGACAGCTTTGGTGGAAACTTCCTGGGTTCAGGCACTTATGTGGACGATATTACGCGGTTATATAATAAATTTTCATATAAAGAACAACTACTTAATAGTACAAATCTCGGTGAATCTAACGCTCTACATGCAAGCTTGACACAATTAAACGAGATCATGAGTACTTCGGGTAACCAAGTATCTTCTTCAATAGACCGTTTTTATACTGCCATTAACAGTATCGCAGATAACCCCAGCGATTTAGGCTTACGTAACATCGCACTAACGCAAGCTGGTATACTCGCAAGTGATTTACAATCAATTAGTAAAAACTTTGATCAGCTTGAAAACTCTACCAACAATGAAATCAACCAAGTTGCCAGTAAAATTACTGAAATTTCACATGAGCTCGCTAAAATTAATGAATCGATATTACAAAATAAAGGCTTCGGAGCAGCAGGGCAGCCTAACGATTTATTAGACAAGCGCGACCAATTAATCACTGAGTTAAGTCAATTTACCAGTGTAAACACTGTTTCGGATAAAAACGGTGTGATGACTGTCATGATAGGGAGTGGTGCAACACTTGTTGCCGGGCTTACACCGTTAAGTGTGAATGTAGTGGCAGGTGACCCTGATCCGAATAAAACCTCATTAGAAATTGCTGGCGCTAATGGTTCTGTAGCCTTGTCGCAAAAAACACTTGGCGGACAATTAGGCGCTAAATTTGCTTTTCGTGATAATTATTTAGATCAAACGAGACGAGATATTGATCGTTTAGCTATGGCCATTTCAGAAACATTAAATGCTAGCCAAGCTGATGGCCTCGATTTAAATCAAATTCAAGGGGCCAACTTATTCACAGATATCAATTCACCCACATTAATGGCTTCACGTGTATTAACACCAGCCTCTAATGCTGGTTCGCTAACCGCAGAAGTATCGATAAGCGATATAAGTTTAGTGCCCGCTGATGAATTCCAAATCACTTTTGATGGGGCTAACTATCAAATGCGTAATATGACCACAGGTACAGTTGATAATTTAGGTGCCCCCGGTAGCGGTACTTATACCACAGCTTACGGCTTTGAATTTGTTGAAACCGGTGGTGCCCCGAGTGCAAATGATTCTTTTGTAATAAGACCTACAGAAAATAGCGCAGCATTAATTGAAGCTCAGATTACGGATGGTGCAGCCATTGCTGCTGCAACCCCTGTGGCTATAAGACCATCAGATAATAATGTCAGCCCAGGTAAAATAGAAATTGTAAACATGATTGACCCTGTTGCTGCTCGTGCTGAAATGCCTATGCGGATTGATATTTTAGAAAACCCAGTGGGTGTGTTTAACTATACGATTACTGATAAACTTGGCGTGACGTCGGCGCCAATACCGTATACGCCACCTACACCTCCTGCAACATTTACCGTTGATTTACCTCCTGCACCAGCAACGGCTCAATTTCAGGTCAATATTTCTGGTACGCCTTCTGGTTCTGCTCCTAATGCACCTGAACAATTCTTTATTGAAGATGCTTATGGTATTGGTAATGGCAGTAATGCTGTAGATATGGCGTTGACTCAAGAGCAGGGGATTATTAATGGTGGCAGGGAATCTTTTTCAAAAAGCTTAGGTGTTTCAACAGCGAATGTGGGTTCAAAAGCAGCATCTGCCGAGTTAGTGGCTGATACAGCTCAAGCGTTATTTACCCAAGCTTATAACCGAAACCAAGAAACGTCTGGCGTTAATTTAGATGAAGAAGCCGCTAATTTATTGCGCTTCCAGCAAGCATATCAAGCGGCATCTCAAATTATTTCAACGGCTAATACTATTTTTGACACCTTGTTAGCAGTGGCTAGGTAGGAGGATTTATGCGCGTATCAACAGCACAGTTTTATTATCAAAATAGCCTGCAACTTAGTAATAAGCAATCAGGTGTTAATGATCAAATTGGCTATATTTCGAGTGGTAAACGAGTATTAACAGCGAAAGATGATGCCGTACAATTTGGCACATTAACGGGCTATAAAGATGAATTAGCGAATATTGAAAAGTATAAACGTAATATTTCCCAAGCAGAAAGTCGTAATAGCTTGATTGAAACTTCGTTCGCAAATGCTACCGATATCATGCAAGAATTTAAACAGCGCTTTATTCAAGTTCAAAATGGTACGCAATCGGACTCTGACTTATTAGCATTAGCAGATTTAGCGAAAGATAGCTTAGAGCAAATGTTAGATATTGCTAACCTGAAAGATGAAACGGGTGGCTATATTTTTTCTGGTTATCAAATAGATGTTCAGCCTTTTAGCCTTCAGCCGGATAACTCGGTAGTTTATCAAGGTGATAGTGGAGAACGCCAGTTACAAATTGCAAAAAGTGTCAATGTACCGACAAACTTAGCCGGTGACGACGCATTTATGAAAGCACCCAATACTATTGGTGATTATTCCGCTGTATATAATACCAATAACTCAGGCATTCGTGTTAACCGCGCTGAAATCATTAACCCTGGTTTAAATAATGTGACACCGGGGGCTGGTTTTCCCCCTGATTATAATTTTAATTTTGTGACCGCTACTGATTTGGTGGTAACTGATGCCGATGGTGATGTTATGGCTAACATTGCCGGCTACACACCAGGGCAAATCGTTTCCTTACCAAATGGTGTTGAAGTTCAGATAGACGGCAACCCATTGCCGGGTGACAATTTTGATCTTACACCACAGCAAAACGTGAGTGTTTTTGAAACAATGAAACAGGCGATTGATTGGATTTCTCAAGGTAATAATCCAGCTGATCCTACTCAACATAAAGTTGATTACGACAATATTCTAAGTCAGATTGATTCGGCGTTAAATCAAGTTGTGTCGAATCAAACTACAGCAGGCATTAGATTGCAACTTATTGAAAATCAAGAAAACAATCACCTTGATTCTGAACTTTATCTACAAAAAGGGCGCTCAAACATTGAAGATTTGGACTACGCAAAAGCTATTGCAGAGTTCGAACAATCAAAAGTCTCTTTACAGGCCGCACAGCAAACCTTTGTTCAAGTGAAAAACCTAAGTTTATTTAATTATTTGTAATGTTGGCACAACGTATGCAGGTATGTGATTGTCAATTTTTTTGATTATCGTGGTTCAGCACTTTGTTGTTATCAGCACAAGAACCACTACCTAACTAATTTTTAGGAGATGATAGCAATGGCTTTAGTAGTAAATAGTAACATCGCATCTTTAAATGCACAGCGCCAATTAAATGGCTCAACAAATGACCTACAGACTAACTTTGAAAGGTTGTCATCAGGTAAACGTATCAACAGCGCGAAAGATGATGCAGCGGGCTTACAAATATCAAGTCGATTAACTGCACAAATTAACGGCCTTAATCAGGCAGCGCGTAACGCTAACGATGGTATTTCATTAGCACAAACTGCTGAAGGGGCGTTAGATGAGTATACCAATGCACTTCAACGTATGCGTACACTTTCAGTACAATCGTTAAACGGCTCAAACAGTGACTCTGACCGTAAAGCACTTGATGCTGAGTTCCAAGAACTTGAAACGGAATTAACGCGTATTTCGACAGATACTGGTTTTGCTGGTGAGAACTTATTAGATGGTTCTTATACAGGAAAGGTTTTCCAGGTAGGTGCTGATAACGGTCAAAATATTGAAATTAGTATTGGGCAAAACTTTGCCGCACTATCAATTTTATCAAGTATTGATGGTATTTCAGAAGCAAGTCATGCATCTGACGCTTTAGCTGCAATTGATAGTGCGTTAGCTATAGTAACGTCTACACGTGCTGATTTAGGTGCTAAGCAAAACCGTTTTGGTTCTATTATTCGTAGTAATGATAATACGGCGCAAAACTTATCAGCATCAAGATCGCGTATTCAAGATACAGATTATGCTCATGAGAGTGCGGCATTAGCAAGAAGTACGGTATTACAACAGGCTTCAAGCTCGATGTTAGCTCAGGCGAACCAACAGCCACAAATAGCGTTATCGTTGTTACAGTAATCAAATAGTATCGCTTCTTTATTAAAAAACCCTCAAATGAGGGTTTTTTTTGTGTTTTTTATTTATATAAAAACCAATGGGTTAAATTCATTCCTGATATCTTTTTAGTTTTTTTTCTAAAAAAGTTTAAAGTTAATTTTTTATTTACCGATAAAGTTCTCAGAAGGGGCTTGGTTATGTAACTAACCTCATAGATTAACTAACTAGAATGGGTTCTCCCAGGAGCGTAATCATGGCTTTAGTAGTAAATAGTAACATTGCATCAATCAATTCACAGCGTCAATTAGCTAATTCAACGAATAGCTTATCAACAAACTTCGAACGTTTATCATCAGGTAAGCGTATCAACAGTGCAAAAGATGATGCTGCAGGTTTACAAATATCAAGTCGCTTAACAGCACAAATTAACGGTTTAAACCAGGCTTCACGTAACGCCAATGATGGTATTTCTTTAGCGCAAACAGCTGAGGGTGCTTTAGAAGAGTACACAAATACACTACAACGTATGCGTACACTTTCAGTTCAAGCATTGAACGGTTCAAATAGCGCTGCTGATAGAACAGCACTAGATTCTGAATTCCAAGAGTTAGAAACAGAATTAACGCGTATTTCAACAGATACAGGTTTCGCCGGTGAAAGCTTATTAAATGGTACTTACACAGGTAAAGTATTCCAAGTAGGTGCTGATAATAACCAAGGTATTACTTTAAGTATCGGTCAAAACTTTACCGCTGCTTCAGTATTATCAAGCATCGTAGGTGTGACAACTGCAACTGCTGCATCTGCATCTTTAGCGAAAATTGATGCTGCACTAGTAACGGTAAACGACACGCGTGCTGACTTAGGTGCTAAGCAAAACCGCTTCTCTTCTATCATTCGTAGTAATGATAATACGTCGCAAAACTTATCAGCATCAAGATCTCGTATTCAAGATACTGACTACGCTGCAGAAAGTGCTGCATTAGCAAGAAGTACGGTACTACAACAGGCATCAAGCTCAATGTTAGCACAGGCTAATCAGCAGCCACAAATAGCACTATCTTTATTATAAACGAAAGGTAAGTTATAGTTTAGATAGTTAATGGCACTCACAATGAGTGCCATTTTACCAATAAAAAGTAGGAGTAAATTATGGTTAAAGCAGTTGTAGCAGATGCAAGACCATCAAACCAATTCTCTGAACTTGCCCAGCAGCCCCAGAAAGTTAGTAAAGACGATGAAGCCAAAAAAGCTGAACTTAAAGCTGTTGAGCTCGACTATGCTAAACTAAAAGATATTGAAGAGTTACAGCAAAAGAAAATAGAAGCACAAGAAGCTAAAACAGAAGAAGAATCAAACGCTGAAATAAAAACAGCCTTAGACGAAATTTCAGAGTTTATGCAGCTTTATAATCGTAATGTAAACTTCTCTATGGATGAAGAATCAGAGAAAACGGTTATTAAAGTCTTTGATACTGAAAGTAATGAATTGATCAAACAGTTTCCATCTGACGAGCTGATTGAATTAGCACAAAAAATTAAAGGTTTGCGTCAAGATATTGACCTTAAATCTGGTATATTTCTTGATGAAAAAGTGTAAATTATCTTTTTTGCAATAATCTACATTTATTTTAGGAGGGTATTATGAACATAACGTCTGCAGGTGTCGGTTCTGGTTTAGATCTTGAATCTATCATTGAAGCCTTTGTCACCGCTGAATCTATACCCACTGAAGTTCGATTACAAGAAAGAGAAGACAGAGTAAAGGCTGAGCTTTCTGGTCTTGGCACTTTCAAATCAGCCCTTTCTACCTTCCAATCTGTTGCTGATAAACTTGCATCAATAGATGATTTTAGCAAGCAAATTATTTCAGCGAGTAATGAAGACATTACTGTTTCTACCAATGGCTTTGCCAGTAGCGGTAGTTTTGATATTGAAGTAATTCAGCTCGCACAAGCTACTCGTATTCAAACAGAAGACTATGCCAGTTCTACCACAACAGTCGGTGCTGGTACTTTAACGTTTGGTGCTGGTGCTGATACCTTTGATGTTACCATTGATGCAGCTGATGACCTATCAGCTATTCGTGATAAAATTAATGCGGAAAGTGGCAATTTTGGTGTTACTGCAAGTTTAATAAACAGCGACTCTGGTACATACCTAACCTACACCTCAACGAAAACTGGCTTGGCGAATGAGCTTTCTGTATCTACTGGTGATGCTGCACTTGATGGCTTGGCTACAAACGCAACAGTAACCCGTAATGCACAAGATGCAATTATTGAAGTGGACGGTAATGGTAATTTCATCACCAATGATACCAATGAGTTTAAAAACAGTATTGAAGACGTCACTATTGTTGCTAACAATGTTTCTGCCTCTGGCCCAGCAACGTTAAGTATTGCTCAAGATCAAGAAGCGCCTAAAGAATTAATTACTGAGTTTGTCAGTGCATTTAATGCCTTATCTGAAAGTATGGATGTGTTAGGATCTGCTAAGTTTGGTAAGTTAGCGTTTGATTCAGATTTACGCTCGATGGATGGACAATTAAAGAATGTTTTAATTAATACCGTGTCAGGTATGAGTGGAGATATTCAATCTTTGGGTGATATGGGCATACAGTTCGATAAATTTGGTGTGTTAAAAGTATCAGAAGTTGCAACGGGTTCGTTAAAAAGTGGTTCTGAAATGCTTTCAGATGCCCTTGAAAATAATATCGATGAAGTTGGTGCAATTTTTGCTTCTCCTAATGGTGTCATCGATCAATTAACCACGTTAATTGAAGGCTATAATGATAGCGATGGTACATTGACGCAGCGACAGAAAAATTTAAATGAAGATTTGACAGATATCTCTGACGAATACGATAATTTAGAAGCGCGTTTAAGAAATTACGAAGATACTTTAAGACAGCGATTTGCTTTTTTAGACTCAACGGTTGCTGGTTATAATGCCACAGCGAATTGGTTAGAAACTGCGCTAAAACCAGCGAACACTGGTAGTAGTTAAAAAAATGCAAATACTGGAAAGTAATGCAGTAGGAGAATTATCATGAGAAAGAACTTAAGTGCATATAAACAAGTCGATATTAATAGCAATATATTAGCTTCTGACCCACACCAAATTATTTTGTTAATGTTCGATGGTCTATTAAAAGGTATTGCTACAGCTAGAGGGGCTATCGAGCGAAAAGACTATGAACTGAAAGCACAATCTTTAACAAAGTCGATTAATATTTTAGATGCGTTAATTCAGTCATTAGATTTTGATAGCCAACCTGAAATTTCTAAGAACTTCGAAGTGATGTACAGTTACTGTATAGATTGTTTGATGGAAGCGAGTACATCATTAAATTTTGCTAAGTTAGACGAAGTGGTTGATATGATTAAGCCGGTTAGAAGTGCATGGTCAGAGATGCCAGAAGATGCGAAACAAGAAGGTCTAGACAAGCTAAAGCAAAAAAATGATGAAACTACGGCGGCTGTAGGAGCTTAGTATGTCTTTTGCTTCGTTATATCAGCAGATTGACGATCTTTCTGCTGAAATAACAGCATTAACAGAAAAAAGTGAGTTTGAGCATGTAGAAGCCAAATTGGCGCTTCGTTTGGAACTGTTAAAAAAAGTCACAGAGCAAGTACGTCAAACAGGTAACGACCAAGATGAGAAAACACTTCGAACGTTTTTACTTAATGTGCAAGCTCAAGACAAAATACAACTAGAGATACTTGCCAAAGAACGTACAAAATCGTTAGACGACGGCCAAAAGCAATCAAAAATCAAAAAAGCTGTGAATACCTATCAAATAGTGAGTGATAATTAACTGTAGCTGACATTTGGCCACCTTAATTTCACTATCTCTTTCCGATACCCTTTAGGTAACTTGTTGCCGTTCATCCAAGAGAAATTCTGCTAACTTGAAGTCAAGATGATGATCAATGTCGACGGAATCTTCCCTCTTCATTACATATGAATAAACATTGCTGTCTAAGAAAAAAGTCTCTTGTTCAAGTAATTGTTCGATTTTAGCAATATATATAGCACCATTTAATCGATAGTAAGTGGGCAACGCTTGGCTTCTAGGGTTCTTTTTAACAAAAGTTGAAATGAAGTTCTGCATATTTCCGTCAGACGCTAAGGTATTACTCCACATTGGTGAATGATCGCATTCACATACACTGATAACCGCGGAAGCTTGTTTATCTTTTAATACTTGAATGGCGTGCTGTATATTTTCTACTGTACGTAAGGGGGATGTTGGTTGTAACCAAATAACATAATCGTACGACTTTCCTTGCTCGGTTAGATAATTAGCCGTATGCCTAACCACATCTATCGCGGTTGCTTCATCACCGGAGATACTATCAGGCCTGAGAAAAGGCACGGATACGCCGCTTTGTTTGGCGATATCTGCGATATTTTCACAATCCGTGCTCACGATAATGTCAGAAATTTCAAGTGCTTGTTGTGCAGCTTCAATTGTCCATTGCACTAGCGGTTTTCCACAAAGCATTTTGCTATTTTTTCCAGGTAAACGTTTACTACCTGCACGTGCCGGAATAACAGCTAAAATTTTATCAACCATAGAATTTTCCACCTTGCATTACATCTTTTTGTGCTTGATAAAAATCAACCATTTTCCCAATATCTAACCAGTATTCATGTACTGGAAACATCGCAACAAATTCTTTATTAGCGATATAGTTCTCAATGAGATCAGTCATATCAACGCGTTGGTTTTTATTGACTGCATTTATCATTGCGCGACTAACCACATACACACCTGCATTAATAAAATATTTATGGGTTGGTTTTTCAACTAAGCTGATTATTTTTGACCCTTCGGCCTCTACAACGCCATAAGGTATTTTATATTCCTCTTCTCTGACGCACATTGTACAAATAGGATCGTATTGATTGTGATAATTTAATAATTGTTCAAAATCAATTTTGGTCAGTACATCTCCGTTCATCATGATAATAGGTAAATTGGGTAAGTTTTCAGGTAAAAGCCCTAAACTACCACCGGTTCCTAAAGGGGCTTGTTCATGAACGTAGTGGATTTTTACCCCCCATTTACTGCCATCACCAAAATGATTTTTAATTGCTTCAGGCATATAGTGTGTAGAAATGTAGAACTGATGAAATCCACTGGCGATAAAACTATTAAGAATCGTTTCAAGTATGGGTTTATCACCTAATTTGAGTAAAGGTTTAGGGCAGTTATCCGTTAATGGTTTTAATCTTGTTCCAAAGCCTCCAGCCATTAAAAAAACTGGGTTGTCGTAAGAGGGCTTTTTAATAATATGTTGTAGTGTTTCTAGGCCAACTATCTTACCTTCAGATATCAGGGGGATGGCACCTAATCCTTGATTGTTCATCAAGCTTAATAATTTGTTTCTAGAGGTGTCTATATTTGCCACAAGTGGGGCCTTATTCATGACCTCTGATATTGGTGTGGATAAATCTTGATGCCGAATTAAGGCACGGCGAATATCTCCATCAGTGACTACACCGAGGAGTACGCGTTGTTCGTCTACAACGAGTGCCAATTGCATGGCACCTTTATCGATAACAGAAATGGTATCACCCATTGTTGCCGTAGGCGATATTAAAACATCCTGCCAATTATGACTCATTAGCTTCCCCTAAAATCGGCCAAAACTATGAATAGCCTTTGTCTTATTAATAGTTTTAGCAAAAAGTAGACCAAATTTCTTTAAAAATTAAGATAATCACAGGTTTAATCGATTTTGATTAAATCTCCAGTGTTAAATTCATAACAGGCAGGTGAGTTTAATAATTGCCAATAGTACTTAGGATCAATACCCGTACCTGGTCGCATAATTGCGATATTGTCGGCAGTTAATAGTTCACCATATTTGATGTGTTTTTTTGCCACAATACTTTTACGTGCGACTAATTTATTTGCTATTTCAGATTCGGTAGGTGCTTTAATTGGCGAACCAAGCACTTTTTCGCTGATCCTAATGCTTGACACCATTTGCGCTAGTTCGTTCGGATCTATAGAGGCTTTATGATCTGGTCCACTCATTGTTTTGTCTAAGGTAAAGTGTTTTTCAATGATACAAGCTGCTTTTGCTACCGCGGCAATGGGAACCACAATACCTGCACTGTGATCTGAATAACCAATGGGTAATGAAAAATTACGTGACATTTCATCCATCGCATTTAGATTGATTTCATCAAATGGTGCAGGGTACTCGGTAGTGCAATGTAAAAGAGTTACTTTTTGAGAAAGTAGTGATTTCCCTTCCTCAGATTGATAAGCACGTTGAAATGCTTCAATAGAAGGCTGCTCACTAGTTGCTAAAAAGCCAAAAGCAATAGTACCGAGTGCCATTTCTATTTCTTCATTCGTTGCCATGCCTGTTGAAACTATTAATTGGCAACCTGTTTTTGCATGTGCGAGTACAAAGGGTAAATTAGTTAGTTCACCAGATGGAATTTTAAGACGTGTTAATTTAAGTTCTTCGACTAAAAAGCGTAAACTATCATCATCAAAAGCCGTTGATAAGTATTCTATACCTAGCTTTTCACAGTATTGTTTGATTGCTTTGTGAGATTCAAAAGGCAATTCGAGGCTTTTTAACAATTGATACTGCGTTTGTTCTAATTCAGTATTTTTTATTTGATATTGTGCTTGTTTAGCTGATTGAGTAACGAGGTTATCAGCTTTGAAAGTTTGAAACTTTACAACATCTGAACCAGCTTTTTTTGCAGCATCAACAAGTTGTTTAGCGAGTTGCTCGCTACCGTTATGATTCACACCTGCTTCGGCAATGATCAGTACATTTTTTTCTTTATGAGACATGTGTCGCCTTTTCTCGGTCAAAGCATTAAGTTATATCAAAGAATGACTTTGCTCGCGTGGTGATATCCCGTGTGATTAATGTTTCGACGATTTTACAAGAAGCTTCCCCGTTTCCGTATGGGTTAGGTTCATTAGCTATTGATGCGTTAAACTCTGGGGATATCGCTTTTTGAATCGCCGCTGTAATATCGTGTTTATTCGTTTTGCAATGTATGACGCTTTTACTGGCAAGCCTGCCTTTTTGCCTATCGCCAATATTCACGGTGGGAATGTTAAATGATGGCGTTTCTATAATGCCACTGGACGAATTACCCACGAGTGCAACAGCATGTTTCATTGCGGATAGAAAATTTAATTGTCCGATAGATTCGAATAAATGCACGCGCTCTGGGTGCAAACGCGCATAATTTTCCAGTTCGGTGATAATTGCTCGACCAAAAGTATCGGCATTTGGATAAGTGATGACTACAGAGAACGTTTCAAACTGATCTAATGCGGCTAATAAACACAATAACCCTATTTTAGCATCCTGATTTGATAAAGTTTCTGGGTGGTAACCTACTAAAAAATAAGGTTTAGATAAGTCGATGGACAAGGTGTCACTAAGCTCACTTTTAGAAAGTAAAGGCAGCTGTTTAATATTATCAATGCCTGGAGCACCAACGTTTAACACGTTTTCAGGTTGTTCTCCTAGTTGAATAACTCGTTGCCGATACACTTCTGTCGAAGTAAAGTGTAAATGTGCCATTTTAGTAATCGCATGTCTAAAAGCGTCATCCATTGCCGCTTCGGTAAGCTCACCTCCATGAATATGAGCAATTGGAATACCAGCGATTGTAGCGGCACTTGCAACGGCTAATGCTTCAAAACGATCGCCCAACAGTACAAGTAAATCTGGTTGGTGGCGGTCAAAACACTCACCAGCAGCCATTTGCGCTAAAGCCATTGATTTATTGACGGCGACAGGAGTGTCAGAATTGAGCAGAAAATCCATTTTTTCAGTAACGGTGAAGCCATCATTAATTATATGCTTAATAGTGTAGCCAAAATTATGGGCAAGATGAGTACCACCAACAAACAACTGTAGTGCTACATCGTCAGACTGCTGTAAGCCTTTTAACGTAAGGTATAGCAATCCGTATTCTGCTCTAGTGCCAGTAAATACCGCTATTTTTTTCATGCTGATAATTCAATCCTACACGTTATAAATTGAATGCTTATATTTAGCGAGGTTTTGTGGTTTAGCAAACCATGCAATCGTTTTGCTTAACCCTGTTTTTATATCTATTTCCGGTGTGAACTGGGTGAGCGAGTTAATCATTGTATTATCACACCATAATCGAAAAACTTCTGATTTATCAGGGCGTATTCTTGCTTGGTCGACAGTAAATTTAACATCACTTTTCATGATGTCTTTGATCATGTTTAACGTATCGCCAACACTAATTTCAAAATTAGAACCGATGTTAATGGTTTTACCTATCGTACTTTCACTATTGGCTAATGCGATAAAGCCTCTACAGGTGTCAGTAACATAGTTAAAGTCTCTTGTGGGTGATACATCCCCAAGCTTGATCTCTGACTCACCATTAGCAATTTGGCTAATAATAGTAGGTATTACAGCTCGAGCTGATTGTCTTGGGCCATAAGTGTTAAAAGGCCGAGCAATGGTTAAAGGCAGATTAAACGCATTAAAGTAACTCATTGCCATCGCATCAGCAGCAATTTTTGAAGCACTATATGGAGATTGAGCTTGTAGTGGGTGCTTCTCGTCGATAGGTACATATTGTGCTGTGCCGTACACTTCGCTGGTAGAGGTATGAATAACGCGTGAAACCTTATTATCAAGACACGCTTGGCAAATATTTAAGGTACCGGTAACGTTAGTGCTCACATAACTTTCAGGTGCCACGTACGAGTATG
Organism: Thalassotalea sp. PP2-459; assembly: GCF_001913705.1. Taxonomy (GTDB): domain Bacteria; phylum Pseudomonadota; class Gammaproteobacteria; order Enterobacterales; family Alteromonadaceae; genus Thalassotalea_C; species Thalassotalea_C hakodatensis. The sequence goes on along the minus strand of NZ_MKQD01000085.1, from coordinate 142,201 downwards.
GGATCGCAATGAGTGCAGCTAAATGATAAACAGTATCTATATCTTGGGTGATATGGCGACAAAAATGCGGATCGCGTATATCGCCTGACACAATCTCTAGATTATCATGTTGTGCAATATCTTCTAACCAACCCCAATAGTTGAATGAATTATATTGCGCTAATGCCTTGACATGGTGGCCTTGGGATAGCAGCATTTCGACAAGATGAGAGCCAATAAAGCCATCTGCACCAGTAACCAATATGCGGTTTTGATTGTTTAACGCCATGAATGTTTGCCTACATCATTTTAAAATAGATTATTGTTGTGTTGATTACGCATGTTAGCTCGCAAGCGGGCCTGCTTCTTTTACGGTTTTTAAATTAAACGACGTTTTAGGCTGAATCACTGGCGTAAGTTTTTCTTGCACAGGAGCCCAATGTTGTTCTGATAAATCTAATAAGCGTAGATCTTTGAGATATACTATCTGTTGAAGGCCTAATAACTGCATCGGTGAAAATTCATGGCTGATAGTAGCCGTGATCTTACTAGCATCACCTAAATCCATAATGTAAGCCTCAAGATCTTGATTATATTGTTCCATAATCGAATCTTTGTAGGCATAGTACCACTCAGAGCCAGGATAAGCGGTTGCAAAATGCGGTTTAGCGGTAATGCCTAATTCAACTAAGGCTTCAATGGTATTTCTAACACTCTCAAAGCTTTCTTCTGGAAATCCAATAATAATGTTTGGAATAGGCTTAATACCCGAAGCTAAACACGTAGCGATACTTTGCTTATTTTTTCGTGCATTTGATCCTTTACCAAGGTTGCGTAACACAGTGGGATCAAACGATTCTAAACCATATACTAAGTGTGTACAGCCAGCTTCATACATTAGTTTTAAGGTTTCTGGACGGTGGAGCCCTGCATGTGAAGTACCATTCCAATGCACACCTTTGCAGTTTTCATCGTGGGGTATGCCTTGTTGACGACACGTTGGTTGTAAGCCAGCTTCAATCCATTTTTTACATAATTCTTTTAGCCAAGTTCCTTTACTGGCTACATCCATTGTCATGAGGTTTTCATCAATAAAGGCCGCAAAGTCAATGTCATATTCGTTATGTAAGTGTTTAACCATGCTGACAATATAATCGGCACTGTGATAACGAATATTACGGCCATAAGTAAAGACAACGTCATTTTCACCGTTGTCGTTTTCTTCAACAAGCATGTCGCCTGTTGTGCCTAAATGCCAACAATATTTACAAGTTAATCCACAGCCGAAGCTGCCATTAATGTCCATACGGCGTTTTGAAGTAAATGATTCTTCACTGAATAAGTTTGAGGAATTGGCAAAATAAATATCTAATGGGAACAAATGCCATGCAGGCCAAGGTAACGTATCTAAGTCTTTAATATTTGGTCTGATATTGGTTAAAAAACTTTTTCCGGTTAAATCTCGGTGAATGACGCCTAGAACATCAGAGTAATTAACGTCTTTATTGTCTATTTTTTTTAGTACTTCCGGGAAGGTGACAAAAGATTCGCCGATACAACCTACGTCAATTTCAGGGATCCATTCGAAAATTTCATGTGGCATTGAAGTTAAAAAACCGCCACCGGCAATCAGCTGAGCGTTTGGTGCGCTTTCTTTAATGAGTTTGCAGGCTTTTTTAATGTAGTTGTATGTTGTTGTTAGGCCGCCAATACAAATGGCATCCCAATCGTCTGCTTGGCAAACTTCGATAATAGTGTCTAACGGTAATCGGTGAGCATTTGCATCATACACTTGTACAAGATGGCCTTCTTTCATGGCAATAGCTGCAAGTAATGCAATACCGTAAGGGATATGGCGAGGCACATCTTCTTCTCGAACAACGGGGTTTATAAAAAGTATTTTAGCCATAATTATTGCTCGCTATTGAGAAATTGATTGAAAGTAATACAGGGTAAATTATCTGCAAACAACGTACCAGCCTCTGAACAATTGTATGTCGTTCCTGATGCACGAGAGAATAAATCTAAGAAGTTATTTCGATACCAAAAATAGGTTGGATCGGTATAAAATTGTTCATTCGATAATGGGAATATAAATTTGGGAAACAGTTGTTCTAACTCTTCTCGCGTATTGGCGAACTCATGCAGCTCATAATACGTTTGGGTCATTTCAATCGGCGTTTCGCTATGATAGCCAAGATCCATGCCTGTTAATGCGATGGAGGGCACTTTTAGTATCGCATTGGCAAATACCCAAGCAGCAGTTCCGACGGTACCACCTGTATTCATGCAAGATTTTTTATTTATTTGATAAATTTGACGAGTTAGACTTTTTGGATCTTGTGGGTTGTCCACAATCGGATTCCACCAGTACATGTCAAATCCAGCATCTTTTGCTCGTTCTACAACATTTCTCGGCGCAGAAGAGCAAATAATGAGTTTTATTTCCGGGGCATGTTTGTTGATTAAATCAATGTTTGCTTGATTTTCTTTAATCGAATTATTGCGAAATTCCACGTCTAAATCTTGACGTGAAAAGTAATCATCATGTCGGGTGTTTTCTTCGAATTCATTATCGCCAAACCAGCGAACGATGCGAGTAGGGTGTGGGTCAAGTGTTAAAACATAATCAGGAACAATGCCATTTTTTAAACATTTCACTAACGAACCGTCAATGGCAACAATAGCCCCTTGATAGTTGCTTTGTTTTAATTTTGCTAATACATCAAATTTATGTAAGCTGGGACCGGCACTAACGATAATAGCTGAGTTTTTTTTACTCTCAGGTAGTGGCGGTAAGTCTTTAAAGCTTTTTTCTGTATAGGGTAAATTAGCCATAGCATTGGTGACAAGATCGTGGCTATGCCAATTCTTACCAATATCCGTAATTTTGGAAACTACATCCACAAATTTATCGTTCAGTTCGCATTGCGCCATGCTTCAGTCTCTTTCTGATTAACGTATCTATTCTTCGCCGTCCCAAGTAAGGTCGGTGCGTTCCACATAGACCATGCTTCCACCAATAGAGTTTAGTGCGGCTTTTTTAAATTTAGACTCTATTGAATCATCATCTATTGTGTCATCCGGCTTAGTAACTTGTTTTTTAGGGGTAAAATTGCCTTTTAATATATCGCTCATGATAGCTCCTACAGGCTGTCTAAAATGTTAAGGTTAGTAAACAATATTAACCTTTATATCGTCAATGTTGTGCTCATTCTTTAGCTTTATCTATTCTTTATTGTTATGTATTTGATGGTAAGGCATTAAGTTTTTGTAAAAACTCTTTGGCTCTTTTATCATCAGGGGCATTTGAAAGTGCGGTCTCGAATGCTATTTTGGCTGAATCATATGCCTTTCCATTAAAGTAAAACTCTCCTAAGCCATTCCATAAAAATACATTTTTAGGATCTTGTTCAATACATTGATGAAAATAGTTTAAGGCGATTTTTTCATCCCCTAAAAGTCGCAATAATTTAGTGAATTGCGGTAAATATGTGATCGACAATACCGAAAGTTCTTGTAAGCACGCTTTCGCTAAACCGTAATCTTTAAGTTTATAAGCAATACCAGCTAATTGTTGAAGTTCATCTTCTTCAATCTGTTCTGGAGGAAGCTGTTCAAAATAATACAGCGCGTCTTGGTAGCTTTCCGTTAAAATTGAGGAATACGCTAACCCTAAATTATACAATACCTTAGCTTGTTCTTCAGTTTCCATCGAAATCTTTAAACTATTAATTAATGTCGTTAAAGCATCGATATTTTTTTGATGAAATAAGGTGATAACTTTACGTCTGACTCCATCTAAAGACGCTTCCTCTTTGGTGCGCGTTAAGTGCTTTGTTTCTACGTTATGGATATCTGCAGTGTGTATTTTAGCAAAACGCTCAAACGTCGACTGTTCTTCACTGGTGAATGTACTTTGATCAACGTGAGTTTTTTCTAACCAATGCTGTGCTCTACCTAAAATTCTATCTTTTTCCCACTGAGCAAACATGATTGACAGACGCGGAGTAGGTTTTTGTTCTTCTATTCTGCTATTAATTCTTTCTAATGCCTTATCAAGCAAAATGATGAGGTTTTCACAGGTAACAATATACGCTTGGTAGTATAGTTTCCCTGTTTTTTCTACTTTATCATCAGACCATTCATCAGATGAATTTGCTTGGGCAGAACTGATGAATTTATCAATGCCAAAATTCTTTATAAATTTCGAAGTGCGCTTGAACGTTGTATTCAGTTTCTTTTCAATTTTATCCATTTGAATTTTGAACTTGAAATTCTCGCTCTCATTCCCTTTTTCTTTAAAGAGTTGCTCATTTGCTGTTAACGCTTTTTCTGCAAGCCTTTTGATGTCTTTAACGTCAGCAAGTACTCTTTTAACATTAGTATTCACTACATTGTAATCATGCTGTATTTCACTTGTGGTCATGACAGGAATACAGCTGAGCAGTTTATCTGCATAGTTTTCTTTGTCATGTGTAAAAGACAATGCTGAAGAAGGAACGTGTTCAATATGAGGTAAGCAAGCTGCATTGGGTGATAAGTTGTAAACGGCTTGGTCTGTTTTCTTAGCTTCTTCCGCTATTTCAGATAAACGTTCACCAGCAGTACCAAATACGATAAGTGTTTCAACGGTTTTTCCTGCGTAAGTTTTCACCCAGGTGCCAGGGCGTCCCAGTGTTGGGCCGATGTTTGCTTCATTACTCCCTGAGGCATGAGTAACACCTTTTTCTGAAAAACAGAGATCAACACCCGATAACAAAATGTTACTGAACCCCATGTCTACAGCTGCTTTTAGCGCCGTATTTGTGACCGTAGGGCCTGCAGATTTAAGGTTTTTTTCATCACCTTTTTCATCCCAAGGGTATCTTCGATTAAGGTACGCACTTTTACCGTGCCACTGAGCCAACAAAAATGGCGTAACGCTGTTAGAGTGTAAAAATAGCACATTGGGAGGAAACAATAATAACTCTTTACTTACGTCATAACTTATTTCATAGGGGTCAACGGAAACGACAATATGAGGTATAAGTCCAATTTGATTAAGTCTTCTTGCAATTCGCGAAACAGCGATGATAACTATGTGGTCTTTGTGTTCCTTTACCCACTCTATATCTTCATCTAATGAAGGACCGCCCGCAAGAATGATACATGTATCGCCTTTGAACTTATGTTTAAATACTAACGCTGGTGTTTGATTCTCACAAATATTCATTAATTGTGGGCTCATAAAAGGAGACACACCAAGAGTGGCACGTGTAATGAAACGGTAGCTTTGAAACTCTTGTTCGAATTGTAAAATGGCAGCATTGTAAGCAGGAACAAATGAATCGATGGCGGCAACTGACTTTATGAACTGACAGTAATCTTTATATAAATACAAGTCCATACCGAACGCTGTAGCGCTGTCTTTCCATTTATCAATGGTGGTAATAGTGATGTATTCGGGTAACTCGTCTAATTTGTTTTTATGTTCTAGCCGTTCGATTACTTCTGGCAACTCAATAAATAAATAACGTGTATCGACCGGTTTCTCGAGCTGTACAACATGATCGAGTAATAGCCCCGAATCAGTGCCAAGAATTATGTAGAATCTTTCTTCTGTATGCAGTTTTTCATCATATAAGTTCTCAAAGATTGCGTGAGACGGTTGTTTTTCAAAAGCGTTTCTATTGATTAGGTATAAATACTCTTCGCCAAACTGAGATGTTAAAAAACTGTCGTTTATGTGCATTTTATTGCCTCTGCTCATCAAAAATAGGATGCGTTAATTACAATGAACTTAATTGTCTGTGACCAATGGCAAATTACAAAGCAAATTACACGCCATCACTCCATAATAACAAAAGGTTACGCGTAATTTGTTAAATTTGCACGTAACCACGGGTAACAATCAAAAATAAAGTGTCTTCAAGTCAAAGTTATGACGCCCTAGTGTCAAAATTTTGTTGAATATTCACCAATCCTCGCTACAATCAAAACTGGAACGTTTAAAAATAAAGGTTATCAAAGGATTATGCAGGGTCAAAAACATATTCTTGTCGTTGATAATGACGCAGCAAGAGCACAACAACTTGCAACAATCTTAGCATTCGTCGGTGAGCATTTTCATTGCTACGCGCAGGATGAAATTGTTGATGCTCTTCCCACATTAACAAATACATTGACCATCATTTTATGCGGTGATGTGAGTGATGCTGTGGTTACTTTAGTTAAACGTAATCCTAGTTACCCATTTTTATTACATGATGTGATTGATAAACAAAAACTTGTGGGTTTTGTCAATGTTATTGGTGATGTCAGTGCGCCGCTGAATTACGCGCAATTAACGGAAATGATCCATCATTGTCATCAATATCATAATAAATTGCCGATCAATAAAACAAAAAATGCTGGTAATGCTGCGCTTTTTCGTTCGCTAGTAGGGGGCAGTGCCCCCATGCAACATGTACGCTTTCTGATTGAACAAGTGGCTTCAACGCAGGCAAATGTTTTGATATTGGGAGAGTCAGGTACGGGTAAAGAAGTCGTGGCTCGAAATATACATAATTTATCTGATCGCGGTAAAGCGCCTTTTGTCCCAGTAAATTGTGGTGCTATTCCTCCTGACTTACTTGAAAGTGAGTTATTCGGTCATGAAAAAGGGGCATTCACTGGCGCTATTTCAACTCGAAAAGGCCGTTTTGAGCTTGCCGAGGGCGGTACACTGTTTCTTGATGAAATTGGTGATATGCCACAACCGATGCAAGTAAAACTTTTACGTGTATTACAAGAGCGAACGTTTGAACGTGTGGGTGGGGCGAAAAGCATAAAAGCGAATGTACGAGTTATCGCGGCAACCCATCAAAACCTAGAAGAAATGATCAAAACCAATGCCTTTCGTGAAGATTTATATTATCGATTAAACGTTTTTCCGATTGAAACCCCAGCACTTCGTGATCGTAAAGAAGATATTCCTTTATTACTAAAAGAGTTAATGTCGCGCTTTGAAAGCGAACAAGGACAAACGGTTCGTTTTACAGAGCGCGCTATTGCATCACTGCAAGAACATTCATGGGCTGGCAATGTCCGTGAATTATCAAATTTAATAGAACGCATGATTATCATGTACAATGAACAAGTGGTTGACGTATCAGAGCTACCTAAGCGTTATCGTCATATTGATATTGAAGAATACAACCCAGAATACCCAGAAGAATTGCAAGAACGCGAAGCTATTAATGAATTATTTGCTGGCTTTGACACTGATACAGACGATGAAAACATTAATGATGACAGTTTTATGGCTGGCTTTGAGGAACAAAGCAGCAGTACCGTACAGGTTGATAAGTTGCCTGCAGACGGTTTACATTTAAAAGAGTATTTAGCAGATTTAGAAGTGTCTTTGATCACTCAATCATTAGACAAAAATGATTGGGTGGTAGCTCGTTCTGCAGAATTACTTGGCATGCGTAGAACAACACTTGTTGAGAAAATGCGAAAATACAACTTACAAAAAACAGATGGCTGATGAAATCTATAATTGGTTTCGTTAATCAGCCTTATCAAGCGACTAACGAGCCGTATATTTCTAGCGAACTATAGATTGACAAAATCTTGACTCATGTATTTTCTATCTACAGTTCTTTGATAAATCTACAAAAAATTTGTTGGCATAATTAATGCTTTTTCTTGAATATTATCGTCATTCGAGAAGTGTATTATGGTTGTAGCCGTTGCAAATCAAACTAATTCTACTATGAATCAACAAAAGGTGTTCCCGTTTGTTGAACAGCCATGTATTGCTAATAAGCAAAAACTCGCCACAGAGTCATATGTTGGTGAACTTGATTTATTACGACAGCAATCAAATCAACTCGAAAAACTTATTGATGTCATGCCAACGGGTATGATTATGCTCGATGGAAATGGCATTGTGGTCAAAATGAATAAAATTGCCAGCCAGCTGTTAGAAGAGCCCATCTTAGGATACCCATGGTTTGAAGTGATCCGCCGTTCTTTTAAGCCGCGCGCCGATGACTGGCATGAAGTATCACTTAAAGATGGTCGCCGTGTGAAGTTAGAAATTACCGCGTTAATCGATCAACCTGGTCAACTTATAATGATCACCGATTTAACAGAAACTCGTCTACTGCAAGATAAATTAAGCCAGTTACAGCGATTATCATCGCTAGGTCAAATGGTATCTAAACTTGCACACCAAATACGTACACCACTTTCAGCAGCTATTTTATACGGCGCTAATTTAAAAAGTAAGCAGTTACAAACTACAGAGCGCGATAACTTTCAAGAAAAGTTGATGTCGCGTTTATCTGATCTCGAACAAACCGTGAATGATATGTTGTTATTTGCAAAAAGTGGTCAACAACAAGTTGTCTCTTCTTTGTCGGTCAATGCCTTAGTCAACGCTGCAGTTCATGGTATGGAAGCACTCATTGAGCAAGCAGATGCTGAAATCGATATTCAATACTGCCCTGACGATTGCCATGTATTAGGCAATGAAACCGCGCTAAGTGGTGCGATTCAAAACCTTATTCATAATAGCCTAGAGGTCATTGAAACAAAGGCTAACATTCATATTGCCTGTTACTGCAAAGACGGAAAAGCGTATATCAGCGTTAAAGACAACGGCTGTGGCATAGCGGCAGAAAAGGCCGCCAAAATTTTTGAACCTTTTTACACATCTCGCAGTCAAGGCACTGGGCTAGGGCTTGCCGTTGTGAAATCAGTTGCTAATGCACATCAAGGTGAAGTGCATTTAATAAGTAAGCCAGGAGAGGGCGCACATTTTGTAATATCATTACCCTTGTTGCCAAATGAAACTGGTAGCGAGTCGTTAACTTCACCTCAGGAGAGTTACGATGAGTCAAAGTAAAATCTTAGTGGTAGAAGATGATGCCGGATTACGAGAGGCATTAATTGATACCTTAAACCTTGCTGGATACCAATGCATTGAAGCAGAGTCAGGCGAAGCTGCATTACTTTTATTGAAAAATCAGCAAGTGGATTTAGTTGTTAGTGATGTACAAATGTCAGGTATGTCTGGGTTAAATCTTTTGAAAAGTATAAAATCATCGTTTGCTAAAATGCCGGTACTGATCATGACAGCCTACGGCACTATCGATGATGCTGTACAAGCAATGAAGGATGGTGCCTGTAATTATATGGCTAAACCTTTTGCGCCTGAAGTCTTACTAAACATGGTTAATCAATACTTACCAATCCAGCAAAATGATGCATTCGAGCCTATAGTGGCTGATACTAAAAGCAAAGAGTTGTTATTGCTTGCAAGAAAAGTCGCATCAACAGACGCTTCAGTAATGGTGTTAGGCCCTAGTGGCTCAGGTAAAGAAGTCTTAGCGCAATATGTACATGGGCATTCATCAAGGGCGAATAAACCTTTTGTTGCGATAAACTGCGCGGCTATTCCAGAAAATATGTTAGAAGCCACTTTGTTTGGTTATGAAAAAGGGGCATTTACCGGTGCTATTCAAGCATGCCCTGGTAAATTTGAACAAGCACAAGGTGGCACTATTTTACTTGATGAGATCACTGAGATGGATCTTGGCTTACAAGCGAAAATTTTACGTGTATTGCAAGAACGTGAAGTTGAGCGGTTAGCTGGCCGAAAAACCATTAAGCTAGATGTGCGTGTTATTGCAACCAGTAATAGAGATCTTAAAGAGGCAGTTAACGAAGGTATATTTCGGGAAGATTTATACTACCGATTAAATGTTTTCCCATTAAACTGGTTACCACTTTCGCAGCGCCGTGATGATATTGTACCGCTCGCTAATCATTTGATTTCAAGAATTTGTCAAAAAAATCAGCAAGAATCACCTGAGTTTACTCCAGCAGCGTGCAGTAAATTAAATGCTTATCAGTGGCCTGGCAATGTTAGAGAGTTAGATAATGTGATACAACGTGCATTGATTTTACATAGTGATGGTGTGATTGATGCAGCTGACTTATTAATCGAAAATTTTGATACGCCTGCTATTTCTGATGTTGCTACCATAACTGCTAGTGATGATAAACTGGGAAGTGAACTAAAAATGCAAGAGCATCAAATCATATTAGATACCTTGCAAGCATGCCATGGAAGTCGCAAAGCGGTGGCCGAAAAATTAGGTATTAGTCCAAGAACGCTTCGTTATAAAATCGCACGTATGCGCGATAGTGGTATTCAAATTCCTGCATAATCTTTTCTATCAAAGCACCAGCGCTTATTTTATGTTAATAAGCTCGGTGTTTTTCTAATTTTAACTGCTTATCTATATGATTTTTAAGTTAAATAATTAATGCTTTTTTATGGCATTAATGTTGCTTTATTACTGTTAGTAACAATTTTTCAAAAGTTTGACACTAGCGAGAATATCATGGATATCAAAAGCAATTCCTTGTATGCCCAAATGCAAAATATGCAACTAGAAGCAATGGGTAACCGCGCATCGACAATCAAAAATGACAACATCATTGGTAATGAAGTTGCGCCAGTAAACTCATCACAAAGTGATTTTGCTTCTATGCTAAAACAAGCGGTTAATACCGTAAATGATATTCAACAAGAAGCTGGTGATAAACGGACTCGTTTCGAAATGGGTGATCGCAGTGTCACGCTAGCAGACACCATGATATCTGCATCAAAAGCCAGTGTCGCCTTTGAAGCCACTGTGCAAGTGAGAAATAAATTTGTCGAAGCATACAAAGAAATTATGAGTATGCCTGTTTAATCGTTCGGATAGCATAATCGTACGCGTAAAAAGTAGTCTAGCGGAGAATATATAGTGGCTGATACAACAAATACAGCATTAGCAACAGCTGACGGTGGTAACGATCTTGTTGCGAATGACAACGCAAATGACGGTATCGAAGAGCAAAAATCTGGTTTATCGGCAATGATGGGTAACGTTGATGTGTTACGTCAGGTAACGCTTATTATGGCATTAGCCATTTGTTTAGCGATTGCTGTTTTCGTGATTATGTGGGCAAACCAACCTGAGTATCGCTACTTAACTAAGCTTCCTACCGATCAATTGATTAAAACGATGGATTTTTTGGATGCCAACGGTGTAGACGACTATATTCAAGAAAATAATACTATTTCTGTACCTGCTGATCGCTACCAAGATATTAAGTTGATGCTTGCCCGTGAAGGTTTAACCGACGAACCAAACGACCGCGAAGAAATCATCATGCAAGATATGGGGTTTGGTGTTAGCCAGCGTTTAGAACGAGAGCGATTAAAACACTCTCGTGAACAACAACTTGCACGTACTATTCAAGAGCTACAAACAGTAAGCCGTGCAAAGGTATTACTAGCCATTCCACGCGAAAATGTTTTCGCAAAACGTGAAAAATCACCTTCTGCAACCGTTGTTGTTACCTTACGTAAAGGACGCTTATTGTCAGAAGAAGAAGTAGACTCAATCGTAGATATTGTCGCCTCAGCGGTACAAAGCTTAACACCTAATCGTGTAACAGTGACTGATCAAAATGGCCGCTTGCTTAATTCAGGCTCTCAAAATTCTATTTCTTCACGTTCGCGCAAAGAGTTTGAAATCGAACAAAAGCGTGAACAAGAGTACATGGATAAAATAGATACCATCATGATCCCTGTGGTTGGTTTAGGCAATTACACGGCACAAGTTGACGTGACAATGGATTTCACCAATTCAGAAGAAACACAACGCCGTTACAACCCTGATTTACCTGCACTTCGAAGTGAAATGAAAGTGGAAGAAACCTCAATTGGTGGAACACTTGGCGGTATTCCTGGTGCGTTAACCAATCAACCACCGTTAGATTCCAATATTCCTGAAAATGCAACCGGCACCAATAGTCAACGTTCAACGCCAAGTCGCAAACATTCTGAGTCCACGAAAAACTTTGAGCTTGATGAATCAATTAGTTATACCAAGCAACAATCAGGAGTTATTCGTCGCATCAGTGTTTCAGTGGCGCTTGATTATTTAAATTCAACAAACGCTAACGGTGATGCGGTTCAAACACCAAGAAGTGTTGAAGAATTAGCAAATATCCGCCGGTTACTCCAAGGCAGTATTGGTTTTGATTTACAACGTGGTGATGCACTTGAAGTGGTTACCTTACCTTTTTCGCGCATGGAAGTAGAAGTAGAAGAAGCGGTGCCTTTTTATCAAGAAGCATGGTTCCTGAAAATACTTAAGCTGTCGTTAGGCGCTGTGGTGATCATTATATTGATATTATCCGTAGTAAGACCGATGCTGAAACGATTAATTTACCCTGATCAAAAACCTGAAGATTATGGTGATAAGTCACTTGATAGTCATGTAGACTTAGGTGATGAAACCATGGATATGTTGTCTGCTGATTTTGATGCCGGTGCGGTTGGTTTTGCGCCTGACGGTAGTCTACAATTACCAGACTTACATCGTGATGAAGATATTTTAAAAGCCGTTCGAGCTTTGGTAGCGAATGAACCAGAGTTGTCCTCTCAAGTTGTCAAAAGTTGGTTGATTGAAGATGAGTGATGAAGCACAAGAACTAGCCGCTATTCCACAAGGGTTTGATGTAGACAAACTTGATGGCGCTGAGAAAGCCGCAATTTTACTGTTGAGCTTATCAGAAGAAGATGCTGCGCAAATACTAAAACACTTAGAGCCAAAACAGGTGCAACAAGTGGGTATGGTGATGGCCGCAATGGAAGATTTTACTCAAGAGAAAATCACTGCGGTGCACAAGCTATTTATTAATGAAATTCAAAACTTTAGTACCATTGGCTTCCAAAGTGAAGAATTTGTACGCAAAGCGCTAACCGCAGCACTTGGTGAAGATAAAGCCGGCAATTTGATTGACCAAATTGTCATGGGCGGTGGTGCAAAAGGGTTAGATTCTCTTAAATGGATGGACTCTAAACAAGTAGCAAACATTATCCGAAATGAGCATCCACAGATCCAAACCATCGTTTTGTCATACTTAGAGCCAGAACAATCTGCTGAGATATTAGGGCAATTTGCAGAGAAAACCCGTTTAGACTTAATGATGCGTATCGCGAACCTTGAAGAAGTACAGCCAGCAGCCCTTCAAGAACTAAATGAAATTATGGAAAAACAATTTGCGGGTCAAGCTGGTGCGCAAGCTGCGAAAATGGGCGGCTTAAAAGCGGCTGCAGATATTATGAACTATTTAGATACCAATGTTGAAGGTATGCTAATGGATTCAATTCGTGAACATGACGAAGAAATGAGTCAACAAATTCAAGACTTAATGTTTGTCTTTGAAAACTTAGCAGATGTTGATGACCGCGGTATTCAAGCGATTCTACGTGAAGTTCAGCAAGATGCTCTTATGAAAGCAATTAAAGGTGCAGATGATACCTTGAAAGAGAAAATAATGACCAACATGTCTAAACGCGCAGCTGAAATGATGGCTGACGATTTAGAGGCCATGGGCCCTGTACGTATCAGTGAAGTTGAAGCGGCACAGAAAGAAATTTTATCAGTAGCAAGACGATTATCAGATGCTGGTGAAATAATGCTAGGCGGTGCTGGTGGTGGTGATGAATTCCTATAACTTGATTTATATTTGTAGAGTATAAATGGTACAAGAATGAAAAATTTTTCAGGCGTACATGTCGAAGACAATATTATTAAACCAGAACAGGCGAGCGAGTCTGATGTTTGGGCATACCCTACGGTTGAAGAAGATATAGATCAAACGACATTACCAACCAATGCACTCGGTAAAAAGCCTTCATGGCGCTACGAACCGCCTGAGGAAGTAGAAGAAGAAATAACACCTTTAACCGCTGAAGATATTGAAGAAATTCGTCAAGCGGCATATCAAGAAGGTTTTAATCAAGGTAAAGAAGAAGGATTTTCAACAGGCTTTGAAGAAGGGCAAAAAGCTGGCCATGAAGAAGGCTTGAAAAAGGGGCATATTGAAGGGATTGATAAAGGCCTTACTGAAGGTAAAGAAACCGTCGATACCCTTGCAAATAATTGGCAAACGCTAATTGAGCAATTGCATCAACCCATTAAGTCTGTTGAAAAAAATGTTGAACAACAATTGCTTCAACTTGTTGTTCAATTGACAGAAGCCGTGACTTATCAAGAAGCTAAAACTAATCATGACATCTTATTTGAAGCCATCGACAAGGGGATGAAGGCTTTACCAAGTCAAGAAGCCCAAACCCAAATACTGCTAAACCCCGATGACATTATGTTAGTAGAGCAACAGTTCACACCCGAATATATCAGTGAGCAAGGCTGGCGACTATTACCATCACCGAAGTTACCTAAAGGTAGTTGTCAAATTGAAAATAGCACATCTAATATCGATTTATCGATAAAAACGCGCTTAACAGATGTGTTGGAATCTTTCTTGCAGAATGCATTACATCAATAATCGTTTCTTGCTCAGAGTGTCAAATAGTTGATGATAGACATAGAAGGTATTAATCAGCGGCTAATTAACAGCCAACAATTTATCCACCGCCAACCTATTTCGGTTGCAGGGCGGTTAGTGCGCGTTGTTGGATTGACACTAGAGGCTGTTGGTGTAAAGGCTCAAGTGGGTAGTCAATGCCTTGTTGAAACCGCACAAGGCGAATTAATCGCCGAAGTCGTTGGTTTCTCGAACGATATTACTTTTTTAATGCCAGAGCAGAGTTTGCAAGGGGTATTACCTGGTGCACGCGTTGTTCCTTTAATGGCTAAGGCACGTTTACCTTTATCGATGGAGTTACTTGGTCGAGTAGTTGACGGGGTAGGAAAGCCTTTAGATGGCAAAGGTCCAATCAAAACAGATCCAGAAGCAAAGCATTCTTCAGAGCCTATTAACCCATTAGCACGCCGTGCAATTACACAACCATTAGATGTTGGTGTTCGCTCGATCAATAGTTTTATTACGGTTGGTCAAGGTCAACGTATGGGGTTGTTTGCAGGCTCTGGCGTGGGTAAAAGTGTGTTGTTAGGCATGATGACTCGCGGTACAACGGCTGATGTTATCGTGGTAGGGCTTGTAGGTGAGCGTGGTCGAGAAGTTAAAGAGTTTATTGAAGAAATTTTAGGGGAAGAAGGGCGAAAACGCTCTGTTGTTGTTGCGGCCCCCGCAGATAATTCACCATTAATGCGACTAAAAGGTTGTGAATCAGCGGTGAAAATTGCCGAGTACTTTCGCGACCAAGGCATGAATGTTTTACTTCTGATCGATTCTATAACCCGTTACGCACAAGCTCAACGTGAAATCGCCTTAGCGGTAGGTGAGCCACCCGCGACGAAAGGGTATCCGCCCTCAGTATTTTCTAAGTTGCCACAACTTGTTGAACGCGCAGGTAACGGTGGTGATGGCCAAGGTGCGATCACGGCATTTTTTACCGTATTAACTGAAGGTGATGACTTACAAGATCCTATTGCTGATGCAGCACGGGCAATACTTGATGGCCATATTGTATTATCTCGCCAACTTGCAGACAGTGGGCATTTTCCAGCAGTAGATATAGAAGGCTCTATTTCTCGGGTAATGCCTATGGTGACCAGTGAAGAACACCAAGATCTTGCACGAAATTTAAAACAATTTTATTCACTATATCAACAAAATAAAGATTTAATTTCAATTGGTGCATACAGCAAAGGGACTGACCCCAGAATCGATCAGGCGATACAGTTGCTGCCAGTCATTAACTTTTTTCTTCAGCAAAAAATGCATGAAGTTGTCCCTTATGATCAAAGTTTGGCACAGCTACAAGAAGTGATTGGTGCAGCACAAGCACATGCCCAACAGCAAAATACGGCCACTGAATAATAGTAGTGGCGAGGTAAGTAATTATGTCAATGAAGCAATTGAACACTATTCATAAGTTTGAATCAGATAAAGAACATAAAGCTGTTCAACAATTGCAACTAGCTGAAAAAGAATACCAGGAAAACCTCATTCGTTTACAAAGTGTGGGTGAATTTAGACTCGAGTATATGAAACGGCTTGATCAACGAGCCATGACAGGCGTTGATAGTGTCACTTACCGCCATTTTCATGCATTTGTTGCTAAATTAGATAATGCAGCAGAACAAGTTGAAATTGCCATCAAGCAAGCAAAGGCGTTAATGGAGCAAAGAAAGCAGCAATGGACATTACAGCATCAAAAAGTACAGGCGATCGAGAAGTTACAAGAAAAACAAAAATTATTACTTGCTAAAAAGGCGAATAGGGCTGAGCAAGCGATGTTTGATGAAATTGCAGCTCAACAATATTTTCGACGCCGTAATCCACAATCCTGAACCCATGAAGAATGATATTTATACCCTAAAATTAGTGCGAAACTATTTAATGGAATAGAAATTGCATAATATTTATTAATGATGCGTTAATGCGTAAAGCAAGAAAATATTATCTAATTGTTCAGTGAAGGTTTTTTACGATGAGACAAGTAAACGTACTACCCGTAGATGTAAATCAAGGTGTTGAAAATAAAGGAATATTGTCAAGCATCGATACACAAAAAAATACGGGTGCAGACAGAAGTAAATCCAGTAACTTTTCAGATTACATGGCGGATAAGTCCGTCGTCACTAACGGCAAAAAGCGGCAAGAAAACGCAAGTGAACAACAGTCACAAGTTGCGACTGACAAACATGCCGCATCTCGTTCACAACCCTCAGAGAATGCTACAGATGTTAGCAATCAAGCGACAGAAGAAAAAGCAAAAAATGAAGATATTCAAGCTGATGCCGTTGATGAAGGTAGCAACAATACAGCTGAAGAAGTAACGTCAGAGCAGAGTACAAAAGCACATGATAAGCAGTCAACTGAATATGTCGATGCACCTGTTGAAAATACTCGTGCTGAAATTGCGATCAAGTTATTAGACTTTATTAATGCTTCTGAAATCACCTCTACTGAACATAGTCAAAAACATGAACAATCAAGACAAGCAGCGTTGGAAATGGCTAAGCAAATTAATGTTCAGCAACAAATTGCACAGTCTGAAAAAGCGCCGGTTGAAAAAGTAGAGTTGTCACAAAAAGAGCAAAAGCTTGCCACTGAAATTCAAGCAATATTAGCGGGGCGAGATACAAAAACTCAATCTAATAAGAACCAAGAGGCTCAAGCAATCACCGTTTCTGAAAGTAGCGAATCAAACAAAGAAATTACCACTGACGTGAAAAAAGTGAGTGGAAATGAAAAAGTGTTACAGACTTTGGCATCATCTGATCAATTAAACCGTGTAAAGGCGGCTACTTCTGTTGAGCAGGAAAATAGTATAAAGACGATTACTGGTGTTGATGATAAGCTGGCATCTGCTGATGATGTTGAAAAATCGGCTTCGAAATTAACTCAACAAGAAATTAAGCAAGCCGCAGAAAACACAATAGTTGCAGATAAATCACTTGCAACGGTGAGTGATAATGCAGGCAATGATACTAAAAAAACAGTTGAACCAGTAATTTCTACCTCTTCTGTTAATCCAGAGTTGAATGTTAATAAAGCTGATGAAGTTGATGCTGCAATTGCTGAAAAGCAACGTGCAGAAACACCATTTTCAGTAACGCCAATAAACATAGATAATACTCACAAAGCAGATAGCAAAGAAAACAACACCCGTATCATAAATCAAGCAACAGCTAATGTTGTCAATGTTGATGCTAAAACCAATAGTTCATCAGCTGGCGATAGTGAACAACAAAATAACGCTGAGCAAAATGCTCAAAAGCAGTCATTTGACATGAAAGTTAATACGCCAGTTGATACAGAGAAGCAGGCTATTGTCGACCTGAAAACAGAGCGTCAAACCGTTTTTTCAGAGCCAGCAAGACCTACTACTGCGTTAACACAAGAGCAAGAACAAGCTGCGCAAGCGATACATGCTAAGACGACTGCTGAGAGTGTTTCGGTACAAGCAACACGCTCAACTCAGATCATCGCTCAAGAAACCATTGCGATAAATCGCAAAGATTTTAGTATCGAGGTTAAAGAGAAAGTGATGGTGATGATCAATCAAAAATTGCGACAGCTCGAAATTCGGTTAGATCCGCCAGAACTGGGTAGCATGCAAGTTAAAATTAATATGCAAAATGAACAAGCGGCCGTTAACTTTGTTGTACAAAACCCGCAAGCAAAAGATGCATTAGAGCAACACATGGGTAGATTAAAAGAAATGCTTGAACAATCAGGTGTTGATGTCGGTGATGCAAATATTGAACAGCGCGATCAAAAAAGTAATGATGGTGGCGAAGCTGGCGGTGAACTAGCACAGGGCGAAAATCAAGGGGAAAATAATTCTGCTCATGAACAATTAGCGGCTCCAGAGGTAAATTTGTATAAAGCTTCGTCAACTGGTGTGGATTACTACGCTTAATTGTATAAAAGCAGTTGCGCATTCTGTAATCGAAGATATAGTTGCTGATATATATAAGTTTTATCAATAGGGGCTATTTATGGCTGAAGAAGAAAAAGCATTAGAACTTGATAGTTCTGGTAAAAAAAAGAAGTTAATTATTATTATTGCAGCTGTGGTTATACTGGCTGTTGGTGGTGGCGCCGCTTTTTTCTTTATGGGGGGCGATGATGGCCCAACACAAGAGCAACTAGATGCAGCATTAGATTCAGGCGTCGAAGGAGAAGCGATCACTGAAGGTAGCGCTCAACCTGCGGCAAGTGCTAGTTTAGGTACCGCATTATATGTACCGATGCCAAGACCTTTTCGTTTTAATATTCCTGGTGCTAACCGTGACCGTTTTGTAGAAATAAGAGTGCAGTTGTTGGTTCGGGGCTCTGATAACGAGGAAGCCGCGAAAAAACATATTCCGTTGATTGAAAGTACTTTATTAGCAGTATTTACTCAATCAAATGCTGATGATCTTGCAACTAGTGCAGGTAAAACATCATTAAAGCAGCAGGCATTATCTGAAGTACATAAAATAATGATGGACATAGAAGAGCAAAAAGTAATAGAGCAAGTATTATTTACTGGCTTTGTGATGCAATAATGACACAACTTTAAAGAGATACCACCGTGAGTGATTTACTTTCACAAGACGAAATCGATGCGCTACTTCATGGCGTAGACGACGTTGAAGAAGACGAGGTTGCTGAAGACGTTCCTGAACGAGAAGGCACCAGCGACTATGACTTCTCGTCGCAAGATCGTATTGTGCGTGGTCGTATGCCAACGCTCGAAATGGTTAATGAGCGTTTTGCTCGGCATATGCGGATAAGCCTATTCAATATGATGCGCCGCACGGCAGAAGTGTCTATTAATGGAATTCAAATGATCAAGTTTGGTGAGTACGTACATACCTTGTTTGTACCTACTAGCTTGAATATGGTGCGTTTTAGACCGTTAAAAGGTACTGGACTTATCACCATGGAAGCCCGTTTAGTGTTTATCTTAGTGGATAACTTTTTTGGTGGTGATGGTCGTTACCATGCCAAAATTGAAGGCCGAGAATTTACTCCAACTGAGCGACGTATTATTCAAATGCTACTCAAGCTTATCTTTGAAGATTACAAAGAAGCGTGGTCGCCAGTCATGGATGTATCTTTTGAATACCTAGATTCTGAAGTAAACCCTTCTATGGCGAATATTGTTAGCCCTACTGAAGTGGTGGTTATTAGCTCATTTCACATTGAACTAGATGGCGGTGGTGGTGATTTTCATGTTGCCTTGCCGTACTCGATGTTAGAGCCTATTCGAGAATTGTTAGACGCTGGTGTGCAAAGTGACAAAGAAGACACTGATATGCGTTGGTCAAAGGCGTTACGTGATGAAATCATGGATGTTCCGGTTGCCTTATCAACCAAGTTCTTAGAGGTTGATATTCCCTTATCAAGAATTATGGAATTAGAGACAGGCGATATTATCCCGATTGAAATGCCAGAACATATAACCGTATTGATTGAAGAGTTACCAACGTTTAGAGCGAAACTAGGCAAGCGTCGTGAAAACATTGCACTGCAAATTCAAGAGAAAATTAAGCGTCCAGAGTCTGTGAAGAATGAATTAACCATTTTAACTAAAGGCGGTAAACGTTTAGACAGTGACGCAGAGTTACACTTACTTGAAGATGATTTAGATTATTAAGAACAGAGGCTGAATATGAGTGATGAAAACGAGAACGAAAACGAAGATCTGAGCATGTGGGATGAGGCGATGGATGAACAAGCTGAAGCTGAAACCGATGAAGAAAATGCAGAAGCGGTAGAATTCGATGAACTACAAGAAGATGCTCCGATCACAGGTGAAGAAAAGCGTAAGCTCGATACAATACTAGATATTCCAGTGACAATCTCTATGGAAGTAGGCCGAAGCCAAATTAGTATTCGTAACTTATTACAACTTAATCAGGGTTCTGTTGTTGAGCTTGATCGTGTTGCCGGTGAAGCGTTAGATGTGTTGGTCAATGGTACACTGATTGCGCATGGTGAAGTGGTAGTTGTGAATGATAAATTCGGTATTCGTTTAACTGATGTGATCAGTCAGGTTGAACGCATTAAAAAGCTTAAATAATGCACAAAATATCACGATACTTTACATTACGCAATATTGGTAGTTTGCTGGTTTTACTTTTTCCTGTGATCAGCCTTGCACAGGAAAACAACGTTGAAGTGGGTAAACATGCAAACGTAAATATGGACGCTGCGAGTATGATATTAGCACTATTGTTAGTACTCGCATTAATAGTTGTCAGTGCGTTTGTCTTGAAAAAGTTTACTATGATCAATAAAGTATCTTCTGGTATGAAAGTCATCGCCAGCTTACCTTTAGGAAGTAAAGAAAAGTTAATGGTGATACAAGTCGGTGATGAGCAGCTATTGTTAGGCGTGTGTCACCAACAAGTTACATTAATTAAAACCTTGGAAACGCCACTTCCTGAAAATAGCCCAATCACAGGGGCAATTAATAACCCTTTAGCAAAGTTTATCAATCAAAAAATCAACAATAATCGAGAATAGTATGAGCAAGTTAACATCGGGTAAGCACACAAATTTTCGCTTGTTATGGCTGCTGGTGTTGTGTCTCGGAATGATGTTGAGTGGTCATGTTTTTGCAGAGCAAGATCTGTCTTTACCTGCGATTAAGTTGTCAACGAATCCCGACGGAAGTCAAGAGTACTCAGTTACTTTGCAAATACTGATTTTTATGACTGCATTAAGCTTTATTCCTGCTGCAGTTATTATGATGACGTCGTTTACCCGTATCGTTGTTGTTATGGCCATTTTGCGTCAAGCGTTTGGTTTGCAGCAAACACCGTCGAATCAGGTGATCATTGGTTTAACCCTGTTTATGACGCTTTTCATTATGACACCGGTATACAATCAAATAAATGAAACGGCAATTCAGCCTTATCTTGCAGAACAAAAAACCTCAATTGAAGCGATAGATAGCGCTAAAGTGCCTATTCGTGCCTTTATGCTTGAACAAACACGGATAAAAGATTTAGATACTCTTGCGCAAATGGCCGGTATTACTCAAGTGGATAAGCCAACAGACTTGCCGATGACGGTGATTATTCCTTCATTCATCATTAGCGAGTTGAAAACAGCTTTTCAAATTGGCTTTATGTTATTCATTCCTTTTTTGATCATTGACCTAGTAGTAGCTAGTATTTTAATGGCAATGGGTATGATGATGTTATCACCAATGATTGTTTCATTGCCTTTTAAACTTATGCTGTTCGTACTCGTTGATGGTTGGAATTTAGTGATTGGCACAATCGCAAGTAGCTATGGTATGGGGGTCCCGTAATGAGTCCTGAAATCTTTGTTGATATACTAAGAGACGCCTTGTTTCTTGTTATTGTTCTTGTTAGTGCTGTTATAGTGCCAAGTTTAATTGTGGGCTTAATCGTTGCGGTTTTTCAAGCAGCAACCTCTATCAATGAGCAAACGTTAAGCTTTTTGCCTCGTCTAATTGTGACATTGCTGGCATTAATTGTTGGTGGTCATTGGTTGGTACAAAAGTTAATGGATTACACCATTAGGTTAGTGACATCTATACCGTCTGTGATCGCGTAACGGTTAGTTACTATGGAATTCTCTGAAACGGTTATTAACCAATATATGGCAGATTTTATTCTGCCCTTTTCCCGCGTTTCAGCGTTAATTATGTCGATGATTGCATTGGGCGCACGAGCAGTTCCGATGAAAGTTAAACTTTTTCTTTCTATAGCAATTACTTTTGCCATCATGCCAGCTATACCTCCGGTTAGCATTGAATCATTATTCTCTTTTCAGATGGTGCTATTGGTAGCACAACAAACCATCATCGGCGCAATGATGGGATTAGTGACAAATTTAGTGGTTAACACCTTTACCATGGCTGGCCAAATAATTGCGATGCAAACAGGTCTTGGTTTTGCTTCGCTAGTTGATCCTGCTAGTGGTATGAATGTGCCGGCAGTTGGTCAGTTCTTTCTTATTTTATCTACCTTACTTTTTTGGGCGATGGATGGGCACTTAGCCTATTTACAGTTTGTCACCGCAAGTTTTTCAACGCTGCCGATACCGCTAGAAGAGTTCTCATCAACGAAGTTTCGCGACTTAGTGGAATGGGGGGCATGGATGTTTGCAACCGCTCTATCACTCGCGATGGCTCCACTTACCGCCATGTTATTAATTAACTTCTCTTTCGGCATCATGACCCGAGCAGCACCACAGTTAAATATTTTTGCTATAGGTTTCCCAATCACCATGTGCTCTGGGTTATTGATCATGTGGCTGACCATGGAAAACTTTATGCTACATTTTGAATTACAATGGCAACGAGCATTAGATTTAACGTGTCATTTAATCGACTGCGCGAGTTAATGTCATGGCTGAGTCTGATTCAGGTGAAAAAACAGAAGAACCCACAGGGAAAAAGCTCTCTGAGGCAAGAAAAAAAGGTCAAATTGCTCGATCTAAAGATTTAGGTACTATGTTCGTGTTAGTGGGTAGTGCTATTGCGTTGATGATGACAGGCAGTTCACTGGTCAGCAGTCTATCTTTAATTATGAAACGGTTATTTAATTTAACCCGTGAAGAAGTGATGGATATCAATAAACTGTTCAATATCATTAGCGATGCGCTTTACTCGCTAGCGGTACCGATAGGTTGGATGTTTTTTATCATCATGGTTGCCGCGTTCGTCGGTAATATCATTCTCGGTGGTTTAAATTTTTCGGTTGAAGCAATGGCACCCAAAGCGAGTAAATTATCCCCGATTGCTGGTTTTAAGCGCATGTTTGGTGTTAAAGCTTGGGTTGAACTCATTAAGTCGTTGTTAAAATTTTTTGTCGTATTTTTCTGTGCATATTTATTACTTGTTACCTTATTTGATCAAATATTATCACTCAGTATTGAGGCAATTCCGTTAAATTTTGCACATGCGGTTGAATTATTACTGTGGATGTTTTTAGCGTTAAGTTTATCGCTCATTATTATTGTTGCGGTCGATGCGCCTTATCAAAAATGGGATCATATTCGCCAACTTAAGATGACCAAGCAAGAAGTGAAAGATGAATTGAAAAATTCTGAAGGGAGTCCGGAAAATAAAGGTCGAATTAGAAGAACACAGTATGAAATCTCCCAACGCAGACAAATGGCGGAAGTACCTGAGTCTGATGTCGTGATCACTAACCCCACTCATTATTCAATAGCGATAAAATATGACACTGAATCAGGTGGTGCTCCGCGTGTGATCGCCAAAGGTATTGATGAAATGGCAATTCATATTCGTACGATAGCAAAAGAGCATGGCGTGGAAATTTTAACATCACCTGCACTTGCACGCTCACTCTATTATACGGCAGATGTTAATGAAGAAATACCAGAAGAGTTATACGCAGCTGTTGCTCAAGTACTTGCCTTTGTTTATCAACTTGCAGAATTTAAAAAGGGAAAAGCAAGTCGACCAGTACCATTAGCAAAAAACTTACCTATACCTGATGACTACAAGTATTAATATGCCTAAGGCTGAATTTTTCTGGTTTCCGCAAAATAGTCAATTGCTTATATAAATTCTGGTGAATTGGTCTAAAATTTGCAAATTCCCGATATGCGTCAAAAAACTATCGTGATGATTAAATGCAATTAGCAGCACATTTCAATCAATTAAAACAGAAAAAGTTTAGTGTTTTTGCAGGAGCGGGCACGCCGCTTCTTGTAATAGCGATACTCGGTATGGTGATATTACCCATGCCTGCCATGTTGCTCGATGTACTATTCTCGTTCAACATTGCCTTAGCACTTGTGGTGCTTTTAATTACGGTTTATACCCTCAAACCCCTTGAATTTGGTTCCTTTCCTTCAGTGTTACTGATCGCGACAATTTTGCGATTAGCGTTAAACGTTGCCAGTACTCGTGTTGTTTTACTCGAAGGTCATGAAGGCCCTGATGCCGCCGGTAAGGTGATTGAAGCATTTGGTTCAGTGGTTATCGGTGGTAACTATGCTGTCGGTTTAGTGGTGTTTCTAATTTTAATCATCATTAACTTTATCGTAGTCACGAAAGGTGCAGGCAGAATATCAGAGGTAACAGCTCGGTTTACTTTAGATGCCATGCCCGGAAAGCAAATGGCTATTGATGCCGACTTAAATGCGGGTTTTATTAATGCAGACGAAGCGAGAGAGCGCCGCACTGAAGTGACTAGTGAAGCTGATTTTTATGGTTCTATGGACGGTGCTAGTAAGTTTGTAAAAGGTGACGCAATAGCCGGCATTCTTATTTTATTTATCAATATCATTGGTGGTTTAGTGATTGGTATGGTGCAGCATGACCTTACTTTTGACAACGCGGTAGAAGTGTATACCTTGTTAACCATTGGTGATGGCTTAGTTGCTCAAATTCCTGGCTTATTATTATCAGTAGCAACTGCGATAGTGGTAACACGACAAAACACTAGCCAAGACATGGGCTCGCAAATGAGCACACAGTTAGGGCAACAAAAGTCACTGTATATTGCAGCTTCTGTCATGTTTATTATGGGGATTGTGCCTGGTATGCCTCATTTTGCTTTTTTAACCTTTGCGGTGTTAATTGCCGGCAGTGCTTTTTTATCAAGTAAAATCAAAAAGGCCAAAGCAGTTGATGATGCAAAAGCGAAAGAAATTGCAGAAGTAGAGACCGCTCAGCATCAGCAAGAAGTGAAAGATTTAGATTGGGATGATGTGAGTCACGTTGATATTGTGGGGTTAGAAATTGGTTACCGTTTGATCCCCCTAGTTGATAAAAGCCAAGGTGGTGAACTGCTTAACCGTATTAAAGGGGTTAGGAAAAAGCTGTCACAAGAGTTTGGCTTCTTAGTCCCAGCAGTACATATTCGTGATAATTTAGACTTAGATCCTAATACATACCAAATATCGTTAATGGGAGTGACGGTTGGCCAAGCAGAAATTCGTCATGATCATGATTTAGCGATAAATCCAGGTCAAGTTTATGGCAAACTTGACGGAGTGCATACTAAAGATCCTGCATTCGGCTTAGATGCTGTGTGGATCACACAAGCTCAGCGGGAACAAGCTCAATCTTTAGGTTATACCGTTGTTGATGCTGCTACGGTGCTTGCAACGCACCTTAGCCAAGTGTTGACCAACAATGCATCACAGCTTTTAGGTCATGAAGAAGTTCAGAATTTACTCGATATCCTTGGGAAAAGTTATCCGAAACTTGTTGAAGGCTTAATTCCAGAAGTATTAACACTTGGCGCGGTTGTTAAAGTGTTGCAAAACCTAATGAATGAAGGCGTTGCTGTGCGTGATATGCGTAGTATTGTACAAACACTGGTTGAATATGGTCCGAAGAGTCAAGATACCGATATTTTAACCGCTGCGGTGCGTATTACGTTACGTAAATTTATTATTCAAGATCTTGTCGGATCAGCACACGAGATCCCCGTCATAACTTTGTCACCAGAGTTGGAACAAATGTTGCACCAGTCAATGCAAATGGCAGGAGACGATGGTGCAGGTATAGAACCTGGCTTAGCCGAAAGGTTACAAGTGTCGTTAACAGAAGGTGCTCAGCAACAAGAAATGGCAGGTGATACGCCAATATTGCTGACATCAGGTATGTTACGAACGGTACTGGCTAAGTTTGTTAAATACACCATTCCAGGTTTAAGAGTAATTTCTTACCAAGAAGTACCTGATGATAAGCAAATTAAAATTATCAGCTCAATTGGTCAGTAATCATTATCGTTAAACACTGAGAAATGTTGATGCAGTAACTGATTTAACAAAGATAACGCCGCGATGTGTTCGGTAAGGGGTCAACGTGAAAATAAGACGTTTTGTTGCAAAAGATATGAGAACAGCACTTGAACAAATCAAGCTAGAGCTTGGTGCAGAAGCAGTAATCATGTCGAATAAGAAGATTCCAGAAGGTGTTGAATTAATGGCGGCGGTAGATTATAGCCAACAAACAACACCTTCAGCACAGCCATCAGAGCACGTTGCGCGAGAAATTTCTCAAGATGTGGTGTCTATCGGACGTCAGCCACAAAATACTAATGAAGCGGCGTCAAACGTGCAATCTAGTACTGATGAAGCACAGCCACCAGCTGATAGCCTTGCTGCATTATTACAGCGCCAACAAAATACCCCTAAAAGTAAAGCAACGCCGATTCAAACATCTACTGCACACCAACAGCAACATGCATTAGATATTGAGCAACAGCTAAAAAACTTTACTGATCGTTTAGAGCAAGGGGCACACCAAGCACCAACAGATAAACAACACGCCTCTCAGTCGACTCCTGAAGCTTTATCAACTGAAACACCAAACAATGCTCATCAGAGTGAGCAAGCGTCAATGACAGAATCACATCATCAAACGAGAGATAATACGCCACAGCAAAACCGTGAAATTGAAGCAATGCGCCGTGAAATGTCTTCTATTCGTCAATTACTTGAGCATCAAATTTCCGGTTTGATGTGGCAAGATATGGCACAAAAAAACCCTGCTAAAGCCCTATTGGTTGACCGTTTAATGGCAATGGGGATTACTGAAAATGTTGCTGACCAGATCGCAAGCTATTTACCCAATGTTGAAAATGAGGAAGATTCATGGCTACAAGCTAAGCAATTGTTAGCGAGTCAATTACATACAACAAATAATGAAATTATTCACCGTGGTGGTGTGGTATCGCTAGTAGGGCCAACGGGTGTAGGGAAAACAACGACCGTCGCAAAATTAGCTGCCCGTTTTGCTCAAATTCATGGTGCCGATAAAGTCGCCATGATTTCTACAGACAGTTACCGAATTGCAGGCTTCGAACAACTAACTACTTATGGACGCATCATTGGTTGTCAGGTTAAGCTTGCCAAAGATGGCGCGGCACTTGATACGCTATTACAACAGTTCTCAGATAAAAAATTAGTGCTCATTGATACCGCAGGTATGGGGCAGCGTGATATGAGATTAAACGATCACCTTACTACCCTGATTGCGAATTCTCGTGTTAGAATTCGAAATTACTTAGTATTGTCAGCCAATACCCAACAGCGTGTTATGCAAGAAAACGTTGAACGCTTCAAAAAAGTACCGTTGGCGGGGTGTATTTATACAAAGCTAGATGAAAGTTTGAGCGTTGGTGAAATAATTGCAACATCTATACAAAATGGCCTCGCAATAGGGTATCTTACTGATGGACAAAGAGTTCCAGAAGATATTAAAGTTGCAAATGCTGAAAAGTTAGTTACGCTTGCAGATAGGCTTGCAACAAAATTGAATGGTCACAACTCGTGGCGCCCTACCTCTGCTTCTATGGCAGTTGGCATGTAAATTATTTTTGATGTTTAATTAGAGTGATGTAAATGATTGATCAGGCAAGTGGCTTAAGAAAAATGCAACAGCAAAATCAAATTAAAGTCATAGCAGTTTCTGGTGGTAAAGGGGGAGTGGGTAAAACCAATGTCTCGCTTAATACGTCTATTGCCTTAGCTCAACTTGGAAAAAGAGTACTAGTACTCGATGCTGATTTAGGCTTAGCCAATGTTGATGTAATGCTTGGTTTACGTGTAAAACGTAATTTATCACATGTTATGTCAGGCGAGTGTGAACTCGACGATATTATTATTGAAGGCCCTGCAGGAATTAAAATCATTCCCGCAACTTCTGGTACTCAGTCAATGGTTGATCTTACGCCATCTGAACATGCTGGATTAATTCGTGCTTTTAGCGATATGCAAACGCAATTTGATGTGCTCATAGTTGATACCGCAGCAGGTATTTCAGATATGGTATTGAGTTTTGCTCGCGCGGCTCAAGACGTGTTATTGGTTGTTTGTGATGAGCCAACCTCAATCACCGACTGTTATGCGTTAATGAAATTACTCAGCCGTGACCATGAAGTATTTAAGTTTAAAGTCGTTGCTAATATGGTAAGAAGTCCGAAAGAAGGGCAGCAGTTATTTGGTAAGCTTTCAAAAGTTTCTGAGCGTTTTTTAGATGTTGCGCTTGAGTTAGTCGGTGTCATTCCTTTTGATGAAAACATTCGTAATGCAGTTAGGAAGCAACAAGCTATTGTAGAAGCTTTTCCTGATTCTCCAGCAGCCAGAGCATTTAGAGCGTTAGCTCAAAAAATAACTAAGTGGCCAGTGCCAAACCATGCTTCGGGGCACTTAGAGTTTTTTATTGAACAGTTAATTGAAAACTAATTCGAAGGTAAGCAATTTTGGGTAAAGCCAGTGCATACGGTTCGCAAATTGATAAAACGGCATTGCTCGAGCAGCATAGCAGTTTAGTAAAGCGTATCGCTTATCATCTACTCGCTCGTCTGCCTGCTAGTGTGATAGTTGATGATCTTATTCAATCGGGCATGATTGGTCTATTGGAAGCGGCAAATAACTTTGATAACACCAAAGGGGCTAGCTTTGAAACCTTCGCGGGTATACGTATTCGTGGCGCAATGCTCGATGAGATACGTCGTGGTGATTGGACCCCCAGATCAGTACATAAAAACAGCAGAATGGTCAGCGAAGCCATAAAAAACTTGGAAGCAGAGCTAGGCAGAGATGTTTCTGATATTGAAGTGGCTGAAAAACTTGATATTTCGCTGAATGAGTACCATCATATTCTTAACGAAGTAAATGGCGGCAAAATCATCGGTATTGAAGATTTAGGTGTCAATGAAGATGCTGTTTCAAGCTTTGAAGATAAAAACAATACTGATCCATATCAAAATATAGAACATGTAGTGTTTAAAAAGTCATTGGCAGAGTGCATTACTACTTTACCAGAGCGAGAAGCTTTAGTACTGTCTCTGTATTACGACGAAGAATTGAATTTACGCGAAATTGGTCAAGTGCTCGATGTTAGTGAGTCGAGAGTTAGCCAGATTCATAGCCAAGCATTACATCGATTAAAAGCCCGTATGCAATCTTGGCAAAGTTAAGTACAATATATTTATAAGCATTTAGAATTAAGTCCCTGGAGGGTGCCTTGGATAAAAATATGAAAGTACTTGTTGTTGACGACTTTTCAACAATGAGACGCATCGTAAAAAACTTACTACGTGATTTAGGGTTCACTAATATTCAAGAAGCAGATGACGGCAGTACAGCTTTACCTATGCTTAAAGAAGGTGATTTTGATTTTGTCGTTACTGATTGGAATATGCCAGGGATGCAAGGTATCGATTTACTCAAAGCGATACGAGCAGATGCAAGTTTGTCGCATATACCTGTTTTAATGGTAACAGCTGAAGCGAAGAAAGAACAAATCGTGATGGCTGCGCAAGCGGGTGTTAACGGTTATATTGTGAAGCCTTTTACTGCAGCAACGTTAAAAACTAAGCTTGATAAAATTTTTGAGCGTTTAGGATAATAACGAGTTGCCACGTAAGGACGTTGCATGAGTATAAATAACGGTGTCCATGTTTCATTGGAACAGGCAAAAATGTTGGTTGAATATTTAGAAACCGATCAACAAGATAAAGCAGATGAATTAATTGCCGAAATTCAAAACCCGATTAATTCCGAGTTATTTGCCGAGATTGGTAAGTTAACCCGTCAACTTCATGACTCATTAATGAATTTTCAGTTAGATTCGCGATTGAATGATTTAGCGACAGCAGATATTCCTGATGCAAAAGAACGATTAAATTATGTGATCAGTCGTACAGAAGATGCAGCCAACAAAACGATGGATGCAGTTGAATCTATCTTTCCTGTTGTTAATACCATTCAACACCAAATTAGCACAGTTAAACCGCTGTGGAATAAACTGATGCATAATAATTTAGATGTCGGTGAGTTTAAATCTTTATGTCATGATATTGACGTGTTACTGAAAACTTCAGAACGTGAAACTGAGCGTATGCATGGTTTAATGACTGATGTATTAATGGCGCAAGATTTCCAAGACTTAACCGGACAAGTGATTCGAAAAGTGATTGATCTGGTTAGAGAAGTAGAAGATAGTTTAATTAATATGTTGACGGCTTTTGGTGTCACAAGTGAAAGTATGCAGGGCACGGGTAAGCCATCGGTTGGCGAAAACCTCGTTGAAGGCCCAATTGTTAATAAAGATAATCGAGATGACGTAGTTGCTGATCAAGACGATGTTGATGATCTTTTATCAAGTTTAGGATTCTAATAGGAGTTGCTGGATGTCATACGAAGCAGATGAAGAAATTCTTCAAGATTTTCTAATCGAAGCAGGTGAAATACTTGAAAGCTTATCTGAGCAACTTGTTGAACTAGAAAATGATCCAGATAACGCAGATCTATTAAACGCTATTTTTCGTGGCTTTCACACGGTGAAAGGCGGTGCGGGTTTCTTATCATTAACTGAACTTGTAGATGTGTGTCATGGCGCTGAGAATATCTTTGATATTTTGCGTAATGGTCAACGAAGTGTAACACCTGAACTTATGGATGTTATTCTGCAAGGGTTAGATACGATTAATGATATGTTTGCCTTGGTGCAAGCCCGTGAAGAACTGATTCCTGCCGACCCAGCATTATTAGCAGAATTACATCGTCTAAGCTCTCCCGAAGGCGCAGAACCAGTTGCGGCAACACCTGAAATGCCAACACAGGTCGTATCAACAGACACATCAAGCAATGATGCTTCATCAGACGAAATGTCTGAAGATGAGTTTGAACGCTTATTAGATGAATTACATGGGGGAGGCTCATCCAGTGCGCCACCTGCACAAAGTACTGCCCCTTCTGCTAGCTCGGCAAGTTCTAGCAATGAAATAACTGACGATGAATTTGAAAACTTATTAGATGAGCTTCATGGTCAAGGTGCTTTTGCACCAGGTGTTGGTGCAAAACCTGAATCTGGAAACAACGATGAAATCAACGATGACGATTTTGAAAGTCTTCTTGATGAATTGCACGGTAAAGGTAAAGCACCTCAAACAAGCAGCAACCAAGCACCTGAAGAGGTTGCTCAACCTAAGCCTGTTCAAGCAACAGCACCCAAGCCAGCTGAACAACCAACTGCAGCGGCTAAGCCCGTTGCTAAAGCACCGGCGAAAAAACCTGCGGATAAACAAAATGCTCCGCAAGGTGAAACAACCGTTCGTGTTGATACCCAGCGTCTTGATCAAATTATGAACATGGTTGGTGAGTTAGTCTTAGTGCGTAATAGACTGACAAGTTTAGGCATGACAAAGGAAGACGAAGAACTGACTAAAGCGGTATCTAATTTAGACGCGGTAACTACTGACTTACAAGGTGCAGTGATGAAAACTCGCATGCAACCTATTAAGAAAGTTTTTGGTCGTTTCCCACGTGTAGTACGCGATCTTGCCAGAAGTTTAAATAAAGAAATTAAGTTAATATTAGAGGGTGAAGAGACCGATCTCGATAAGAACCTTGTCGAAGCATTAGCCGATCCTTTGGTGCATTTAGTACGTAATTCGGTTGACCATGGTATTGAAACACCAAGTACTCGAGAAGAAAACGGTAAACCGCGTGAAGGTACGGTTATTTTATCAGCCTCACAAGAAGGTGATCATATACTCCTGACCATTAGAGATGATGGTGCAGGGATGAACGCTGAAAAATTAAAAGAAATCGCCATTGAGCGCGGCGTTTTAGATGCTGATGCCGCAGCAAGAATGTCTGATTCTGACGCTTTTAATCTTATTTTTGCCCCTGGTTTTTCAACAAAAACAGAGATTTCAGAAGTGTCGGGCCGTGGCGTTGGTATGGACGTTGTCAAAACGAAAATCACCCAATTAAACGGTACAGTAAATATAGATTCTGAATTAGGTGTTGGTACGGTACTTGAGATTAAAGTCCCTCTTACATTAGCTATTTTACCTACATTAATGGTGGTCGTTGGTGAACAAACGTTCGCGCTACCTCTTGCCGCCGTTAATGAGATTTTCCATTTAGACTTGACGAATACTAATGTCGTTGATGGTCAACTAACCATCATTGTTCGAGAAAAAGCGATCCCGCTATTTTATCTTGATCAATGGCTAGTGAGAGATTTCAAAGAAAAACCGAGAGATAAAGGGCATGTTGTCATTGTTCAATTAGGTGCTCAACAAATTGGCTTTGTGGTAGACAGTTTGATCGGGCAGGAAGAAGTCGTAATTAAACCGCTTGACCGTTTATTACACGGCACTCCTGGTATGGCAGGCGCAACAATAACAAGTGACGGTGGTATAGCATTAATTATTGATGTACCAAGCATGTTAAAATTTTATGCGAAAAAATCCGCGGTAAATAAAAAATTGCGTTCATAATTAACGATAACAATACGCAAAAGAGATATTAAATGGCCTATAAAGTTCTGGTTGTTGATGATTCGAGTTTTTTTAGACGTCGGGTCACTGACATTATTAATAGTGATAAGAACTTAACGGTTATAGACGTTGCTGTTAATGGGATTGAAGCAGTAGAAAAAGCAAAGTCTTTAAAGCCTGATGTCATTACCATGGACATAGAAATGCCATTACTTAACGGTATAGAAGCTGTTAAGCAAATAATGGCAAATTCACCGATTCCTATTTTAATGTTCTCATCTTTAACGCATCAAGGAGCTAAGGCAACGCTTGATGCACTTGATGCAGGTGCGCTTGATTTTCTGCCGAAAAAATTCAATGAAATTGCGAACGCAAATAGTGATGCTGGTAGTATATTACGTAGTCGAGTATTAGAAATAGCCCGAAAAAGGCTGGGTTCTCGGCGAGTAAGTGCTAGGCCATTTAATAGACCTTCCATTACTAAACCAAGTACAGTACCTGTCAGTAATAGTACGTTAAATACACAAGTTAAGCGACCTATTGGTAGTATTCGCCCATCTGGGAAATCCTATAAGCTTTTAGCAATCGGTACATCAACAGGTGGGCCGGTCGCTTTACAAAAAATATTGACACAACTCCCACAAAATTTTCCTCTGCCAATTATAATGGTACAACATATGCCAGCGGCCTTCACTAAAGCTTTTGCCATGCGTTTAGACAGTTTATGTAAAATAAGTGTGCGTGAGGCAGAAAATGGTGATGTGTTAAAACCAGGTGTAGCTTACCTAGCACCAGGCGGTACACAGATGCTAATTGAAGGTAAAGAAAATCATGCTAAGCTAAAAGTAGTGGTTGATGATACTGATAGAATTGCTTTTAAACCAAGTGTTGATGTGAGTTTTGGCTCAGCGGCTAAAATATTTTCAGGCTCTGTGCTCGGGGTTATTCTTACTGGTATGGGATCTGATGGCCGAGAAGGTTCAAGAATGCTTAAAGCAAAAGGAGCGACTATCTGGGCACAAGATGAAGAAAGTTGCGTTGTTTATGGCATGCCCCAAGCCGTTGCTAAGGCTGGTATATCAACAGCAGATATACCTTTACTTGAATTTCCTAACGCTATTTTGAAAGAAATACAGTACGGATAGCACCACAATGCTATATAGGTGATAACTTGTTAGTTTGGACAGTTGCAAATCAAAAGGGTGGTGTGGGTAAAACAACCACAACGATTTCGATTGGCGGTTTATTAGCCGAGCAAGGTAAACGCGTTTTACTTGTTGATACTGATCCACATGCATCTTTGAGTTATTATTTTGGTATCGAATCTGAAGATCTTGAGTTAAGCGTATATGACCTGTTTACACAAGTGTCTACCAAAGAGCAGATCATGCAAAGCCTGTGTCCCACACAATATAAAAACATCGATATATTACCCGCGACTATGGGATTAGCTACGTTAGATAGAGCATTAGGTGCAAAAGGCGGTATGGGGTTAGTGTTAAAAAAGGCTATTGCCCAGCTTCAAGACGAATATGACGTAGTATTGATGGATTGCCCACCTGTATTAGGGGTATTAATGGTTAATGCTCTTGCTGCTGCAGATCGCATTATTGTGCCAGTACAAACTGAGTTCCTAGCGTTGAAAGGGTTAGATCGGATGATGAAAACACTTGATATTATGCAAGGTGAACAACAAGAACCTTTTACTTATACAATAGTGCCAACCATGTTTGATAAGCGAACTAAAGCATCGCTTTTAGCATATAGAAAGCTGCAAGAAGTCTATGGTAACACCGTTTGGCAAGGAGTTATCCCTATAGACACAAACTTTAGAAATGCTAGTGAAGCACAAAAAGTTCCCTCTGATTTTCAAGCCTCAACGCGAGGGGTAACAGCCTATAAAAACTTGTTAGATTATCTTTTGTCTCTTGAAAGCATTCAGGAGCGTCATTAATGGCTGCAAAAGATAAAGGCTCGTTAAGTGCAAGCAAAGGTTTAATGCAAAACTATCTGTCTGAGTTATTAACTGAAGACTCAGTTGAACCTGTATTAGAACAAAAACAACAATTAAATGAATTATTACAGCAAGCAAGTGTGACGCACAATGTTGATGAAAAACAACTTGATGTTATAACGTCGGCAAAATCGTTAAATAAACCCCCTGAGATAACAGCTAAGCCCGAGATAAAAGCAAAAGAGAAAACAGCTGAACCACAAATCAAAGTACCAACGACTACTGAAGAACCAGAAGCAATTACGACACGTAAAAGTAAAGCTGAATTTATTGTTAAAGCTGATAAAGATTATCGTAAGGGAGCTTTTCAAGCGATGTTTTTCGATGTAGCAGGGCTTATTGTTGCTGTACCTCTTATTGAATTAGGTGGCATTCACAACGTAGATAAAACCAATAGTTTAATGGGTAAACCTGCTTGGTTTAAAGGTGTTATGCTACATAGGGACGAAAAAATTAATGTTGTTGACACTGCTCAATGGATAATGCCGGAAAAATGTAACGAGAACCTTATTAATTCATTGAACTATCAGTATGTTATAATGTTAAATAATAGTCAGTGGGGTTTGTTGGCTGAAAACCTAATTGATACGGTAACCTTAGAGCAAGATGACGTTAAATGGTTAACAGGTTCAACGAAGCGTCCATGGCTAGCGGGTTTGATAAAAGAACGTATGTGTGCATTAATTGATGTAGATGCACTAATCATGATGTTAAATGATGGTGCGAATATTCATCAAAATGCTTAATAACGTAAGAATTAATTTGATGTATTAACAAGGTAAATCTATCTTTATAATAGATTTTTGAAGAATTAACGCGAAAGAGGCGAGCGGTATGTCTGATGAAAGACGCAGTGCAAGTGATAATGTAGACACGAATGATGAAGTGCTTCAGTGGGTCACGTTTAAATTAGATAGCGAAACTTACGGCATTAATGTAATGCAAGTTCAAGAAGTGTTACGTTATAGTGAAATAGCACCTGTACCTGGCGCACCGGTTTATGTACTAGGCATTATCAATTTACGTGGTAACGTAGTTACTGTCATTGATACCCGCTCACGATTCGGTTTGCCATCATCCGAAGTCACGGATAATACAAGAATTGTCATTATTGAATCTGAAAAGCAAGTGATAGGTATTTTAGTCGACAGTGTTGCTGAAGTGGTTTATTTAAAAGCGTCTGAAATTGATATTGCGCCCAATGTGGGCAACGAAGAAAGTGCTAAATTTATTCAAGGCGTATCAAACCGAGACGGTGAATTACTTATTTTAGTTGATTTAAATAAGTTACTAACTGACGACGAGTGGGATGAATTGAAGCAATTCTAAGTATTTGCCACCGAAGTGGCAAATACCATAAACATTATGAATGAGCTACTCAACTATATTGAATATGCAGTTATCGCGTGCTTGCTGATACTGAACATTATTTGTTTTGTTAAAATAATGAACCTTTCAAAAAAAACAGCGTACTTAACTACTCAACTTTCAGGTTTAGAAATACTTGTTACTGATTTACAACAAGAGCTAATGAACACTGCAAAGGCCGTTAACGATAAATTGTCTACAGCAGCTGATTGGCAAGTAGAACAAGAACAAGTAAGTGGTCAATTAACCCACCGAACGAATGCATTGAAAGAATCAATCGCTACATTACAAGCAGAATTAGCTGAATTTCAGCATCAACAACCTGAAGACAAGTTATACTCCCGCGCGCAAAAAATGGTTAAATTAGGCGCCGATGTCAATGAGTTAATGGTCGAATGCCAATTGCCTAGAATAGAGGCTGAGATGCTAATTGCAATGCATAAGCGGAGCAGTAAGTCATCTAGTTAAACTATTTTCTTACATTTTTTATAAACTTTTCTTGTTAAATTCAACTGTTAAAGACTATGTCACAGCGATTGCTCGTGGTAAACTTTGCTCGGAATTTTTTCAGCTTAGATTTTCTTAAGGAAAGAGTACGTTGTCACGGTCGCTAATACATCTAAAAAACTTATTTATCGCGCTTACTGCTGTTTGGCTAGTCGGTTGTTCTTCTACACCAGCGCACCATGAAGCCGCAGGTGATCCTAAAGACCCACTTGAAACGATCAACCGCCCCATCTGGACGTTTAATTGGGAGTACGCAGATAAATATGTGTTAAAGCCTGCATCTGAAGCATATGTCGATAACGTAAATAAAGACTTTCGTTCAGGTGTTTATAACATGGCACTGAACTTGAACGAACCTTCGGCGGTAATCAACAACTTATTACAAGGTAAGTTTAGTGACGCAGCTAAAAGCACAGGGCGCTTTATATTAAACTCAACTATTGGATTGTTTGGTTTCTTTGACCCTGCTAGCGACTTCGGTTGGGGCAGAAAACATGAAGAGTTTGGCGAAGTGCTTGGTAGTTATGGTGTAGGTGATGGCCCTTTTTTAATGCTTCCTGCAATGGGGCCTAGTTCTGTTCGTGATGAAGTAGGCGATTATGTAGATCGTTACTACTGGCCAATGGCGGTGATTGACTTTTGGCCAAACTTAGTCAGAGTTGGTATTATCGCGTTAGAACAGCGTGCGCAATTAAAAGATCAAGAACAAATGCTAGAAAATTCGACAGATACTTATCAATTTGTCAAAAATGCGTACTTTCAAAATATGAAATTTAAAGTTTATGATGGTAATCCTCCCATTGAAGAGAGTGAAGACGATGCAGACTTTGAAGCATTTATGGACGAACTCGACGGCGGCGAAGAGTAAATAACAATAATTTAGGTTTAACTTGGTTTTATCAATGAAAAAAATAATCACTGTATTTTTGTTTATATATCTATTTGTTGGCAATGCAATTTCGGCGCAAATACCTTCGAATATTTCCCCACAGCAGCTCGAACAATTTAAGCGATTACCACCAGCTCAGCAAAAATCATTAGCGCAAAGCATGGGAGTTGATTATAACGCAATACGAGCTCAGCTTTCAGGTAGCAATAACAAGAAAACAGAGCAAAAAGAAGAAGCATTACCGCAACTTTTTCCTCGAGGGACTAAATACGATGAATTTGGTAACCCTATTTTTGATCAAGAAGCAGAACTAGAAAAAGAAGAAGATGATGACGGTAAGCCAAAACCTTTTGGTTATGACGTGTTTGCCAATGAACCTTTTACCTTTGCGCCTTCTATGGATATTGCTATTCCGGAGAACTATTTAGTTGGTCCGGGTGATACGCTAAAAATTCAAATGTTTGGCAAAGAAAGTAATGATTTTGAAATTGAGGTTTCAAGAGAAGGTGATGTCGTTGTTCCACAACTGGGTGCATTTAATGTTACCGGTATGACCTTTATTGAAGCAAAACAGTATTTAGCGAATGAAATTAAAAACAAAGTATTAGGCGTTAACGTTATCGTTACTTTGTCTGACTTACGCTCAATTCGTGTGTTTGTTCTAGGCGATGCCTATAGACCGGGTCAATACGTGTTAAATTCGTTATCAAGTGCCACACACGCTATTATCGCAGCAGGTGGTATTAGTGAGGTAGGCTCGTTACGTGATATTCAAATTAAGCGCGGTGGAAAACTCGTCGCAAACTTAGATTTATATGACTTACTTATCAAAGGTGATTCTAGTCACGATATTATTTTAAAATCTGGAGACGTAGTGTTTATTTCCTCTGTTGGAGATAGAGTGACTGTCGACGGTGAAGTGAAAAGACCTGCTATTTACGAATTAAAAGAAGGTGAGAAATTTCAAGATGTCATTAAAATGGCTGGCGGTATGTTGCCTTCTGCATACCCCTCTTCAACGATTGTTGAAGGGTTTAATGATAATAACCTTAGAACTGTAAAGACGGTTGATTTCAATTCATCTACAGCACTTTCAGAAAAAGCTAAAGACGGTGATGTAGTAAAAGTAACGAAAACATCTTCGCAATATGAAAATTCTGTCACCTTTATTGGTGCAGTTACTAGACCAGGAAAATATCAATGGCACGAAGGGCAACGCATAGCCGATTTAATTCCGAACATTCATGCGTATGTTGCCAGTGATGCTGACTTAACTTACGGTTTAGTGATCCGCGAAAAAGACATTGGTCGCAATATAGACATATTACAATTTAGTTTATTTAATGCAGTAAGTGACAAAAACTCAGAAGATAATTTAGTGCTGCAGGCTCGCGACAGAGTGTTAATATTTTCTAATCAAGAGGTTATTTCAACTGAAATTGATAGTTTAGAAAGTTTAGCTTTCACGAAAGATGAGCTCTTACTGTTAGAAAAAGAAAATGCAGAGAAAAGACATGAAGACAAGCTATTCTGGCAATATTACGAAAATGAAAACTCACAAAATGCGTTAAATTTAACAGAAGAAGTCAACAAAGCGGAAGAAACGTTAAAACAAACGTATAAGTCTATTGAGGAATTAACAGGTGCTGAAGAAGAAGAGCCAGAATTACGAGAACTTAACTTTTTCTCACGTAAGCGTTTGCTAGCACCCGTTATAGAGCAATTAAAGCGTCAAGCTGCCTCTGGTGAACCGTTACAACTCGTTGAGGTTGATGGTGCTGTTAAGTTTCCAGGGGTTTATCCACTAGCAAAAAATGGTCGTGTTGATGACTTAGTCAAAGCCGCCGGTGGCCTTCAAGAATCTGCATATTTAGCAAATGCTGAAATGACTAGAAATGATATAGAAAACGGTTTAGCGGTAAAGCAAGCATTTAAAATTGACCTTGCCAGTGCACTCGCAGGGGAGAGCAGCCAGAATAAACAATTACAAAGCAAAGACAGATTAAATATTCATCATATACCTGCTTGGCAAGAAAACCACACTGTTGAACTCAAAGGTGAGTTTATGTTCCCTGGTAAATACACCATTCGCAGGGGAGAAACACTGGGGCAATTAATCAAGCGTGTGGGTGGTTTTACTGATTTTGCCTATCTTGAAGGTTCATTATTTACGCGAGAAACCATTAAAGAGTTAGAGCTGAAAAACCTTGTTAAGGTGTCAGAAAGCTTACGTATGGAAATTGCTTCTAAGAATCTCTCTGATCGAGATGGCAACAGTTCGTTTGATTACGAACAAACAAGCCAACTATTAGCTGATTTAACTAGTGTAAAACCCATTGGTCGTTTAGTGATTGATATCCCATTAATCGTGGCAAACGAGCAAACAGACGTGATACTTGAAGACGGCGATATGCTGTATATTCCAACCAAACAAAACTCTGTTAATGTGGTAGGGCAGGTTCAAGTGACGTCTTCACATATTTATCAAACCCATTTAGATGCTTTTGATTATATTGGTTTAAGTGGTGGAATGAAAAAGCAAGCAGATGAAGATCGTGTTTATGTTATCAAAGCCAATGGCCAAGTGCATATTCCAAGTGGTGACAGCTGGTTCGCTTCGGATACACAGGAGTTACAACCGGGTGATACCGTTGTTGTACCGTTAGATTCATATTATATGGAAGATTTAACGTTATGGCAGGTAGCTACACAAATTATCTATCAAGCAGCGGTAGCAGTTGCAGCAATTTCTAATTTGTAGACAATAGTGTTAAACGGCGAGATAATGCTTCAGTTATAACTCGCCGTATTCACATTTGATGAATTGACGTGGTTGTTTGTAAAATATTTGCTGTTTACCCTAGATTCTAACTAGCTAGCCTACTATAATTAGCGAAATTTTTTATGCTTACTGGCTCGTGTATTTTTTTAAATACCAAGGTTTATTGAATGCTTCTTATTTTAAGTGCTTTACTTGTCGCTTTCTGTGTTTCTATTTCTACAATTAAAGTGTTACTTCCCTTAGCGCCACATATTGGTTTAGTTGATCTACCAAATGAGCGTAAAAAGCATGACGGCGCTATCCCCCTTATTGGCGGTATTTCAATTTATACTGGGGTGTTAATAGCTTCAACGTTTTTTGTTGAACAAAATCAAATTATTAACTTATATTTTATTTCCTCAGCGTTACTCGTATTTATTGGCACGATGGATGATATCTATGATCTAAGTGTAGCACCTCGTATGATCTTTCAAGGTATTGTAGCCTCATTAATGGTTTTTGGTGCAGGTATTTATATATACGACTTTGGCAATATTTTTTCGTTTGGCAACGTAAATGTAGGTTCATACGGCATGATATTTACCATGCTTGCCTGTGTTGCTGCTATTAATGCCTTTAATATGATTGACGGTATCGATGGTCTTGCAGGCTCAATGAGTATTATTTCAATACTTTCAATAACTTTATTAACCACATTAAATGATAATTCTGCCGATGTACTATTACCGTTAATTCTTGTTGTCGCGATAATTCCTTATCTTTTTTATAATGTGAGTACTCGAAATCCACGTGGTAAAAAGATTTTTATGGGCGATGCAGGTAGTATGTTTATGGGCTTAACGGTTATTTGGTTGTTAACATTGAAAACGCAAAATACAGTATACGGCGAAGCATCATTTAGACCTGTAACAGCATTGTGGGTGATTGCAATTCCTTTGATGGATATGTTTGCAATTATGATACGAAGAATGCGTAAAGGCGTTTCTCCTTTTCAAGCTGATAATGGACACTTACATCACATATGTATGAGATTAGGTTTAACATCTCGTCAAGCATTATGGGTGATAAGTACACTTGCAGTCTTTTGCTCTAGTATTGGTATTATGGGCGAAATTTTCAGCATTTCTGAACCACTCATGTTAAGTGCTTTTTTATTGTTATTTTGTATTTATTCTTATGCAATGCAGCATGCTTGGCGATTCATAAAGCATATTAATAAAAATAGATAGTTCAGTTGTGCTTCAATTAAAGTATGTGTTAATAGATTTTTTTCAAGTATTTTTTCTTACATATTCCCTGTAAACTTTTAATGACTCATTTGTTTTATCTTGGTAATATTTGCTGCATTAATTTGACTAACTGTGTTTTATTTGTATGTACAAAAATCGAGGATTTACTTTAATTGAACTACTTATTGTTATCGTTATTTTAGGGTTACTTATGTCTTTAGTAGCACCAAAAATGTTTTCGAAAGTTGGTTCTTCTAAACAAAAAACAGCATTAGCCCAAATGCAAATGTTACAAACTTCTTTAGATACTTATCGATTAGATATTGGCGACTATCCGACTGCATTATCCGAATTACGAGTATCAGAAAAGCCTAATTGGGATGGTCCATACATACCTAAAGATGTACCTAGTGACCCATGGGGTAACGCTTATCAATACAAGTCACCTGGCCCTAATGGGGAAGACTACGTCTTAATGAGTTATGGGAAGGACGGTGTTTTAGGCGGTAAAGATGAAGATGAAGATTTGGTGCATCAATAATGCTGAATATGGAGCAAACCCTTCAGGAATTTGATGTTGCCTTAGATGATATTGAAAAAGCAAAAGCATATCAATCCAAGTTTGGTGGCGCTTTAGAGCGTTTACTTATTAATATGGGAAGCTTTTCTGAAGATAACCTACCCTCTTTTTATAGTCGTCTATTGCAGTTACCTATTTTAACCTTAGATGAGTTTGAAACATTAGAACCTCCTATTGGAGCCGACTTAAATGTAAAGTTTTTAACAGACCGAGGTTGGTATCCATATAAACAAAACGGCAAGCATTATACTTTTGTTACCGTATCTCCTTTAAATTGGGAAGTTATTCAGTATTTACAGAGTTTACATGTTAAATACTCAAGCGTTATTACAACTGACGATGTTTTTCAGAAATTTCAAATTAATCATATTGAACAGCAAGTGAATGCTGGAAATGATACGCAATTATTATCAGATGTTGAAGAAGATAAGTTAAGAGAACTAGCTAGTGAAGCCCCAACGGTTAACTTATTAAACTCACTTATTGCAAGAGCACTTAAACAAGGTGCTTCAGATATGCATCTTGAGCCGCAAAGAGGTAGATATAGAGTCAGATTTCGCGTTGATGGGGTTTTACAAGAGATAGAAACCTTACCATTACGGCTTCAACTTGCTGTCATTTCACGACTTAAGATATTAGCTGATATGGATATTGCCGAAAAGCGCAGACCACAAGATGGCAAAATTGAAATGAAGATTTCAAATATAGCGTTAGATATTCGAGTATCTTCATTACCTTTAAATGATGGTGAAAGTATGGTTATGCGTTTTTTAAGAAAAGACGCAGTTCAATATGAAATGGATGTTTTAGGGCTCTCCGAGGATATCGAAACAAAAATAAAAGACGACTTAAAACATACTGCAGGTGTTATTTTACTTACGGGGCCAACAGGTAGTGGTAAAACCACGACTTT
Source organism: Thalassotalea sp. PP2-459 (assembly GCF_001913705.1). Lineage (GTDB taxonomy): Bacteria > Pseudomonadota > Gammaproteobacteria > Enterobacterales > Alteromonadaceae > Thalassotalea_C > Thalassotalea_C hakodatensis. Next base: position 99,271 of record NZ_MKQD01000085.1, on the reverse strand, counting down.
GTATACGTTCTTGAATGAACTTAACGATGATGATGTGAAAATAATTACCTTAGAAGATCCAGTAGAATATCAATTAGAAGGAGTTAACCAAGTACAAGTTAAGCCTGATATTGGTTTTGATTTTAGCGCTGGTTTACGCAGTATTGTTAGGCAAGATCCTGACATTATAATGATAGGTGAAATTCGAGATAAGGAAACTGCACGAATAGCAATGCAGTCTGCACTTACCGGTCATTTAGTTTTTAGTACAGTTCATACAAATGATGCGCCCAGTGCATACACGCGTTTACTTGATTTAGGTGTAGAAGAATTTTTGTTGAATGCGGCGTTAGTATCTATTATCGCGCAAAGATTGGCACGTAAAGTTTGTCAACACTGCACTATTCCGCACCCTGAACAGAAGGAGTTAATTAACAAATATCAATTGGAAGAACTCGCTAATAAAAACAATCTGACAGAAATCACTTTATGTCAACCTCAAGGTTGTGAGCACTGTAATAATAGCGGCTACAAGGGCCGAATGGCTGTTATTGAATATTTACGCTCAGACCAAGAAATTACAAGTTTACCTAAAAATGAAAGGTTCATCGCTGAAGCGAAAGCACATAATAAAAGTATCGGCGGACGTACTTTACTTGAAGACGGTTTAGTAAAAGCAATGAAAGGTCTTACTACAGTGGATGAAATTATTAGGGTTTGTGGTTAATGGCTCAATTTCTTTATCAAGCGTACGATGTTCATGGTGCTAAAGTTGAAGGTATTCTTGATGCAAATACATTTGAGCTTGCTAAAAAAGAATTAGTTGAACAAAAACTTATTATCATTTCTTTAAAAGAACAGGGTGAAAATAAGTCTTCAATTAGTTTATTTGAAAGTAAAACGGTTAGCCTAGACGAGTTAGAATTTATTACATCTGAGCTGTCTATATTATTAAAAAATGGCGTAAAAATAGACAAAAGCTTATATATTTTGCAACGTAATAAAGCGAAAGGTGCTTCTGAAAAACTACTTAAAGAGTTATATACAGCAGTGAAACGTGGAAATATGCTGTCAGATGCCATGGCAGAACATCCTGATGTTTTTGATCTCCTTTACATTAATTTAGTGCGGTTAGGAGAAGCTAGTGGTGATTTATCTAATGTTTTTGAAAAGCTCGCCATAGATCTAAAGTTTAAAGCAAATCTTAAGCGAAAGATTATACAATCCCTTACCTATCCCTTGGTTATTTTAAGTGTTTGTATATTATGTATTTTATTTATATTTAATTACATTGTACCTCAAATGAGCGGGTTGTTTGATGGGTTGCCAGAGTTACCTATTTACACAAAAGTTTTATTAGATGTAAGTGCTTGGATGCAGCAGTATCAATGGTTTCTTTTTCTCGCGATTGCAGCTGCTATTATAGGGCTAATGGCTGCGTTTAAAAATCCAAATACTAAGCGAAGGCTTGATGAAGTATTAATAAAAACGCCTTTAATTAAAGGAGCGTTGCTCGTTGTAGAACGTATAAGGTTTAATGCGGCATTATCTATGATGATTGATGCGGGCATTTCAATTGATAAAGCGTTAGAACTATCAGCGGGAAGTGTAAAAAACCGTTTTATTCGACAGGGCCTAATAGCTGCCAAAGAACAAATTAAGAAAGGGGAGGGGTTAACTGCTTCTCTTGGCCGAAGCCCTATTTACCCTGAATTTTTTCTGTCTTTACTAGAAGTAGGTGAAGAAAGTGGAAAATTGTCACCCGTATTTAATGAAATAGCCTCTCGTTCAAGGGCAGAGTTTGAAAGTTGGACTGATAAAATGACATCTACCTTAGAGCCTTTATTAATCCTTACAATGGGCGGTATAGTTGGTAGTGTTGTTGTGACCATGCTATTAAGTATTATCTCGGTCAACGAACTAGGATTTTAAAATGTTTTTACGTTCGCAAAAACATGTTTGTTTATGTAAGCGTAAGTATCGCTCTGTTAGAGGAGTAACATTAATAGAGTTATTAGTTGTTATCTCTATTATGATGACAATGATGTCAATTGTTGCACCATTAGCGATTAATACTGTGGATAAAGCTAGTGCTCAAAGTGAATATTTATCATTTTGCAACTTATTAAGAAAAGCCAGTATTAAAGCATTCTCAAATGGTGCAACGATTAAAGTTGAACTTAACAAGCATCAAGTTATCATTTCCAAAGTGGCAACAAATGATATTTTCAACGAACAAAACCAAGCGACAAGCTTTCAACTGTTAGAGCAACACTTTGAATTTTTATCTTTTGATGATTCTGTCTTGTTTTTTAACAAAAATGGTATGGTAGATATTACAGTACTTCAGTTTCGGCAGGGCAATAAAACTAGACAGTTAGATTTAATTGCTTTGTTGGAGCAATAGATGAGATTAAACAACGGTAAACGCTACAATAAATCGCGCGGTTTTACGTTAATTGAGGTCTTAGTTGCTTCATTTATTTTATTTTTAGTCATTGCCTCTATTACCTTAGTATATAGAGGTGCGATATTATCAAGTGGTAAAGCAGAACGAACCTTATTGTTTTCAGCAGCTGTTGAAACAATAAGTGAGAGTATCAAAGCTAAAATTCAAACGTCAGGTCAACAAGAAATAATGGAAGAACAAGGTGAATGGGGGCGTGTAACGTTTTCTTGGGTAGCTAAGCCAGCTTTCGTTAGTGCGCCACCTGAGCGAGTGAGTTTGGCAAGCGGGGAGCTAGAAAAGTCTATTAATCAGTTTGTATTATGGAATGTAGAGCTTCAACTGTCTATTGATAAAGCGAGCAGGGTATATCAATTCAATGAGGTAAGTTGGTGAAGGGGAGTAAAGGTTTCACCTTAATTGAGATGCTAGTATCAATGACGTTACTTTCCATGGTAATGCTCATTGCAACTAATGCATATTCGTTATTTAGTGACAGATGGAATGGTCGTCTTGGGCATTTTAATCAAACCTTAGCTACTACAAAAAATTTACTACTTGTACAGGAGTCCTTGCAGAGTATTACGGGCTATGTTGTCACCGATAATAAACAAAGTGCTAAATATTATTTTGAAGGTAATAGAAATGGTTTTGTTGCAGTAACATTAAGATCGATGTTTAAGCCAGATTTCGCGGCAGTGGTTAGATTGAAATTCGAACAAAATGATGATTTTACCTTTCGCCTGATCTATCAAGAGTCACCAATGAATCAACAAATGTTAGTACAGGTAACACAACAATTAGAGTTTGAGCATTCAGTTGTTTTATTTGATAGGGTAAAAAATGCAGAGTTTCTCTATTTCGGTTGGTCCTCTTTAGAAAATAAAAATTGGACACCTGACCTAACAAGTATGCAACCTCCGCAAAAGGAGTGGCTTAGCGATTATAATAGTTTAGAAAAACTTGTTTTTCCAGAACAGGTAAGTGTAACTTTTACCGTTGAAGGTAAACAGTATTCGATACAATCCCGTTTGAATCGGCCAATCCCAGCAGTATTATCAAACTATGTCAATCAAGATTAACTCTACATCCTATACAAGACAGTCGGGTATTGCATTAGTACAAGTCTTGTTAATTAGCATGATTATCAGTTTATTAGCGTTGAGTTTTACGTATACAGCAAGAGAGCAAATTGCTACCGCTACAGCCCTTGAAAACCGAATTCAAGCAAGCAACTTGATAAAAAGCACACAAAGTAAAATGTTGTACTTGTTATTGACACAACAAAACGATGAGCACCTTGAACAGCTTTATCCAAACAGTGAACCTTGGAATGTGTATGGGCAACCTTTTGTATTAATAAACGATGAAAGCATTGTCATAAAAGTACGTATTCAAGATAATGCAGGGTTATTACCATTACAGTTCATAAAATGGCCATTCTGGCGCGTAGCATTAGAGAATTTAGGCCTACAAGACCAGCAGATAAAAGAATTTCAAGGGCGTTTTGGTGATTGGCAAGACAAAGATACAGATGCTTGGATTGTTGGTGAACAAGAGCCAACAATGCTTGAAAATGGCTTTGAATATCGAAATTTTCCGATACAATTGTCACAAGAGATTGATTTGTTTTTTGAAAGTCATCAAGTGGCTTTAGAGTCTATAAAGTCAATGAGTACATTGTATCCATTAGCGGGACTTAATATTCAAAATGCCCCAAACCATTTATTAAAGCTCCTATTTCCATTAGATGTAGCTGAACAAATAATTGCTGAACGACAAAACCGAGTTTTGACTAAGGAGGAAATTAATGGGATATTGAATAATCAATATGATGAGACATATTTATCTTTTTTTCCGGCTAACCACTTAACCTTGAGTATACAAGCAAGTGTGAATGATGTGGTGTTACAAGAAACAATAGAGTTTAAATTCGAACCATTTGCCAACGAACCTTTAATGATTTTTGCTCGTTATTAAATCTAGATGATTTGTTTTTATCATAAAGGCAATGATTGAAATACTCTTTTACTAAAATAATGGCTATTTTGGACATAAAAGATCAGAATACATTGTATGGTGTGTTAGTACTGAGGTAGGATACTCCCATTCGTTAAGGTAATAGCTACTTCCAATATAACTATTGTCGTGTATAATTTTACCCCCGTTAATTCGGCGATCATTAAGAAAGTAAATTGCAACAAGCTAATAATCAAGCATCAAAAAATACTCAGCAAAAATCACGTATACTAGCATTCATCAAAGAAAAGTTAGCGGATCGTGGTGGATATTTATCGAATGAATTTTACGCGATAAAGAGTGACAAAAAAGAGGGTGTTTCTTTAATTAAACAACCCAAAGAAAAGATCGCTAAAGCTACTTGGTTAATTTTAGGTCGCGAGCATTATTTCGAAGTTTCTAAGGTCTATCCGATTGCCAATAAACGCGAATTATTAAAAGCATTAGAATATGACGACGACAATGCACCTTTTTCAGGTACAACACTAAAATTTATAGAACGAATAAATGAACATAGCCATAGAGTTACGCTTTGGGTTGTAGAACCGAAAATATTTGATTCAATAAAGGAAAAACCTTGGTTAATTATTCCGGAATCGTTTTTGTTAGCTAATGCACTTGATGATAAAGTATCGATTGCTTGCATAAAAACCTTATCAAATACTTTGTTTATCTCTAAAACCGGCCAAGGTATCGTATCTGGTATTCAGTCTGCCAATACACCTTCAGTAGAGTTGTTTGCATTGGCTTCAGGTGCTCCACTAGTAACTGAACAAGAACAGTGTTTAAGCACAGAAGAGCAATCCGATTTTGTTGCTTTATTATATGAAGGATTATTAAGGCAAGGTATTACGTCGCTTCAAGGGTTTGTGGTAAAGTCAGAGAAAATCAACTGGCAAGATTACCCGTGGAAAGAAGCAGGCATAATTGCAGTTACCCTCTTCAGCGGTTATTTATTACTTACAAGTGGTTGGCTTGTCTTGCGAAATGCACACTTGGATTACGCTTTAACAAACAAAGCCGAGCAGGTGAATGAATCCTTGTCACTTCAAAAAGCGTACCAAACAGCAGTAAGTCAGCATAAGCAGTTACAAGCACCTTTACAAAATCAAAATCCTCATTGGAATATTTGGCATATAGCTTTAGACGTTATTGCTTCAGGTGCTCAATTAAAAGCGATTTTATATAAAAATGAAACAGTGACTATCCAAGGGTGGGCTAATGAAGGTCAAAGAGCTACCGATATATTGTCAAAATTAACTAAAAATCCTTATTTAATGCAACCAAGCTTTTCAAAGCCTGTACGTAAAAGTAGGGGACGTGAAGAATTCAGTATTAGCTTTACGCTCAACACTAATGAATTAGTAAAAAGTAGTCGTGTAGAACCTGCATCTAAACAAGCACTCCCTGAAGTAAGGAGTAATTGATGAGCACACTAAGAAATCGTAAAAACTTGTTATTAGTTGTTGCTTTGCTCGCGGCAATTCGATTTATAGTTGTACCTGTTTTTGATTGGCAACAAGAAAATATTGACGACATAAATGCAAAGGCAATGAGGTTAAATAAAGCTGAAAATGTAATAGCACGTAAGGAAACACTAGCAGTTTCGCTAACAGGTGTAGAAAAAATAAATGAGCGAACAAAAACGCTTTATCACAGTTTTAGTTCTACAAATGAGATGAAATTATCCTTGCAGCAACAAGTAGAAAAAAAGTTTAGTCAACACAAGGTAAAAATAAAAAACTTCACGTGGCCCAATGAACTTGAAGGTGATATCAAAGAATTACGCGCTAAAATTTTTTTTGAAGGTGATACAAACGATATAGCACTATTGCATATGGATCTATCAGATCAAGCGACCTTTTTTAACATTGTAGAATGGACGATATATATCCGAAGAATGAAAGAAAACTCTCTTGGCGAGGCTTCAGGTAGTCTTGTTTTTTCAGCTTATAACCTTTCGACGAACCTGGAAGCTAAATGATGTTGAACTTTAAAAAAGTGACAACGACCGAGAACGAAGTACACGGGTTAAAAAAATTTACTAAACGAGAGTTAGTTGTTGTTTGGGGAATCATCTTATTCTTAATATTTTTTGATTTCGTTACTCGTTTTAATGATGGTACTGCGCAAGTTAGTAATGAATGGTCTCAAGAGCAACTATCATCAACCGGACTTCTTGCATTGAATGAAGTAGAATTTAAACAAATTTCTGAAAAGCTAAAGCGATACGAATCAACGGCAAAAACTAAAGTAGAAAAACAGCAAGGTTTATCTGAAGCAGAAATGTTAGCCCAAAAAGGTGATTTAAAAGAGCTATATGCTAAAAATATGCGATTAATGTTAGTTGGAACGTTTGAGCAAGATGGTCGTTTCGCTGTTGTTGCCCAAGAAAACTTAACAACAAATAAACGTGAGCTTCGCAGAGTCACCTTAACAGATACATTAAACGGTTATGCCGTAACAAACATATTGCCTAATAAACTGATATTAACTGGTTACAGCAATGTGATAAATCTTCACTTGTATAATACAAGCAGCTAGCAATAGGTTACATTAAGTAAAATAACTATGAACAAAACAAAAAAACACCTTACAATATTATTTTGTGTATTTGCTATGTTTGGTTGTAGCTCAACACAAGAGACTCAACCAGAGAAAAGCTCGGGGTTTAAAGTCCCTCAGTCTTACTTGAATGGTGAAGAAGATATAGTTGTGGTAACAACTGATGATACTATTCCAGAAGAGCAAGATCTTCTGCATACCGACTTAGCTCAGATTAAAAACCTAGAACCCTTACCACGTCAGCAAGTTAACCTACGCAAAGCTGAAAAGCTGTCTGCGTCGTTTTCACCAGAGCCATCACTTAGCCTTTCGGTCAATGAAATGCCATTAAATGAGTTTTTGCATTACGCACTTGGTGAATTACTCAGCATTAATTATATAATTGATAAAAGCGTAGAGCCTTCAAAAGAAAAAATAACCCTAAACATACAAGAAAAAATTAGCCCTCGTCGTTTAATGCAGTTAACAAGTGAATTGTTAATGGAACATGAGGTTAGCATTAACTTTAATGATGGCTTGTACTTTATTAATAAACCTAAACTTAATAAACGTGCTAAAAATGTAGTCACGGCAGTTGGTAGAGAGTTAGAAGATGTGCCACAAACAGGGCAAGATATTCTACAAATTATTCCGTTAAAATATGGTGTTAAAATAAGTATTGAGAAAGCGTTAAGACAACTAGTAGGTGTGCAAATATCAACAGATGCGGATCAAAGTGCCTTGTTCTTGCAAGGTAAACGCGAAGAAATTCTCAGATCGCTTGAGTTTATTCATTTACTTGATGCACCGTCAAACCGTGGTAAAAATATTGGTTTAATAAACCTCACTTACATCACCAGTGAAGAGTTTACTACGCAAATTACCACGTTGTTAGAGAATGAAGGCATTCCTATCGCTACAAATAATGCTGGCAGTAAAAACTTAGTCATGGTTCCCATTGCACAAATTGGTTCTATTGCTGTATTTGCTGCTGATAAATCGTTACTCGATCGTGTGCGTTATTGGGCGAAGTTAATTGATAAGCCTTTGCAAAGTGTCACTAAACAATACTTTATGTATCATCCACAATATGCCCGTGCCGCAGATTTAGGTGAAAGTTTATCTGCTTTATTAGGTGGAACAGCTCGAGCGAACTCAAAAAGCAATACTGCTAGTAAAAGCTCTACGGGTAACGCACCCTCGAATACGCGTTTAACCGGCGTAAGTTCAGATGACATGACCTTAGTGGTTGATGAACGTTCAAACGCGATTATTTTTTATACCTCGGGTAATAAATACCAAGCACTGTTACCGCTCATTAAAAAACTAGATGTATTACCACGTCAAGTAATGCTAGATATTACCATTGCGGAAGTAAATTTAAGTGATGAGTTTAAACATGGTGTTGAGTGGGCATTTACCCAAGGTGAGCTTAGCATGGGAACAAAAGATGCCTTTGGTGTAACGGGGATTGGCGGTTTTAGTTTAGCGCTAAACGGCGCAGATGGCAGTATAAAAGCGAATTTTATTGAAACGAATGATCTAATCAAAGTGCTATCAAACCCCAGTTTATTAGTGCGTGATGGTGTCTCGGCTAATATTAATGTGGGTTCAGATATTTCAGTAGTTGGTGAAACCACCGAAGACCCTATCAGTGGCGACAGACAAACTACCAGTTCTGAATATCGCAAAACAGGGGTTGATGTAACTGTAACCCCTTCAATTAATGCCCGTGGTATTGTGATCATGGAAATTAGCCAAACTATTTCTAATGAAGTGCCTGACTCTTCAGGTGCAAGTGGTAACCCGAATATTTTCGAGCGAGGTTTAAAAACAGAAGTTGTTGCACAAAGCGGTCAAACTATCATTTTAGGTGGCTTAATTAGTGAAAACACCAACCAAGGCGATAAAAAAATACCTTTATTAGGGGATATCCCGTTGGTTGGGCACTTATTTAAATCAAACGGTGAAAACACTAACCGTACCGAGTTAATTATGTTGATCACGCCAAAAGTAATAGACCGTACTGATCAATGGCAAGAAATTACTGACTCATTTAAGCAAAATTTAGAATATTTAACTTTTTAATTTATTATTTGCTTACAGAGCTGAGCAATGCCAGCATTTTCGCGAGTTTATAGGTGTTTGCATGTTAATTTACATGCCTTTTAATTTTGGTATGAGTTTGTTTTTATATTGTTCTTAAAAAACAATAGGTTACTAAGTTGGGTGTCTAATGTGTTATCATAGCCTTTTATTTTGTCGCACGGCAATTATTGATAATTCGACGAATTAATAATCAAATTGGCATTGGTTAAATAAAAGACACTGAATTAATTACGAAATTAGGTGTTGACACCTTTGGTTTAGTTGAGATAAATTGTTTCAAGATTTGGCATTTTAGCGGTACTTCCACTAACATGTTAAAGTCTTTTAACGTTAAATAATGACTTTTATTTAGTTATTACTTAGCTAAATAATAACTAAAGTTATAATAAAATTCATTTTCATGAAAAATAAGGATTTAAAATGTTCAAAAAAACATTGTTAGCGGCAACACTTGCTGCAACGGCTGCTTCGGCAACTGCTGGTAGTATCTCTGTATCAGGTACCGCTTATAAAGTAGGTAACGAATACTTAGGTGCTTACACTGGTTCAGCTCTTTCAGGAGATTTAGAAGCAGGGACTATTGGTATTCAGTACCGTGCTGGTATAGCACTAGGTGTTAACAATACATTGAAGTTTGATTTTGCTGGTGGTGCAATTGCATCGGATACTGGTTTAAAATTACAAGTAATTGACAATACAGTTGCAGACCCTTTAGATGCAGCAGTTCAAACAGATATTGACAATGCAGTTGCTGCAGTAGCTAATGCTACTGGTAACACGCAAGCCGAATTAGATGTGGAATTAGCAGCCGCTAAAGCTGCAGCAATTGAAGTTATTAATGCAACTACAACCGCAACTAACGCAACAGCTGCTATTGCGGCAATCAATGCTCTAACAATCGCTCCTGGTGTTGCAGGCGACGCGAAAGCTGCTGTAGCAGCTGCAAATGAAATTGTTATTGGTGATGTAGGTGCGGCTGTTGCTGACTTAGTAGATTTCGGTGAAGATGCTAATGGCGATTATGAGTGGGTGTTATTTAAATTAACAACAGCTACTGCTGCTGACGCTGTTTTAGTGTTTAATGATACTGATGGTGACCATGCTGCAAACGTAGTTACTAAGTTTACTAAAGCTACAATTGGTGCAGGCGATTTAACTGTTGGTTTACCTGAAGCAAAAGATGATACAGGTACAGTTTTAGCCGCACCTGTTGCTGAAGCTAAAACATTGGTAACAACAGAAAACCAGTTTGCATTAACTGCAACAGCTGTAACTGATACCATTGATGTTGAACAAGATCGTTTATTCTTCTCTGATGCTATCGGTGATGACGTAACTACTGACTTTGTATTTGACATTACAGTTGACGGCACAATTGATTTAGGTATTGATCATACAACTGCAGAATTTGCGATGGAATTAACTGGTAACTTTACTGGTGTTGAACAAGCAGATTACACTGAAACTGATATTGTTGGTACGAATGATACAGCCGTATTCGATGCTGATAACATGGTTGAAGGTGTGGGTATCTCTGATGCTACAGTTGCGATTACTGTTGACGGTGACACTAACCTTGCAACTCGTACTGTTAAAGCATCTATGATGATTACACCAACAGAAGCGGATACTAATGCATTTTATTTATTAGGTAGCTCTTCAGCTGGTGCAAATGCATTTATTTGGGACTTAAACGGTTCTGAAATTACCTTCCCTTACGCGCCAATCGGTTATGACCACGTTACCACTAACTTTGAGCTTGCTAACTCAGGCGATCAAACAGGTGATGTGTTAATCACGGCATTTACGCGTGAAGGTGTTGCTTACAGCGGTACTTTAGTAGGTAAAGCTGAAGCAGAATCATTAACTAAAATTAGTGAAGCTGAAGTTTATGATGCATTAATGCTAACTGAAGGTACATCATTAAGCGTTACATTCTCTACAACAGCTCCTGATGCTGACATCAAGATCTCTGGTTACAGTAACCTAGCTTCTGGTGGCCGCATGGCACTATTAAGTGATGCATACGAAGGTGAGAAAGCTAGCTGTACTGGCACTATCGCTGGTGGTAACGGTACAATCACTTGTAACTAATCTACATATTAGATTATTAACGTGTTTAAAAAACGACCTTCGGGTCGTTTTTTTTTTACTGATTTTTTACTGTGGTAAACAGTAAAAACGACTATGCACATATATTGAAAAGGTTTTACTCGGAACAAACAAGAGATTACTTTTACCTGTGTTTCTTTTAATTTACGTAATCAATAAGCAACCAAATAGTTGGTAACAAGGTGAATAACTAGGCGAAGTAACAATTCTTAACGTTTTCAATGCTCGAATTAATAGCGGTTTTATGGTTTAATAGCCTCGTTTTTAAATCAGATGCAAATTCACCACGTTAAAGGAAAACCGTGCGTAAAGATCTCTCTGCTATTTTAGCTGTAGTAACAGGTACAGCTGGCGCACAAATTATTACTTTAGCGTTCACACCTTTACTCACTCGCATTTTTACACCAGAGGCATTCGGTCACTTGGGGGTATTTGTCGCGTTATCAACAATATTAATGCCAATAGCTGCATTAACATTACCCATAGCAGTCGTGCTTACTAAGTCAAATAATGAAGCTAAAGCGCTGTCAAAGCTTTCAACCTGTATTGCTCTGTTAGCATGTTTAATATTTACCTTATTTATTGTGTTAAACAAGCCGTGGCTAGTTAACGTATTAAACGCCCAAGGCGATGGTATGTATTTATATTGGGTGCCTGCTGTTGTGCTGTTTGGTGCGATGCTTCAGCTCAGTGAAAATTGGTCGATTAAATTATCTTTATTTAAACTAAGGGCAAAAATTAGCATACTTCATGCTTTAATAATTAACTTATTAAAACTAGGCGTTGGCTTTTTTATACCGTATGCAATTACGTTAATTGTGATTGCTATTGTTAACCCTTTGATTAATGCGCTATTACTTGGTTTACCTGTTAAGAACGCGATAAAAAATGAAACAGAAAATCTTCCAAATAACGACTATAGACAACTGTTAGCTAGGTATCGTAACTTTCCTTTGTTTCAGTCACCTCAAGCATTACTTAATGCACTATCACAAAGTGCCCCTGTAGTGATACTAGCAGCTTTATTTGGCCCTGTTTCAGCAGGTTTTTATACGTTTAGCAGAACCATTTTAGCGATACCTATAACGTTGATAGGCAAAGCTGTAGGTGATGTATGTTATGGACGTTTTTCGAAGCAAGTTAACCTACAACAGTTTGCTCAAGCGAAAAAATATTTTGTTCACACAACTTTTTACCTGTCTGTCGTTGCTCTTTTGCCGTTAGGTATTATTTGGTTTTTTGGCCCGGCACTATTCTCTTTGGTCTTTGGTGAAAAATGGTTTGAAGCTGGTGTTTACGCGCAGTGGTTATCACTATGGACTTATTTTATTTTAATTAATGCGCCCAGTTTGAAATTGCTCATTGTTCTAAAAAAGCAGAAGCAATCGTTATTGATAAATATCATTTCAATGCCGGTACGTATTGCAATGTTAATATTAGGTGGCCATTACGGAAATGATGAATGGCTTGCTCTGAAATTGTTTGTATTAGCTAGCGTTATACATAACTTAGTGATTATCGCATTAGCCTATATTTCATGTGAACAAAAAAACAAAAACTCGAATAATAGGGCAATTAATTATGATTCATAGTTGTAAAACACTCCGCCCTCATCATGTGTCTATCAATATTAAAGGGTTATTTGGTGAGGCAGAAAAGATAGAAAGTAGGTTTTACTATATAGGTTGTGCTTACTTAGATGAACAAAAATTGTCTGCTGTTTCTCTTTATAACTTAACGAGAGAGGCTGTTTCAGCAGGAACACTTAAGCAATTTATTTTAGAGCTGTCAGGATTTTTTTCGTTTATTATTAACGACTCTGATGTATTTGTTTTAGCAAGTGATAAAACAAGAAGTAAACCATTGCTTTATGCATTTGACGAAAACAAAAAAATGCATGTTTCTGACTCTGCAATTTACTTGGCTCGCAAAACGAATAAACAGAGCTTGATACCTTTATCAGAACAAGAGTTTCAACAAGCTGGCTATGTAACAGGTGAAAATACGCTTATAGAAGACGTATATCAGGTACGAGCTGGACACATGTTAACTTCAAAGTGTTACGGATTTGAACAAGTTGCGTATTACAAATTTATACCGATGAATGGTAATAAGCATGTGGCTGATGAAAAGCTTTGTATGCAACTAGATGACGCCATGAAAGCTGCAATTAATCAACTCATTGATTATGCGGGAGGTCGGCAAGTGGTAGTGCCATTAAGTGGTGGTTATGATTCTAGGGCAATTGCCGTATATTTGAAACAATCTGGTTATCCTAATGTGCTGACATTTACGTTCGGTAAAAAAAATAGTAAAGAGGTTTTGATCAGTAAACAAGTAGCGGAAAAACTTGGCTTTGAATGGCACTTAATTGAGTATGATAAAAAACGATGGAAAGTTGTGCAAAAAAGTGACGAGTTTGAACAATATCTGTCATTCATTAGTAATTATATTTCTGTACCTAATATTCAAGTATATCCAGCGTTAAAAGCTTTATTGCATCAGAAAATTATTCATCGTAACGCATTAATTGTCCCAGGACATACTGGAGATTTTGTTTCAGGTGGGCATATACCACATCAACTTATTAATCTTAAGGCGTCAACTAATATTGAGCGCATAGTGGATGCAATTATAGCAAAACATTATAAAAATAAAGTGAAACATGAAAATCGTGATGATCTTAATATTAAATTGACTGATCAGCTGAGGAGAATTTCTGAAGGACAAGAAGATAGTCTGCTTGCAGTCTCCTTGTTTGAAGCCTGGGAGTTTTATGAACGCCAAGCCAAATTTATTATAAATTCAAACAGGTATTACGATTTTTTTAAAGTAGATTGGTGGATGCCTTTGTGGAATGAAAACATAATTTTCTTTTGGCAAAAAGTACCGCTGGAATATCGTTTGAATTCAAGCTTATGGAAAAAATTTGTTGAAGATAAATATAACGATATTTCAGGCGATAGGTTAAGGTATGGAAATGTGAACGATCATTACTCTTCTCCTGTAAAAAAAATTAGGTCGGTATTTGATTATTTTACCGATGAAAATGACTTGTACGCATTAGTACCATTTTATCGATGGGCATTAAGAAAAATTAAATACCCTCATGCAAAAGGTAGCTTATTTGGTTATTTAGCTTATAAATTAGTCATGAAACAAAAAAAACAGTTAGTTCAAAAGGGCCAGTGAATATAGGAGTAGTTAAGCTTTTAAATTAAAACAATCTAGCTGTTTTGGTAACGATACGTTAAAATTCGCTGGTTAATAAAGTGCTGCTAACAATTTTAAATTTGCGTGAATGTGGTTGTTTTACTCTGTACTTTTGTATAAGTAAAGTTTTAAAAATCATAAACTGCTTTGATTTACTCCTCACGTTTTTCAATATTTATCATCAGAGTTGAAATGAATAAATGAAAACTAAAAATGAATTAGAAGAAATCTCACTTACAAGCATTGTTTATGTGTTATTTAAACATAAATTTTTAATTTTAGGTTTTGTCAGTATATTCGCCGTGTTTTCTGTCGTATATGCGTTAAGTTTACCTAATAAATATACGTCTCATGTGAAATTAATGTCTAATAATAATGCCCAAAAAGATCTATCTTCTCTTGCTGGAAATTTAGGGGGGTTAGCAGGCTTGGCGGGTGTTAGTTTAGGTGGAGGGAATGATGAGAAAGTTTCATTAGCTAAAGAATTATTGAAATCTCGTGCTTTTTTAAACGAGTTTGTAACAAAGCATAATATATTGGTACCGCTGATTGCAGCAGATGGACTAGACGATGACAAAAATCTAGTAATTAATAATAAGCTGTATGATGAAAAAGCAAATAAATGGGTTAGAGAAGTTTTTTATCCTAAACCTCTAATACCTTCTGCTGAAGATGTTTATCTAGCATTTGAAAATATCCTAACCGTTGAAAGTGACAATAAATCCGGAGTAGTTAATATTTCACTTGAGTTTCTCAAACCAGATATTGCCCAACAATGGTTGGAATGGTTAGTCGAGGATGTTAATGAAGAGATCCGCGAGCAAGATTTAATGGAAGCAAAAAGCAGTATTAAATATTTAGAGAATGTTGCTCAAAAGACGAACAGTAAAGTGATGAAAGAAACTTTTTATCAGTTAATAGAAGAACAAATGAAAACTTTACTACTAACGGAAGTACGAAAAGAGTATGTATTTAAAACAGTTGATCCTGCAAGCTACCCAGAAGATAAGTCCTCACCTAAACGCGCGTTAATTTGTATTGGAGGAACACTTGCTTCTGGTGTATTTATCGTGATGCTTGTACTTGTTCGGCACTTTTCTTTTTCGAAATAGTTAAGCAATAAAATTAATGATGTAGCACTAAAATTGCTAACTTAAGCAATAATTTTTCTAAATATGACATAAATAAATGAGTTAGATAATAGTGTAATGAAGAAATTTTTAAAAAAAATAGTACCACCCAAATTTGTTAAAAATATAAGGGCTATAAATAATAGTGTTGATCAAGCAATCATTCCATTTTTTGCAAGTCATCGCATATTAAGTTCAATTTACTATTTATTATTTAGCAGGCAATTTTCTCGTGAGCAACAGGCTGTCTTAAAAGGCCGGGTAGCTTATGGCAAATCACTTTACAAAATTGGGAAAAGTAGTGTTTTATTAAGACGTAATACTCACCGATTAGAAAAAGGCTTGATAATGAAACCTCGAAGAGAGGTTTTTGCTCTAGCGTATATAGATGAAACAGTTGATTGTTATATTGAATGCGTAAAAGCAGGTACATTATGCGATGAAGAGTTACAATGGGCGTCTGATGTTCTATTGAAATACTTTAGTGTTATTAAATTATCAGAACACACACAACAATTAAAAGCGGCTTTTGAGCAATGTCGCCCGTCTTTCTCATTGAATCGCCAGTTTATTCCTTACGATGAAGTCTCAAGACCTGAGCTATCATGTGATCCTGAGCAATTAAAGCAGTTATTTATAAGACGAAGATCTGTTAGATGGTTTGAGGATAAACCTGTTGCGAAAGAGCTTATAAACAAAGCATTAGAAATGGCTTCGTTGGCCCCTAGCGCATGTAATAGGCAGCCATATCAATTCTATTTATTAAAGGATGTTGATGCAATACATATAGCAAAACTAGCTATGGGAACAGCTGGTTTTGCAGAAAACATACAAAATTTGTTTGTTATTGTTGGTGATTTATCCGCATATCCAGCTGAACGTGATAAACATGTTATTTACATTGATGGTTCTTTAGCTGCTATGCAATTAATGTTGGGATTCGAGTCATTGGGGATAAGTACTTGTCCAATTAATTGGCCAGATATTGAATTTAGGGAAGCAAAGATGAGTCAAAAGCTAGATTTAAAAGCCCATCAACGGCCTATTATGCTTTTAGCTTTTGGCTATGCTGAACCAGATGGTAAAATTCCTTTTTCGCAAAAAAAATTACCAGAACAGTTACTAAAAGAAGTTAAATTATGATTATTGAAATTAAAGGTGTGCAATTCGTCAATAAAGGGGCTGAATTGATGCTTTGCGCTATTCATCAGAAGATTATGGAGCTTTGGCCTGATGCAGAAATAGCTCTAGCACCCAATGTGAATTCCTCTTATATGGATAGAGCAAAATATGGCGCATGGCAAAAGCTATCTCTTAGAAAGTACCCTTTTGATTTTAATAGACTTACATATGTATTGCCTCCGTTTATTCGTAAAGCTTTAAAAAAATGGGGAATTATTACAGAAGCAGATATAGACATTATTTTTGATGCCTCCGGTTTTGCTTATGGCGATCAGTGGAATACTGTTATGTTGGAGCATGCGTTAGCTGAGGCATCACGTATGCATAAGCATAATAAGAAATATGTTTTTTTACCTCAAGCTTTTGGTCCATTTACCCAAGCTAAAAATCAGCAGTTGATTAAAAGCTCGATGAATAAAGCCAGTTTAGTATGTTCTAGAGAAGAAACATCTTATGCGCACTTGACTCGCTTAACGGGAGAACTACCAAATATTTCAGTCTATCCAGATTTCACAAATGCATTAGTTGGAGCAATACCTGAATACTACGATCGTGAAAATTTCCAAGTATGCTTAATTCCGAATAATAATATGGTTAATAAACGTAACCCAAATAAACAATGGGCTTCTTCATATATTAATTTTTTTGTTTTAGCAGCAGAACATGCGATTAACCTTGGTTTTAAGCCTTACATCCTTAATCATGAGGGTGTTGATGATTTAGACATTTGTCGACAAATTAATAATAAGCTGGACATGCCTTTAGAAGTGATTTCAGAGCCTGATCCAATTAAGGTTAAGGGCTTAATTGGCGGTGCAAAGTTGATCATTTGTTCTAGGTTTCATGGCTGTGTAAGTGCGCTTTCACAAAGTGTTCCTTGTATTGGTACTAGTTGGAGCCATAAGTATGAGCAACTCTTTAGTGAGTATGGTGTACCTGAATTTTTAATATCTTCAAATTTCCAACCTGAACAAATGAAGGGATTAATGAAAAAATGCCTTTGCGATAACCAAGATGTTGTTGATGTTTTAAATGAACGAAGTAAACATTATAAGTCAAAGACTGATGAAATGTGGCACGAGGTACAAAGAGTCATAAATAATGGGAATTAAAACAGGAAATCCATTAGTATCGATTTATATACCAACACATAATCGCTCAGCTTTATTGGTGAGGGCAGTAGAATCAGTACTCAATCAAACGTATCAAAACATTGAAATATTAATATGTGATGATGGCTCTTGCGATGATACTGAAGAAGTTGTACGACGATTAATTGAACAATATAGCTCTATTAAATATTTTAAGCATAACACGCCTCAAGGAGCCTGTGCTGCTCGAAATGTTTGCATCAACAATGCAAGCGGATATTTTTGCACTGGGCTAGATGACGACGATATATTTCACCCCTCTAGAGTTGAAAAACTTGTCGAATATTACGATGAGTCTTTTTCTTTAGTGACCACAAAAAATATTGAAGTAGATTTAAGTCAATTTGATTGTGTGTATCAACCATTACCTAACGATGCACTTCAAAAGCAGAGTATTAACTTGTCTTTTTTGTTAGATGAAAATTTAGTTGGTAATCAAGTGTTCACTGAGACATCTCGTTTTAAAATTCTTGGCGGTTTCGATGAATCATTACCCGCTTGGCAAGATTATGATATGTGGGTCAGAATTGTAGATAAATTTGGTGATGCTTTGAAAATAGATGTGGAAACATACTACGCTGATATAGATGAAAAACGACCTAGAATATCTACTTCAAGTAATCGTTACAAAGGCTGTAAAAAGTTTTATAACAAGCATTGGTCAAAACTGTCTAGCTACCAGAAAAAAAATGCAAAAATTCGAATGGCAATCATTGGTGGACAATTCCCTTCGTTTTGGCAGTTAATTAAGTTATTTAATTTACCAATGATAAAATTTTGGTTGAAAGCTTTATGCTTAAAGTATCGGCTGGTTTCGAAGTGAGAGTTTTGATATTGACAAATATGTTCCCTACAAAAACTAATCCTTATTGGGGAATTTTTGTAAAAGAACAAATAGACTCTTATAAAGAGTGTTTTCCGAATGCACAGATTAGCGTGTTGCAATTAACCAATGGTGGTTTGCTTCGTCGATACTTATTGTCAAGTTATCGATTATTAAAGCGGTGCATTTCTGCGAAGCCTCAATTTATTCATGTACATTTTGGTTTAAGCTTTTTACCTTTGTTTTTTATAATGCCATATGTTAGATACAAAAAAATTAAAATTATTGTTACCTTTCACGGTTCAGATATATTAGGTAATAATCGGTTAAGTTTATTGGTTTCCAAATTAGCATTAATTTGTGCTGATGCCGTTATTGGTGTTAGTAAGCAAATTTTTGATAGAATTTCAAATTATAACAATAATGCACACTACTTACCTTGCGGTGTTACATCACAGTTTATACATTTTGTGAATAGGGCTAATGATAAACGAACCGATACGATAGTATTTCCCTCGTCGCCCCAAAGGGTTGAAAAAAACTTCCCAAAATTTAAACGAATCATAGACAGAGTGGAATGTCGTATAGGGAAGAAATTAACGATAGCGATTATGGAGTCACTTTCTAGGGAAGAAGTCGCAAACTTGTTTACTAATAGTGTTTGTTTATTAATGACATCTGATTACGAAGGATCACCTCAGGTTGTTAAAGAAGCCATTTTTGCTGGTCTTCCTGTAGTATCAACAAAGGTTGGCGATGTACCTTATTTAATTGAAAACAGAAATAACTGCTTTATAAGCAATAATGAGCAAGAACTCGCCGAATTTATATGCCTAATATTGTCATCACAGACAAAAACAGTAGAGGAAGGAAAAAGCACTAAACAATATGAATTGACAAATAATCATATTTGTCAACAGTTACATAAAGTTTATAAACACTTGTTAAGCGCATGAATTAAACCATATGAGTTTGCTTATTTTCTTCTTTTGGTACCTGCGAGTTATGACTATCTCTATAGATAATCAAGTGCTTCGTCTAGGTGTCCCTGTATTGTTACTTTCACTTATTTTGATTTTTATTTTGATCAATAAAAAGGCTTTGTCGCTAGTAAGTAAAACGTCGAGCTTTAAGTACTATATTGCAATTACTATTACTTTGTCTTTTTCGGTTGTGATCGCATATTTTAACAATATGCCACTTGGTAGTAGCATCTCTGCAATGCTTAAAGTCTTCTTGATGGGAGGCTTTTTTGTATTAGGTTTTATACTAGCGTTATATGGTAAATTAAAGGTCTCGTTATTTATAATCACTAGTAGTGTTTTATGGCATTTATTAGCAGGAATATCAGGGTATTTTCTCGGGATAGGTGATGATATACATGGAGTACTGCGTCCTACCGGTATTGCGGGGAAAGTAAATGTGTTAGCTAATTTAGCTTTATTTTCTGCGGTATTTTATGGAGCTAGAGGTTTTCTAGAAAAGCAGAACAGATTTGCGTTGCTGACAATTATGTTTATGTCCCTGTGTATGATATTTTTTAGTGGCACACTTAAGAACGTGATTGCTTTATTCGGAGCAGTTGCTGTTTATGCTTTTTTAGGGTCAAATCGCAAGTTTTTGACGATTAGTGTTTTTCTCGCTTTATTTGTTCCTGTTTCTATCGGCCTTGCTTTATATACACCAATTGGTGATCGCATTATTGAAGCGTTTGTTGCAGGAATAGATGTAGAAGTTGAGGAAGGACAGAAACTTGAATCTTCTTTGCAATGGCGCGTGCTTCACTGGAAGTTACTGTTTGATGATTGGCTCGCACGTTTCTTTTGGCAAGGAGCTGGCTTCGGACAAGTAGGCAATATGAATGCGTTAAAAACGGAGTCTGGAGTTGGGTTTGTTGCACATTCTGATTGGCTTCAATTTTGGGTTGAATTAGGACCTGTACTTTTTATTTTTTTCATATACTTTCATTTTAAGTTATTAAGGCCAGTATATAAAATGGCAAGGGAAGGTGAGTCATTAGCTTTTGGTCTTTTTTTTGCTTTTATCGCTCAAGTGATTGCGATGTTGGCTGGTCCTGTATATTTTTCAGTTTCCTTTTTTTATTATTTTTGGTTGCTTTTAGGCATGTTAGCTGCGAAGGAGTTTAGAGACAACCAATTGGTTAAAGCTAAATAACTTTTTATTCATATCTGACTTGAATTAGAAAGGTTATTAATTTTTCGAAATATTAAGGTGGTTGTGTCCATCATACGGTTTTTATCTAAAAGGCATTACATTGAAGCATAAAGTTATATGTGTTAGTTACGGAAAAGGCGGTCATCAAGAACAGATGAAACGACTGTTAACGCTATTGTCGGCATCTATTCCTGATGACATCAAACTCATAGTGTTTACAGACTCAGAGCATGAACTAAATACAAGTATTAAAATACAAAGTTCATTTTTGTATCCAGAAGCTAGAGATAAGTATTCCTCTTGGAGAACACTCTCTAATATACCTAAGCTTTTTTTCTACCAAATTCGAGATGTGATCCTCATTAATAGAAAATACAACGTTGTGGGCTATGTTGCTACAGGACCAGGCGTGTCGATATTACCCGCATTATTATTTAAATTAATGAAAGTTAAAGTTATTGGGTTTGAAAGTTGGTCTCGCTTTTATCAAAAATCATACACAGGTAAGATACTATATTTAATTAGCGATATGTTTTTTGTACAAAATAAAAGTTTATTACGTGTTTATAAAAATGCAGCTTATAAGGGAAGATTATGAATATTTTCGTTACATTAGGAACGACTCCTTTTCCTGAGTTATTGGCGGAGGTTAATAAACTTCAAAATCAGACGGCTGATAATTTTGTTATTCAGTCTGTTAGTGGTGACCTTACTAGGTTTAATGAAAGCTTTAGCTATACTAATGATATTCAATACTGGTATCAGTGGGCTGATATTATAATTACACATGCTGGAGCGGGATCAACCTATAATTTACTCGAACTTAACAAAAAATTAGTGTTGGTTCCAAATACATTCCGTAAAGATAAACATCAGCTAGAGTTGGCTAAATATATTGAGTCAAAAAACTATGCTGTAGTTTGTTATCAGTTAATAAAACTTCAGCAGTGCATTACAAAAGTGAAAGATTATTCGATTAAAAAATATCAAAAGGTACAATTTTCAGGCATTGAGGATATTAAAGCTTTGTTTCAAATATAACTACATTATTTTTTATTTCGATTATTTATCTTAGTTCTTGAAAATGAAAGCTTTACAGGGGTAAAAATAAAGAAAAAAATTAGTAAAGTGAACAAAAAACTAATAACGAAGTATTGCCATTCTTGTTGTGCGAAATAAAAAAAAGGAGGAATAAGCATCAATAATTTTAAAATATTTAATATTAACTTTTCAGGTGCAGTGAACTTTTTTTGAGCTTCCTCTAGCTTTAGTTGCCTTTCTTTTATTGAGTAGCTTTCAAGTTCGGGAATGTCTTTCGAAGAAAAGTAGATAGCCATAATATTTATTGATTATTGATTATTGATTATTGATTATTTTACCGTAAATATTATTTTATAACATCGCTTAATTTGAATTCTTTTTATGCTCTTGTTTACTATTAATGGTTATAAACTAGTACCTAATTCTTTCATTTTTTGCTAGAATCGCGACAATTTTTACATCTAAAGAGTAATTTTTCCATGAACGTTATTGAAGGTGGCTTTGTTGCAACAGGTAAAAAGTTTGCAATTGTAGTATCTAGATTCAACCATTTTATTGTTGATAGCTTATTAGAAGGGGCTATTGATACGCTTAAACGTCATGGTGATGTTGCAGAACAAGATATTACAGTGATTAAGGTCCCTGGAGCATATGAGTTACCGTTAGTTGCTAAAAAAGCGGCAAAGCAAGGTAAATACGATGCAATAATCGCCATTGGTGCGGTGATTCGTGGTGGTACACCGCATTTTGATTTCGTTGCTGGTGAATGTAATAAAGGCTTAGCACAAGTGTGTTTAGAGTCTGAAATTCCGGTATCGTTTGGTGTGATCACAACAGACTCAATCGAACAAGCCATTGAACGCGCTGGTACAAAAGCCGGTAACAAGGGTGGTGAAGCGGCTCTTGGTGCATTAGAAATGGTTAATGTACTTGCTAAGCTATAATCAAGCTAGAATTTAATACAGGATATTTTTGTGAAACCATCTCCCAGAAGAAAAGCGCGAGAACTAGCCGTTCAAGCAGTTTATTCATGGCAAATGAGTGAAAACTCAGTGACAGACGTTGAAGTACATTTTCTTACTGAAAATGCCAAGCGTCGTTTTGAAATTGAATATTTTCAAAAACTATTTCGTGGTGTTACAAGTCAAACAAATTCGATTGATTTAGCTATTACACCGTATTTAGATCGTGATTTAGATGATGTAGATCATATTGAAAAAGCAATATTAAGAGTTGCTGTTTATGAACTGAGCGATTGTGCGGATGTGCCGTATCGTGTTGTGATTAATGAAGCAATTGAACTAGCGAAAGTATTTGCTGCTGATGATAGTCACAAATTTGTAAATGGTGTATTAGATAAAGCTGTTAAGGTGATTCGTCCAGAACAATAATTAACGGCGACAGATAAACACATAAGGCGCTTTATTTTAGGCGCCTTTTGTTTTTTATGGATACTTATTATGAAAGAGTTTGAGCTGATCAAAACGTATTTTACCGAACAGTTGGTTAATCGACGTGATGTCGTAGTAGGTATAGGGGATGACTGTGCTGTTATCGCTCCAGCTGAAAAGCAAAATATTGCCATTACGACAGATACCTTAATTGATGGTGTTCATTTTCCTAAAAATACGCCAGCAAAAGCCATTGGCCATAAAGCCGTTGCCGTTAATTTATCTGATCTTGCTGCTATGGGAGCTGAACCTACTTGGATTTCTATCGCGATTAGCTTGCCAGTAGTTGATGAGGATTGGATCAGTGACTTCTGTGAAGGCATGTTTGCCTTATGCGAATTTTACAATGTGCAACTTATTGGTGGCGATACAACACAAGGACCATTAAGTATTACGATCACAGCACAAGGCACTGTTCCTCCGAATAAGCAAATTACCCGTAGTGGCGCTAAAGCGGGTGATTGGATATATGTAACTGGTGAACTAGGTGACTCAGCGTTAGCGTTAAAACACTACTACGGCGACATTACCTTACGGGGTGACGTACTCGTACATGCTATGAATCGTTTAAATGAACCTAAACCTAGAGTGTTAGCGGGTAAAGCGATAAGAGAATATGCATCAGCTGCGATAGATATTTCGGATGGGTTATTGGCTGATTTATCACATATATGCAAAGCTTCGAATGTCGGCGCAAATATTGTGTTAGAAGATTTACCGTTATCTAGTGAACTTATTGCATCGATTGGTGCTGAACAAGCGATGGAGTTGGCATTGTCAGGCGGAGATGACTACGAACTTCTTATGACTGTCTCAGAAGATAACAAGGTTGGTATGGAAACAACGCTTGCTGATATGGGGACAAAAGTAACGTGCATTGGTCAATTAAATGGTAATCTTAAAATTACTACTACCTTGAATAATAAGCCAGCGCAGCTAAACCTGAAGGGTTTTGAGCATTTTGCCAATGAATAACCAACCGAAAGAGATTAAATCAAAATTCACGTTGTCTGATCCTGTGCAATTTTTAGCGCTAGGCTTTGGAAGCGGTTTAATTCCTAAAGCACCGGGAACTTTTGGTACCTTAGCGGCTATTCCTGTGTTCTTATTATTAGCGCCGTTACCTATGGTGACATATTTAGCGGTAGTCGCCGTGATGGCGTTATTGGGTATTTATATTTGTTCTCATGCTGCTAAAGCCGCAAAAGTGCATGATCACCCAGCAATTGTATGGGATGAAATAGTCGGCTATTTGATTACCATGGCTTTAATTCCCGTTTCGTGGAAGTCAATTATTGTTGGTTTTTTGCTGTTTCGTTTGTTTGATATCATAAAGCCATGGCCGATTTCATTGTTAGATAAACATTGTCATGGTGGCTTTGGTATTATGATAGACGATATTGTTGCAGGCTTTGCTGCATTTATTTGTATGTATTTTATGTTTTAGTTTTATTGAGAGATAGGTATTGTAAATGAAGATTACTGTAGTAGGTACAGGTTATGTAGGGCTATCAAACGGCATCTTGTTAGCACAACATAATGAAGTCATTGCGTTAGATGTTATTGAAGAGAGGGTGATACAGTTAAATAATAAACAATCCCCGATTCGTGATAAAGAAATTGAAATGTTTCTTTCGCAAGAGCCTTTGTCATTCACCGCAACGCTAGATAAGACATTAGCATACACTGATGCAGAAATTATCATTATTGCTACACCGACGAATTATGACCCTGAAACAAACTATTTTGATACGAGTTCTGTAGAATCGGTTATTAAAGAAGTTATGGCAATAAATGCAGAGGCTACTGTTGTTATTAAATCAACGGTTCCTGTTGGTTTCACAAGACGATTAAAAGATAAATACCAAACAGATAATATTATTTTCTCTCCTGAATTTCTTAGGGAAGGAAAAGCGTTGTACGATAATTTATACCCTTCAAGAATTATCGTAGGTGCTGAAACTACAGGCGCTAAAACCTTTGCCAAATTATTGCAGCAAGGCGCTAAAAAAGAAGACGTTCCTACACTATTTACAAGAGCAACAGAAGCTGAAGCGATAAAACTTTTTGCTAATACCTATTTGGCGATGCGGGTTGCTTACTTCAATGAATTAGATACTTACGCAGAAACGCATGACTTAGACACGCGTTCAATTATTGAAGGTGTAGGGTTAGATCCGCGTATTGGTGATCATTATAACAACCCATCGTTCGGTTATGGGGGGTATTGTTTACCAAAAGATACCAAGCAATTATTGGCAAATTACCAGGATGTGCCAAATAATATGATTAATGCGATTGTTGAAGCGAATGTGACTCGTAAAGACTTTGTAGCAGAATCAATTTTAAAGAAATCTCCGACGATTGTTGGTGTTTACCGTTTAATTATGAAGTCTGGCTCCGATAACTTTCGTGCTTCGTCTATACAAGGCATTATGAAGCGCATAAAGGCGAAAGGTGTTGAAGTGGTTATTTTTGAGCCGGAATTAGCTGATGATACCTTTTATAATTCACGAGTGATCACTGATTTAGCTGAATTTAAAGCGATGTCAGATGTTATTGTGTCTAATCGTATGGATGATGAACTGAGCGATGTTATTGAGAAAGTTTATACCAGAGATTTATTTGGTAAAGATTAAGTGACAATTACTTAGCGTTAAATCAGCAATAAAAAAACGGAGCGATTAGCTCCGTTTTTTGC
The DNA here is from genome assembly GCF_001913705.1 of Thalassotalea sp. PP2-459. Classification (GTDB taxonomy): domain Bacteria; phylum Pseudomonadota; class Gammaproteobacteria; order Enterobacterales; family Alteromonadaceae; genus Thalassotalea_C; species Thalassotalea_C hakodatensis. Next base: position 73,195 of record NZ_MKQD01000085.1, on the reverse strand, counting down.
TTTTAATCTTTTAATACAGTGTTCTCATGAAAAGTATTACTGCTCAAATTAATGCAGAATACGTGCTTTAATCGTACCTTCAATCAGCTTTAATTCACGCAAGGCCGTTTCACTGTTTTCTGTTTCTATATCAATAACAACATAACCGTTTTGGTCATCTGTTTGTAGATACTGCGCGGCAATATTAATGTTATGTTCAGCAAATGCTTGGTTAATTTTTGTCAATATACCTGGCTGGTTTTTATGAATATGTAATAAGCGACTGGTACCAACGTGTTCAGGCAGTGATACTTCCGGGAAGTTGACTGCTGAAAGCGTTGAACCATTATCTGAGTACTTAGCCAGCTTACTCGCCACCTCTAAACCAATGTTTTCTTGCGCTTCTTTTGTGCTACCGCCAATATGAGGCGTTAAAATAACATTATCGAAAGCACGTAGTGGCGAAACAAATTCTTCGTCATTACCTTTAGGCTCTACAGGAAATACATCAATTGCAGCACCGGCAACTTTCTTATTGGTTAATGCTTCACATAAGGCATCAATATCAACTACTGTTCCACGCGAAGCATTGATAAAGATAGCCCCGTTTTTCATCACATCAAACTCAGCAGCACCCATCATATTTTGCGTTTGTGCTGTTTCTGGTACATGTAAACTTACTACGTCAGCTTCTTGCAAAAGAGCCGTTAGGCTTGGTGATTGCTCAGCATTGCCAAGAGGTAATTTTGTTTCAATGTCATAAAACTTTACTTTCATGCCAACGGTTTCAGCTAAAATGCCTACTTGCATACCGATATGGCCGTAACCGATGATACCAAAGGTTTTACCTCTTGCCTCTACAGAACCAGCGGCTGATTTATTCCATACTCCACGATGAGCTTGTGCACTTTTTTCGGGGATACCGCGTAATAAAAGCAATAATTCACCTAATACAAGTTCAGCAACAGAGCGGGTATTTGAAAAAGGTGCATTAAATACTGGCACCCCTTTTACTTTTGCGGCACGCACATCGACTTGATTGGTACCAATGCAAAAACAACCAATCGCGACTAATTTTTTGGCGTGACTTAATACTTTTTCATTGAGCATCGTGCGCGAACGAATGCCGATAAAGTGAACGTCAGCAATCTTCTCGATAAGTTGTTCTTCAGATAAAGACGTTTTTAAATACTCAATGTTGGTATAACCTTTAGACTTTAACTCTTCTAATGCACTTTGATGTACACCTTCCAGCAGTAAAATCTTAATTTTTTCTTTTGCTAACGAATTATTGCTCATATGCTAAAACCGTAGTTAATATTGTTGATGTATAGATGGCTAGATACCCAAAATTTAATCAACCGTATCATATAGTGTTAAAACTCTAAAGTGTTATTTTACCACCTTTGCACCTTCTGGTGTCCCTAATATGAGTATATCAGCGCCGCGGTGAGCAAATAAACCATTGGTAACAACGCCTACAATCGCATTAATATCAGACTCTAAGCGTTTAGGATCAATAATGTCTAAGTTATGCACATCAAGAATGACATTTGAGTTATCAGTTACCACGCCTTGACGATAAACAGGATCGCCGCCTAATTTCACTAACTCTCTTGCAACATAACTACGTGCCATTGGAATAACTTCTACAGGTAGCGGAAACTTGCCCAGTACAGGTACTTGTTTACTCTCATCACATATACATATGAACGTTTTAGCGACGGCAGCCACAATTTTTTCTCGCGTTAATGCTGCGCCACCGCCTTTGATCATATGCATATGTTCTGTAATTTCGTCTGCACCGTCGATATAGACACTAATTTCGCTAACACTGTTAAGATCAAATACTTCGATCCCTAACGCTTTCAAGCGTTTAGTTGACTCTTCTGAGCTAGACACTGCACCGGTAATGTCATGTTTCTTACTCGCGAGGGCATCAATAAAGTGGTTGACGGTTGAGCCTGTTCCTACGCCGACTATGGCATCATCTTCAACAAATTCCACGGCTTTTATAGCCGCAGCTTTTTTCATTTCGTCTTGTGTCATCGTTGTATATCCGAGTTGCTTTTTATGCATTATAACAGCCAATTTTTGCTCGGTGTTATGAGATTTTAATTAAATTGATAATGTTTAGAGGGAGTAACAATATGTGGCAGTGGCACATCCCATGTTTCTATTGGAATAGCGGAAATTTTTTGGCAGTCATGTGCTAATCCCATAATAACGGGGGGGGTAGTAACTAAATTTGCTAGCGTTCGATCGTAATAACCGCCCCCCATACCTAAACGGGCACCTGTTTCATCAAATGCCACTAGAGGGGTAAAAATGATATCAAGCTTACGTACCGGACAAACATGTCTAACATCTAATTGGGGTTCTAGAATGCCGTACTTATTTTGGGTCATTGCTGTCGATGCACAGTAGTGTAAAAATAGCAGCTGCCCTTTGTTAAAAGGATGAAGCACAGGAAGATAAGTTTGTATGTTTTGTTGCCAGCACCAATGTATAAAAGGGGTAGTGTTAAGTTCACCGTCATTTGTATGATAAATAGCTACAGATTTGGCCTTTGCGATTATAGCAATGTGCTTTAGTTGGTTAACTAATGATAAAGAGGCTTCAGTTTGCGACTCTGAAGATAACATCTGACGGGTGCGTCTTATCTGTTGACGTATTGCTTGGCGAGAGTTAAATAATGTCATATAAAAAGCGGTGGCTAACACCACCGCTAACATGTTGCTATTATTAAATAGTTTCTGCAGCTTTACCTGGTGTTGGTGCGGTAGAGTCTGCTTCGTCAGCTGAGTTTTCCCAAACACGTGATTTAATGCTTAGTAATAAAATCACGATACCGATACCGATACTAAATAAACTGATTTGAATGTATAAGTTTGGTAATTGATCAATACGGTTTGGATCAAAGTTACCCGCTAATAAACCAGAAATAATATTACCGATAGAGTAGGTTAACACGAATACACCCATCATTTGGCCAGCAAAGCGACGCGGTGACAATTTACTAATGGCACTTAATGCTACAGGGCTTAAGCATAATTCACCTACTGTATGTAAGAAGTAAGTAGCCACTAACCAATAAGGCGCTACTTTCATACCTGATGCTGCATATTGTGCTGCAAAGAACATCACAATAAAGCCACTTGCCATGATCATTAAGCCGATAGCACACTTAATACCATAGGCAGGACTAACAAAACGCTTACCTAAGTTGATCCACAGCGCCGCAAAAAATGGCGACAATAATACGATAAACATGGCGTTTAACGATTGGAACCAACCGGTAGGGACTTCGAAACTGCCAACAATTCTATCTGTGTAATCGCGAGCAAATAAGTTCATTGAAGAGCCTGCTTGCTCAAAACCTGACCAAAAACATGCAGAAGCAATACACACTAGTAACAGAGCACCTAAGCGTTTCATTTCATTTTTGGTTAAATTACCGAACTTGAAAATTGATGCATAGTAAAGTACGAACATCACACTAAAGCTGATCGCAACATATTGTGCCACAGCGACCGGCTCAATAATGATAGCACCCGTTATGGCAGCAGCAGTTACGGTTGCAAGCATAATTAAGAAAGCACCAATGACTGCCCAGCTTATTTGTCTACCTTTAGGTGTTAAAGGCGCTGCGGGCGCTGCACCCACACCGTGTAATTTATTAAGTGTACGGCGGTATTGTATTAAACCCACTGCCATACCCACAGCTGCTGCACCAAATGCCCAATGCCAGCCAAAGTTTTCTTGATCTTCCATTAGGTAACCACAAATGGTGTAGCCTAAAACAGAGCCCATATTGATGCCCATGTAATAAATGGCATAACCAGAATCACGGCGTTTATCTTCATCTGAGTAAAGTTGGCCAACCATAGCGCCAATATTTGGTTTCAATAGGCCTGTACCTAAAATAACCACAATTAAACCGATGAAAAAGGTTTTATCACTAGGGAAGGCCAAAATAATGTGGCCACACATGATGATAATACCGCCATACCATACGGCCTTTTGACCACCTAGGAGTCTGTCTGAAATCCAACCTCCAGGTAACCCCATGAAATAGACACTACCGGTATATAAACCATAAATGGCAGCGGCAGAAGCAACCGTTAAACCTAAGCCATTTTCTTGTAAGGTTGCGGTCATAAACAGTACTAGCAGCATTCGCATACCGTAGTAACTCATGCGTTCCCACATTTCAGTAAAGAACAGTGTTTGAAGACCTTCAGGTTGCCCGAAAAAAGTCTTAGCGCTTTGCGTTGTCATATAAATTTTCCTTCCTAAGGTGCGCACCTAGTATTGAGCATTATTATTATTCTTGTTTATTTAGATAAGATTGATAAATGGATTCAACAGGCGCAATTTATCGTTAATCAGCGGCATTTATACCTTTGATGAACTCGAAGCGCAAGTAATTCAGCTAAGCGGATTGAATATTGCGTTGAAAGGTTTACAGGTTAGTTTCTGTTTGTAACTTTAAAAACCAAGGGTTTAGCGGAGATATTCTGAATCCGAATATACAATATATTATTTTTTATTTACTTAATTTAAATGAACGAATTTAAAGCATTTAAAAACTGAAACATGAATAAATTCACGTGTAAGTTAATTATATTCAGGTGTTAATAAGCTAATAATTTGTTTTAATACTACTTTGATGAAATTATTTAACTGTATTCACTTATATTAAATATTACAGTGCTATTTTTCCGAGGGCGGTATGGATAAGAAAATTACAAAAGCGGTCATTCCTGTTGCAGGCTTAGGGACACGTATGCTTCCGGCAACTAAGGCAATTCCAAAGGAAATGCTACCAATTGTAGATAAACCGCTTATTCAATATATTGTTAATGAATGTATTGATGCAGGTATTAAAGAAATTGTCTTAGTGACTCACTCTTCTAAAAATTCGATAGAGAACCATTTTGATAAATCGTTTGAATTAGAAACGACACTTGAAAATCGAGTAAAACGTCAACTTCTTGATGAAATTCAAGCTATTTGTCCAAAAGGGGTTACCATCATGCATGTGCGTCAAGGCGAAGCAAAAGGCTTAGGACATGCGGTTTTAAAAGCTAAACCTTTGGTGGGTGATAACCCTTTCGTTGTCGTGTTACCAGATGTTATTTTGGATGACGCAACTGCGAATTTAAAAACCGAAAACTTAGCGGCGATGTTAGCGCGTTTTAATGAAACGGGCCATAGCCAAATTTTAGTTGAGCCGGTACCACAAGAAAAAGTACAACATTATGGGGTGGTTGATTGTGGCGGAGAAGTTTTACATGAAGGTGGTTCAGCGGTGATGACAGCCGTTGTTGAAAAACCAGCGATTGAGGAGGCACCGTCTAATTTAGCCGTTGTTGGCCGCTATGTATTGTCAGAACCCATTTGGCAATTATTAGAATTTACACCACCGGGCGCTGGTGATGAAATTCAACTTACCGATGCAATCGCAAGTTTGATGAAATTAGAAACGGTTGAAGCCTTTCATATGACAGGGAAATCTCATGATTGCGGCTCTAAAATGGGTTATATGAAAGCGATGGTGGAATATGGTTTGCGACATCAGCAGATAGGTGATGAATTCACTGAATACTTACATCAACTTATAAAGTAAATTGATTGTTTAGTTATGCATTTTTAAATTTAATGGAGTGAATGCATAACTTCTCCCCTTGTTTATTCCTAAATCATCTAACAAATCTTTTTCTTATATGGATATCTTAAAGGCTATCCAGTAAACTATCGTCATTAAAATTGCTAGGGAATATTAGTTAAATGACGATTCAAACGCATTTAAAAAAGCTTGAAGCAGAGTCTATCCACATTATTCGTGAAGTTGCCGCTGAATTTGACAAACCAGTGATGCTTTATTCTGTAGGTAAAGATTCCGCCGTTTTATTACATTTAGCGAGAAAAGCGTTCGCACCCGGGAAAATACCATTCCCGTTATTGCATGTTGATACCACATGGAAGTTTAAAGAAATGATAGCCTTTCGCGATCGCATGGCGAAAGATTATGGATTTGAATTGTTAGTACATCAAAATCCTGATGGTATCGCGATGGATATCAATCCTTTTGTCCATGGCAGTGCAAAACACACTGATATTATGAAAACGCAAGGGTTAAAACAAGCGCTTGATAAATATGGCTTTGATGCCGCATTTGGTGGTGCACGTCGCGATGAAGAAAAATCGCGCGCGAAAGAACGTGTGTATTCGTTCCGTGATAAAAATCATCGCTGGGACCCAAAAAGTCAACGCCCTGAGCTTTGGAATGTCTACAACGGTAAAGTAGATAAAGGTGAGAGCATTCGAGTGTTTCCTTTATCAAATTGGACCGAACTTGATATTTGGCAATATATCTATTTAGAAAGTATTGACATTGTGCCGTTGTATTTATCGGCAAAACGACCTGTTGTGGAACGCGACGGTACGTTAATCATGGTAGATGATGAGCGCATGCCTCTAGAAGAAGGCGAAGAAATACAAATGAAAAGTGTTCGTTTTAGAACACTTGGCTGTTACCCATTAACTGGTGCAGTTGAATCAGAAGCGGCAAATTTGCCGGAAATTATTCAAGAAATGTTGTTAACAAAAACCTCTGAACGTCAAGGTCGTGTGATTGACCATGATTCAGCGGGTTCTATGGAGAAAAAGAAAATGGAAGGTTATTTCTAACTATTTTTTAACCTAACTTTCATTTTAACTGTTAACTATTTCTAAGGGCTGAACGATGAGTCACCAATCAGAATTAATTGAACAAGATATTCAAGCTTATTTAAAGCAACACGAAAATAAAGAACTACTGCGCTTTTTAACTTGTGGTAGTGTTGATGACGGAAAAAGTACGCTAATTGGCCGTTTGCTTCATGATTCAAAAATGATTTTTGAAGACCAACTTGCGGCGATTGAAAAAGACAGCAAAAAATCAGGCACAACTGGTGAAGCGGTAGATTTGGCTTTACTGGTGGATGGTTTACAATCTGAACGTGAGCAAGGCATTACCATTGATGTTGCCTATCGTTATTTTTCAACCGATAAGCGTAAATTTATCATTGCTGATACCCCAGGTCATGAACAATATACGCGTAACATGGCAACTGGTGCGTCTACCTGTGATTTAGCGATTATTTTGATTGATGCACGTCATGGTGTACAGGTTCAAACACGTCGACATTCTTTTATTTGTTCATTGCTCGGTATTAAACACGTGTTAATTGCTGTGAACAAAATGGACTTGGTTGACTATAGCCAAGACCGTTATCAAGAGATTAAAAAAGAATATCGCGAGTTTGCCGATCAACTCGCTTTCACTGATGTTCGCTTTGTGCCTATTTCAGCGTTACGTGGCGATAATGTTGTTGAAGAAAGCGAGCATATGTCGTGGTACCCAGGTGCTACATTAATGAAGCTTTTAAATACCGTTAATGTTGAAAATAACGACACCTGTACTGAGTTCAGATTCCAAGTGCAATATGTAAACCGTCCTAATTTAAATTTCAGGGGCTTTTCAGGTACTGTTGGTTCAGGTCACATTAGGGTTGGTGATGAAATCGTTGCATTGCCATCAGGAAAACAATCTCGTATTAAATCAATTGTTACTTTTGATGGAGATCTAGAACGGGCCGATAAAGGGGAAGCGGTTACGTTGACCCTAGAAGACGAAATTGATATCAGCCGTGGTGAAATGATCGTTCGTAAAGGCGCGGTTCCTTTAACCTCGAAAGAATTTAATGCTTCTGTTGTTTGGATGCATGAAGACGAACTTGAAACGGGCCGTGAATATTACATTAAACATGGCAGCAAGCTCACCACAGGTCATGTGTCTAACATCGTACATAAAATTAATGTAAATACCATGGAAACTACCCCAGTCAGTCAACTAACGCTAAATGAAATTGGTTCGGTTAGCTTCTCTGTGGCTGAGTCGTTGCATTTTGACCCATACCTTGAAAACCGTGCTACAGGTGCATTCATTATCATTGATCGATTAAGTAATATCACCGTAGGCGCAGGTATGATCACTGGGGCTGCAGAATCAACAGATGATCATCAATTTAGTGAATTTGAAAAGGAGTTTAACGCCTTAGTACGTAAGCATTTCCCACATTGGGGTGCCCGTGATATTGCTAAACTCCTAAAGTAACGCCTAATTACTTTTATTGATATTAGTTGCTTAACGCATAGACTTCACTTGCATATATGTTAAGCAGCTGATAAATATTTCATATCATTTGCTGCTAAAGGACAAACATTAAATGGTAGCATCACAATGGGCATTGATTGCTCTTTTCTGTTTAACCTTTGCTGGGCTGATAAAGTATCAGCGCGTGCCTGAGCGTGTTTTTGCCTTGGCAATGATCACATGTTTAGGTTTTTCTTTTGTTGAAACAGATGATGTATTAGCCAATGCCGTAAACCCAGGTTTAGTGACGTTAATATTATTGGTGTTGGCGTCATTTTCTTTTGAACGCACCAGTATTCTACGCCGCCTTTCAGCTGTGATGATCAACGGTAAGCCGTTTATCTCTACAGTAAAAACCCTTGTCTATACTGCAATTGCATCTGCGTTTATGAATAACACTGCCGTTGTTGCTGCACTTATTTCTACCATTAAAACTAATCGTGTGATTAACCCTGGGAAACTTTTACTACCGTTATCATTTGCAGCAATTTTAGGTGGTACGCTTACCTTAGTTGGTACCTCAACAAATTTAATCGTTAATACCATGCTGATTGAGCAGGGGAGTGACGGCCTTGGCTTTTTTGATTTTACCCCGATAGGTATCGTTGCGTTAATCATTTGTTTAGCCTTAATTTTATTAAGACAGCACTCTTTGCCTGATATGGAAGTTGAACAACTTAAAAACCCAGATTATTTACTAGAAGCACGTGTTAGTAACGACTCTAAAATGATAGGTCAAACCGTTGAAGAAAATGGTTTACGAAGTTTAGATACATTATTTTTAGTCGAAGTGATTCGTAATGGCAGGCTGATATCTCCGGTGGCACCTGATGAAGTTATATTACGCGGTGATAAACTTATTTTTACTGGCGATGTGTCGAAAGTTAAGGTGTTACAGCAATTTGATGGCTTAACGTTATTTGCCGAGCAAGATGGTTTACTCAGAGATAATTTGACTGAAGTGTTAATTAAACCTGATTCAGCCGTGGTTGGTAAAACGTTAAAAAGAGCGGGCTTTCGTGCCAGATTTGATGCTGCTGTAGTGGCCGTTCGTCGTGAAGGTGCGGCGCTTTCAGGTAAATTAGGATCATTGATTATTCAACCTGGCGACTTTCTTGTATTAGCCGTGGGGAATGACTTTAGTACACGTACTAACTTAAGTAAGAACTTTTACATCTTATCGGGGCACCAACCCGATAATATGCTTTCTGGTTGGCGTGATTCGTTAACCGTTTTTGGTTTTATCGCTGCGGTTATGGCGTCAGTACTAACAGAAGTATCTTTATTAAAAGTATTGATGTTTTATATCGCGTTGTTGGTTTTTACGGGTTGCTTAACGGTGAATGAAATAAAACGACGCTTTCCACTGGAAATTTGGATGATAGTGTTAGGGGCGCTTACTTTAGCTAAAGCACTTGAATCAAGTGGTGTGGCGTTATTATTAGCAAATTATATTGAGCATTTACTTGCTGGGCAAAGCGCTTATATCACGTTGATTGTGATTTTTGTGGTTACACTACTAATTACAGAGCTAGTGACAAACAGTGCCGCAGCTGCGCTTATTTTTCCTATTGCGTATAATATTGCATTAGGTTTAGGAGTTAGTCCATTACCCTTCGTATTAGCTGTTGCTTTTGCCGCAAGTGGTAGCTTCATTAGTCCCTTTGGCTACCAAACCAATGTTATGGTTTACAATGCGGGTAATTATAAGTTGCTTGATGTGGTGAAATTTGGCGTGCCGGTTTCATTGGCTTATTCGATTGTCGTGTTAACTTTGTTACCTACTTTCTTTCCTTTTTAACGTGAGATACCTCTAAATGAAAACTGAAAATACCGTTTGGCATCAACAACAAATTAATAAGGTACAACGGGCTAATATTAAAAAACAACGTCCTTGTTTATTATGGTATACCGGTTTAAGCGGGTCAGGAAAATCTACGGTTGCAAATGCAGTGGATGCGTTGCTTTTTGAACGTCAATGTCATACGTATTTGCTTGATGGTGATAATGTACGACATGGCTTGAATGGTGATTTATCGTTTAGTGATGAAGATCGTATCGAAAATATTCGCCGGATTAGTGAAGTATCAAAATTGTTTGTTGATGCGGGGCTAATTGTCTCTACTGCGTTTATTTCACCTTTTGCGTCAGACAGAAAAATGGCACGTGAAAAACTAGCAACGGGTGAGTTCTTAGAAGTGTATATTGATACGCCGATTAGTGTCTGTGAGCAACGTGATCCAAAAGGCTTGTATAAAAAAGCCCGTGCCGGAGAAATAAAAGACTTTACCGGTATTGATTCTGATTATGATATCCCTTCGGCACCAGAAATACATATTAAAACGGCAGAATTGACAATCGTTGAATGTGCCCAACAAGTTGTACAATTTTTAGAAGACAACCATTATATTTCAACAGGTTCATAATGCATTACGATATTTTTAATGGCGATGCCGATGGTATTATTTCATTAGTACAACTACGTTTAGCCAATCCTAAAGAAAGTACCTTAATCACAGGTGTTAAACGCGATATTAGTTTGTTAAAACATGTTGATGTTGCAAAAGCTCATTCAGTAACGGCTTTAGATATTTCGATGGAAAAAAACATTGAAGCTCTGAATGAATTGCTAGCAAACAATGTAACCGTTTTTTATGCTGATCATCATCGTCCTAGCTCAATTCCAACATCCGATAACTTATCTGCGCATATCGATACTGACGCAAATACTTGTACGGCGTTAATTGTTAATCAGTATTTGAATCAGCAATTTCCATTGTGGGCGATTACCGCTGCTTACGGTGATAATATGCTAGAGGCTGCACAAGCGTTGTCAGATGAACTTAACCTTTCAACCAATGAACGTGACCAATTAAAGCGTTTCGGTATTTATATAAATTATAATGGCTATGGTAGTTCACTCGAAGATTTGCATTTTACGCCTGAACAGCTGTTTAGAGAATTGGTAAAATATTCAAACCCTTTCGATATTATTAACCAACCAGGTTCTGTTTTTTCTCAATTAGAGCAAGCTTATCATCAAGACATGGCGAATGCTGAACAGGCAAAAGTATTGGCTGAGAATGACGTCTGTAAAGTTATAGAGTTACCTGATGAGCCTTGGTCCAGACGTGTAAGTGGTGTATTAGGCAATGAACTTGCGAATAAAACACCTAATAAGGCGCATGCTGTGTTTACCCTTAACCTCGATCACACGTATACTGTAAGCTTAAGAGCGCCATTAACTAACAAACAAGGTGCTGGTGATATTTGCGCACGTTTTGCAACTGGTGGCGGTAGAGCGGCTGCAGCAGGTATTAATCAGTTAGCAGCGGAAAACGTTAACGCGTTTGTCACAGCAATTAGCGATTATTATCGTTAAAATATAGACTTTTATACAAAGGGGAAGTAATGAAGTTATTAATTACAGGTGGTACGGGCTATATTGGCAGCCATACAGTTGTTGAATTATTATCTTTAGGACATGATGTTGTTATTGTTGATAATTTAGTTAATTCTTCGGAACTCGTTTTATCTCGTATCGAAAAAATTACCGGTAAAGTACCGCAATTTGTCAAAGCTGATATATGCGATCGCAATGCCTTAAATGATGTTTTCTCGACGTATAAACCTGAAGCAGTTGTACATTTTGCTGGGCTAAAAGCCGTTGGTGAGTCTAATGAGATTCCACTGAGTTATTACCATAATAATGTAACAGGTTCAGTGGTGTTATTCGAAGTGATGGCTGCTCATAACGTTAAAAAGTTGGTGTTTAGTTCTTCTGCAACCGTTTATGGTGAAAATAATGTATCACCGCTTGATGAAGCAATGCCTACTTCAGCGACAAACCCTTATGGTCGCACTAAGTTAATGATCGAAGAAATTTTATTTGATTTAGCCAAAAGCGACGCGGATTGGTCGATTATAAATTTACGATATTTTAACCCTATTGGTGCACATCAATCAGGGCTTATTGGCGAAGATCCTAACGATATTCCCAATAATTTACTTCCTTATGTTTCTCAGGTAGCGATTGGTCGTTTAGCACAATTACAAGTGTTTGGTGACGATTATGACACACCTGATGGAACAGGTGTTCGTGACTATATTCATGTGGTTGATTTGGCGTTAGGGCATATTAAAGCGTTGGAAGCGTTATCAACTCACTCTGGTTGCCAAGCAATAAATCTTGGCACTGGTAACGGTACCTCAGTTTTAGAAATAGTTAATGGGTTTAGCCATATTAGTGGTAAGGAAGTCCCTTATAAGGTTGCTTCTCGACGTGCAGGGGATATTGCAACAGTATATGCGAATGCAGCGTTGGCTAAAGAGGTGCTAGATTGGAAAGCAGAGCGAAATTTAACTGAAATGCTAGAAGATACTTGGCGTTGGCAGTCTACGAACCCTGAAGGGTACACAAACTAAAAAAGCCGCTTTGCGGCTTTTTTAACTTTATGGGCGAATGATGTATTATGTCGATAATTGACATTGTTCATCAGCCCAAGCAATAGCATCATTATAACTTTCTAAAACAGGCTCTTTTTTTAAGCCTAGTTTTTCCATGACTTTATTGGTTTTTTCCCAGTCGGCGTGTTCAATTTGCTCAACAAGGATCACTAACGCTGCAAGTACACCTTTTTTGGTGATCAGCGCATCTTTTATCTCTTGCGCTAATGGTAGCTTGTCCATAATGCTTGAAAGCTCTTCATCAAGTATCGCATCAATTAATGATAATAAGCCCGTTAAGAAGGCAATAGAGGTGTCTATAGGAGCATTTATATCTTTTGATATCGTTTCGCAAAATTTTGCCCGCGTCATGGCTGCGTTGATCAACTCATTAGGTTTATCAGGATTGATATTAGTGGCAAATAAAAGCCCTAAAAAACGTTTAAGTTCGCCAGACCCTAACGTAACCAGCGCTTGTTTAATGGTTGAGATTTCATTACGTCGTTTAAAAATAGCAGAGTTCGCATAACGTAATAGTTTATAAGATAGGGTAACATCACGTTCAAATACATTGGTGATTGCGCCTAGATCTAATTCGGGTTTAGATGTTTCATATAATAATTCCGCCATTGCCATTTGAGAGGGCGATAAAGACTTTGTTTTTATCATCTCTGGCTTAGCAAAGAAAAAACCTTGGAAGAGTTCAAAACCAAGCTCTTGTGCTTGATGATATTCTTCGTGTGTCTCGACTTTTTCAGCGAGTAATTGGATATGGTCATGGGCTGAAATCGCCACTTTTATCTGCTTAATTTGTTCAATACTTGTGGTTTGCCAATCAATTTTAATGATCTTTATAAACGGGTAAAAATGGGCCCAAACATTTTGATGCTCATAATCATCTAATGCAAGGGTGTAACCTTTTTCAAATAAAGACTGACAAAGTGCTAACAGTTTTTTCCCTGGTTTAACGGTTTCTAATATTTCAACAACGATTTCTTCCGGCGTTAGCATTTCCGGAAGGCCTTTGCTGAGTGTTTCCAATGTAAAATTAATAAACGCAGGTTTTTTGCCTGTAAATTCGCTGATCCCCATGTTGAATTTACTAGCATCAATCATCTTGCTGGTAGCTTCATCACCATCGATATCAGGGAAAACATTGTTGATGTTGTCACGAAAAAGTAACTCGTAAGCAAACAATTGCTTTTCTTTATCTAAGATGGGTTGGCGAGCTGCGTAAAAATACATAAAGTTTCCTGCACACTTATTTACTACGAATATAGGAGAATTACCGTTGAATTTCATCATTTTTATTTTAATTCGATGAAATAGGGAAGTATATTGTACTTAATTAGAGCGTGTTGATCCTTGCTGTTTAAGTTTTGTTCAATTTAAACGCCTTCTGATCGCGGCACTTGGATTATTGCATAGTCATTCTATGGTTAATTCAAGTAACAAAGAGCAGGAGGCGTTTAGTTGAACCCTTCGGGCTGTATCTGTTTGGCATTTCTACTGTGTTAACGCTTGACTGGAGTAGAATAACTACATGGCGCAAGTGTTGCCTTGTATAAATACCAAAAAAATTGCGGCAAAAGTAAACATGAAAGATCAACACGCTCTAGTAAAACTACGTTAGCAGTTTTATTCGTAATTTATATTGAGGGAATGATTGTTATGTTAAACGACAGTGAAGCATTTAACTAGCATTAATAATGGAATCAGAGTGTTTAGTGGAAGTTGGCTCGTTTCAATGGTAATTAGCTGAACCCAAAGGGCAGCGTTTTTTGTTATTTATACGTCGTTATTGCTTTTTCATGTGGAATAACCACACATTAATCGCAATGCCTTGTCTAAATACCAATAAACGGCTGCAAAAATAAACGCGAAAGATCAACAGGCCTTAATTTATTAATTCTGATGTCTTAACAATATTGTGGTGTTTCGATTATGAAAACCATCGTAACTGATTTTGTAATTTTAGCTGCCATTGCTTTAACGGCTCAGCTTTATCCCCAACAACAATTATGTGGCTATCATTAGTGCTGCTAACTATGCCGTTGTATTGATGATTATCAAAAACGGTTTTATAGGATAAATGTTTACTTTGAGGTACGACAAAAATATTCACGGGGCTATTTTTGCCTCGAAATACCATATGTAAGCTTTTTATACCGTCAAATCGGCAAAATTCTGCCATTAATAAGTCTCCCATTGAATCGGTAAAGCTTCCGTTAAATGATGCCATTTTTTTGTTAAGTGCGCCTAAGGGAATATTAGCTTCTATACTGTTAGAGAAGTATTTTGCTTCATGATTAACGTGAGCAATAGCGTAATCACCAACCGAGTCATAAGCATGAGAAAACTGCAATTGATTAACTGTTAGGCCAATTGCCAAGGTGATGGAAGCAGCAAGCGCTACTCTAATATACTTCTTGCGTTTTTGTTGCTGATGACTTGCCAATGATTGACGTAAGATCAATGTTTGACAAAGGTCATCAGGCACAGGAATATTAAGCGCATTTGAGATTTTATCATCGAGTGCCTCTACTTCTTGTGCAAATTTTAATTTTGCAGGATCTGTATTCTTCGCCTTAAGTATTTCAGGCGAATTGGATTTGGGATCTGCATAAATTTCACGTCTAAATTGCAAATCATCCATTTTGGAAACCTCGCATAATTGGTTCGTCTTCTAGTGCGTCTTTTAATTGATTTCTCGCGCGAAATAGCCGAGTCATCACGGTATTTTTATTAAGAGATAACATGGTTGCGATTTCTTCACCGCTAAAGCCGCCGATCACTTGCAGTACCAGAGGCTCTCTATATTCTTCAGGCATTTTAGCAATTTTATCTCTTAGCCATTGATTTTCAATTTCTTGTTCAGCGTTAGTGGATTTTACATCTTGTATTGTTGCTTCTTCATACTCACTCATCTCAAATCTTTTACGTTCGAAACGTCTTGCGTTTTCTCTACGTAAAATAGTAATTAACCATGACTTCGCCGCTTTTTCATCTTTTAATGAATCTAATGCTCGCCATGCACGTAAAAAGGTTTCTTGCACTAAATCTTCTGACACTTGACGGTCATGTGTGAGCCAAAAGGCATAACGATAAAGATCGCCATGTAATGCCTTCACGAGTGCTTCATATCTAACTTGTTTTGTCGCCATGGTGTTATAGACCTGAGCATAACGAATTAAATTTCTTAATAAGAAAAAATTTATACGTTGTTTTGCGTTGCTCTAATTATAGGGTATTTGGAGAGGGCTGTATGTACGAAGTAAAGAAAGCAGTTAGAGGGCATCTCTTCGCTGCTTTCTCATTTTAACATTGACCGCTAATGCACAACTAAGCTTATGGGTTAAGTTGAAAACCATTGTTCTGTTGTTGTGTACTTTGGGTTTTATTTACTTGCTGGATTGCTTTCGCTAGATTGTCACCCTGCCATGCAATGGGGGCTTGTCCATATTTTGCAAGTTGCAGTTCTTCAATGGCAGCGATAAGCGGTTGATTATTTGTTGATGCTAGTAACTGACTAATAGTAGAAACTGATTGTAGATTTAAACTGTTATACCAAGGCAGTAAATGGGTAAAAACTTGTTCGCTATTATGTTTTTTACAGGCCGCTAAAAGTGCTAAGTAGTGATCATTTACCTTGGATACAACCGCTGTTTTTTGCGTACTTTTTTGTTTTTGATACGTAATCAACCATGCCAATAATGTTAACAGCCACAATGCGAGAAATACCCATTGAAGTATAGAGGCTTTTTCTACGTATACTGTTTTTTCAATCGGGGTTTGTGTTGGCGTTATTTGTGCTTCGTTTGGTGGTAAAACAAACTCAGGTTGTTCAGTATTCGCCGCTATGGTAATAATTTGTGCTGGAATGACTGCTTCTTGATATTCATTGGTCACGGTGTTCCACCAAGGGATAACTATTTCAGGCAATTGGTAGTTTCCGGGTTTATTGGCAACGATGGCAAAGTTCCGTACTTTTTGACTGACTAATCGATTGTTATTCATGCCCGTGTGTAGTTCAGCTTGATCTGGGTATACCTTCAATCCTGCAGGTAATGACATTTCTAATTCTGGTAACTGTTCTTCTGATAGCCCCGCAGCGGTTAATGTGATCACCCGTGTAATGGGTTCACCGACTTTAAACTCCGTAACTTTTGGCTGCCATTCTTGGTGAATGGATAATAACTCGCTAGGTAACCATGTACCTTGATAGTTTGTCGGAATCGCCTTAACGTTAATGGGGATTTCTTCTCCGATGACACTGACAGGTTTCGTTTCTGCAAAGCTTAAAAAGCTATTTCTACGCGTTGAAGGCACCATGATTTCGCCTGAAAATACTGGTGATTTTAACGTAAATTCACCGCTTTTTTGCGGGCTAATAGCATAGGTTCGTTCAATAACTCGATAACGAATGCCATTGATGATTGTTTCACCTTCCTTGTCTTTACCTACTTGAGTGATATTTGCGCCTTCAAGTTCGGGTTCTGTTAGGCTGCCTCTTTTTAATTCCGCAGCGAAATGTAACTTAATGGTCAACGTTAATTGTTGTTGAACATAGACATCTTTTGCAGAAATATCCGTTGTGATAAACAACGTTTGCTGTGTGTCGGTATTGTTTTCGCTTGCGTTAATGACTTTTACGTCTATTGGTTTGGTGGTTACGCCATCCACTGTTAGTGGTGGAATCGTGTAATTTCCTGCCTTTCTGGCAATTAATACTGTCGTCCAACGGGTGGTGCGAGTTGTTTTAAAGTTTACCATGCTCGTTTGCGAACTAACTGAGGTACGGCCTACGATAAAATCTTGCATCAACGCTGATGTATCTAAAGCGTTCGTGTCAACATCATCATTTGCGACTACCGTTAATACGAATGACTCATTAACAATCACTGGGTTTTTGTCGATAGTTGCAGTAACTTCAGTTAACGCGTACGCATTTACTGTAATAAATAACGTTAAAAGGGCGGTTAAAACTTTTACCACTTTTTCTGTGCTCCTACGCTGGTTCTATTTTGACGACGTTTTTGATATTCCAACTGCATTTTATTACGCAATAATAAGTAAGGATCATCAGTGACTTTATTTAACAGTTGCTGATGCTTTTGCTCCATTTCTTGTTCTTGTTGGGCTTTAGCTGCCTTAGCTTGTTGTTCCTGTTGCTGCTCGGGTTGCTGCTCAGGCTTTTCTTGGGCTTGATTTTCTTGTTCAGGATTTTGCTCTTGTTCTTGCTCTTTTTGCTGGTCTTGAGCTGCCTGTTGTTGCTGTTCTTTATTTTGCTCTTGTTGGTCTTCACTTTGCTGCTGATTTTTTTCTTGTTCTTGTTGTTGGTTTTGATCGCTTTGTTGTTCGTTATTTTCTTCTTGTTGATTTTGATCTTTATTCTGTTGATTATCTTGATTTTGTTGTTGTTCTTGTTGCTGTTTTAATTGTTCTACCAACGCTTTATTTTCTTTGGCGTCTTGTAGCTCTGGGTTTAACTCTAACGCTTTATCGTAGGCAGCAAGTGCCTCGTCGAATTGTTGTAATTTAGCCAGTGCGTTTCCTTGATTGAATAAAGCATCGGCGTCATGACCCTTTGAAAAAGCGTCAAGTGCTGCTTGATAGTTACCCGCCTGGTAATGTGCACTGCCTTGCCACATTGGATCTTCAAAAGTATTGGCAGCTTTTTCATAATCTTTAGCGTTGTATAAGGCTTGACCTTGTTGATCTTTCGTTTGCCATAAATTCTGCCAGAAGTCAGCATAAACGGGCTTGCTTGGTGTCATTAAGAATAAAATAGGTACTAGGGTAAGTAGTTTTCCACGACGGAAATATAGCAAAACTAAAGGTAACATTAATAACACTAGGTAAGGTCCAAACTCTTGCCATTGATCGCCGGTTTGTGAACTTTCATTGTTACTTTCTGCATCGTGCTTTATTGGCGGTAATACAATGGTGTCAATATCTTGATTACTGTTTACCATGCGAGCATATTGTCCTTTGCCTTGTGCTGCAACGGTGGATAATAAGTTTTCTGATAACTTGGGTACCACAATCGCACCACTGTCATCTTTGAGTAATTGACCATTCGGTAATTTTATTGGCGCACCTGCTGTGGTTCCGATCCCCATTATATTTAAACGATATGGGTTTTCTCTGACCCAATTCGTGAGATCTTGTACATCTTCTTGATCAATGCCGTCAGTAAACCAATAGACATCGCCTTCAACATGACCAGCATTTTTTAACATATCGCTGGCTAAAGCCAAAGCTGCATATGGGTTACTACCAAGAGCAGGCATAAGATCTGGACTTAAAGACGGTAACAGTAATTCAATGTTGTTAATATCTTCTGTTAATGGACTAATGGTAAAAGCATCGCCTGCATAAGCGATTAAGCCTATTTCACCTTCGTTCAATTTTTCTAATAAGTCTATGGCTTTGTAGCGAGCTCTGGTTAACCTATTAGGGGATATATCAGTTGCATACATTGAATACGACATATCCATAATTAACACCGAACCACGTGCCAATTGATATACAGGCTGGGGTAATTTTTTCCAGGTTGGGCCAGCAAGTGCCACGATCGCTAATAATCCTATTAAAAAGGGAATAGTTAACGATAATCCCTTTGCACTCTGTTTGCCTTCGATGAGTACATTTGCTAAATGTTTAGGAATTAATTTTTGCCAACCCGATTGATTAACATTATGTTTTTTCAGTAAATAAAGGGTAATAATTAACCCTACGGTAGCTAACAACCACCAAGGTCGAATGAAGTGAAAATCAGCCATTATTATCACCTACTACTTGTGTATTTTTTGATTTTCCTATTGGTCGATATATTGAAATATTTAACCATAAAATGTAACTAAAAACGATAATAGCAGCAAATGCTAAAGGGTAATAAAACAGGGCGGTTAATGGTCGCATTTGTTGCTGTTCTTGCTCAACAGGCTCTAGTTGATCGAGTAATTGATAGATTTCTTCCATGTCTTCACTGCTTCGTGCGCGGAAGTATTTACCACCGGTATCTACAGCAAGCTTAGTTAATGTTTCTTCATCTAACTCACTTGATGGATTTACGCGGCGTTTACCAAATAACGAACGTTGGATCATCACATCAGCACCAATACCAACAGAATAAATCGTCACGTTTTTCGCAACAGCTAATTCTAGTGCTTGTTCAGGTAATATTTTACCCGCGGTGTTTTGACCGTCAGTTAATAACAAGAGAACGCGGTTTGAATCTTTCTTTTCGGCAAAACGTTTAACGGAAAGCGCAATAGCATCACCAATTGCAGTTTGCTTACCAACCAAACCTAGTACCGTTTCATCGAGCATCTGTTTGACGGTTTTTCTATCAAAAGTCATGGGCGTTTGCATATAGGCGTCATCACCGAATAAGATCAAACCGATGCGATCACCAACTCTGCGATCAATAAAGTCTCCTAATAGTACTTTTAACATATCAAGGCGATTAACGGTTGCGCCATTTAAGCTCATGTCTTCCACTTGCATACTGCCAGACAGGTCGACGGCAACCATAAGTTCTCGTCCTTCAGTGGGAATATTTACAGGCTCGCCTAACCACTGTGGTTGACTCGCTGAAACTACCAGTAAAATCCATAACAATGCCAGCAATGATATAGGTGTTTTCTTCTGGTTACCTAATAAGGTTTTAGGTGTGCTTGAAGAGACTAAAACCGGCATTTTCAGTGGCGCAGCTTCATTGCTTGCGGTTGCGGGTAGAAAATACACGATTAATGGCAAAGGCAGTGCTAATAACACCCAAGGCAATGCTAATTCGATCATTGAGCAGGCTCCAGTTGCGTTGGTTTAGATTCTGCTTTGGGCGGTAATGCACAGTTTATCCATAATATCGCTTGTTGTTTCAGTTCATTTAATGCTTCTTCATCATTTGCGTTGCGATAGTGCGCTATTAACAGTTCTGGCAAGTTTTCAGCAATTAATGCTTGTTTTTTCTCTGGCATAACTGAAATTAAAAAATTGGCAAACGCTTTACCATGAAGCTTCGCAACATGGCCTCGTTGAAAGTAACGCATAGAAAGCCACTTTAGTGTTGCAATAATTTGCTCTGCATTCATGTCTGTTGAGTTGAGTAACGTCATCGCTTGTTTTTTATCAGCAAGCAGTTTTCTTTTTTGCACGATTTTAATCATGACAATAATTAACAAGATAACGAGCGCTGTTAATAGCAGCCACCATCCCATTGCAACAGGCCATTGATGGACTTGCTCTGGTAAATGAATGTCTTTTAATTGGGCTAACGGATCCATGGTGCAACTCCGTTTTTGATTTGTTGTTCTAATGATTGTCCGGCACAAAAATGCAACAAACGAGCACCTGCTTTCTCAAGTAGGGCTTCTTTTTCAGAGATCAGCGATTGAGCATGCGCTGCATATTCCGCTGCTGTGTTTTGATCGCCTAGGGTTAATTGTTGTTTATGCTGTCCGTCAGTAATACTGACATTTACTTTTGTTTTTACCGAAGGCAACTGGTGTTCAAGTGGATCTGAGATCAAGCAAACTACTAATTCACAATGGCGGTTAATATTGGCTAAGTGCCGTATAGCTTCATCTGATGTATGGTGACCATCGGTAATAAAATACACTAAACTGCCCGGGCGAGAAACCTGTCTTAATCGTAAACAGTTTTGCGCGAATGCATGTGTTTTTTCGTCAACATCTGGACTATCTTGTGCCAATAACAAGCTTGATTGTTGATGACATGTCGTTAAGGCATGAAGGTAATGTAACACGCCTTGCTGTCTGCTTCGTGGTTTCAATTCGGTATGAGAGGATTCGTTAAACACAATACCGCCAAAACGATCACCGCGTTGTTTGGTATGCCATGCCAATAACGCGGCTAAATGCGCAGCCTGAACAGATTTGAACAATAACTTACTGCCAAACAACATATTACTGCTTAAATCAGTTGCCACAATCACAGGGCGCTCTATTTCTTCACGAAATAATTTGGTATGTGTTTCACCCGTTCGAGCAGTGACACGCCAATCTATGGTGCGAATATCATCGCCTGTTTGATAATGCCTTACTTCATCAAATTCCATACCACGACCTTTAGTGCGAGCTAAATAGTTACCCGCTAATTGTCCGTGTAAGTTTTTATTTGCCGTAAGATTAATAAGCGAAGCTTTATTTTGGTATTGAAGCAGCTCATTGATCGTAATAGATACACCGTTAGCCATTAAACTGGCTAATTGCTGGCTAGGATCAAAGGTCGCTGTTGGTGTTTTAGACTTAAACCACATGTAACAATAATTAACCCACAGCTACCTGAGTAAGAATATGATCTAGCAGATCATTCGTCGTAATCCCTTCTGCTTCCGCTTGATAGGTCAGTAGAAGTCTATGGCGTAATACATTATGAACAACAGCTTGAACGTCATCTGGCCCGACAAAATCTCGTCCGTGTAGCCAAGCGCGTGCTCTGGCGCAACGATCTAATGCAATGGTAGCTCGTGGACTAGCACCATAGGCTAACCATTGTTTTAATTTATCGTCGTACTTTTCCGGTTGGCGCGTTGCCATAATTAAATCGACGATATATGTTTCAATCGCAGGAGACATATGTATTTGCAGTAGTTGTTCTCTTGCAGCAAAAATATCTGCTTGTGAAATTTGGCTGATCTTTTCTACGGGTTTATTTAACGCTTCACCACGATTGATTTTTAAAATCTCAAGCTCACTTTGTGCATCAGGGTAGTCAATTTCTAAGTGCATAAGAAACCGATCTAACTGTGCTTCAGGAAGTGGGTACGTTCCTTCTTGCTCAATAGGGTTTTGTGTAGCCATAACGAGAAATAAATCTGGCAGTTTATAGGTGTTTTTACCAACGGTAATTTGGCCTTCGGCCATGGCCTCTAATAGTGCCGATTGAACTTTTGCCGGCGCTCGGTTAATCTCATCGGCCAGTACTAAGTTTCTAAACAAGGGGCCCGATTGAAAAACAAAACTGCCATCTTCAGGACGATAAATATCCGTGCCTGTTAAATCAGCGGGTAGCAAATCAGGTGTAAATTGAATGCGGTGAAAGTCTGCTTCTACGCCTTGCGCTAGAGCATTTACTGCGCGTGTTTTTGCTAGCCCAGGAGGCCCTTCAACGATTAAATGTCCGTTTGCCAATAAGGCAATCAATAGGTTTTCAACTAATGCTTCTTGTCCAACAATTTGTGCGGATAAATGTTCTTTAAGCGATGAAAAATACTCAATAGCCATGATAATTGTTCTTTTTTCGTTAATGAATTTTTACTGAAGATTTCAGACTCTTGTTTTGATATATGGTTCCCTAATACAAAAACAAGAGCTACTACTAAATTGTAACGTTTTTTTATCGACATCATTTTAGCATAATCGTCAGAATTTCATATACTTGTGGGGAGAACACTCACTAGCTTGATATTATAAATGCGTTAACTAGCCTATATAGTGAGTTGAATTCCTTGTAAATGTCGTTAGAATGAATTGAAAAATAAAGAGGTCAGACCTCTTTGCAATAAGGAAACATCATGTCATTATCATTAAAAACAGCTTCAGGTGAACGTATTGCCGTTGTTGCTGGTTTGAGAACACCTTTCGCGAAACAAGCAACTGCTTTTCACGGGATTCCTGCATTAGATCTTGGGAAAATTGTGGTTAATGAATTAATCAATAAAACTGAAATTGACCCTAAACTTATCGACCAACTAGTTTTTGGTCAAGTGGTTCAAATGCCAGAGGCACCTAATATTGCTCGTGAAATTGTCTTAGGCACTGGTATGAATGTTCATACTGATGCTTACAGTGTATCACGCGCATGTGCGACAAGTTTTCAGTCAACGGTTAATGTCGCTGAATCGATACTTTCAGGCGTGGTGGACATAGGAGTTGCTGGAGGCGCAGATTCATTGTCCGTAGCGCCGATAGGGGTATCAAAAAAATTCGCGAGAACGTTACTTGATTTGAGTAAGACTAAAACATTGGGCCAGAAATTATCTTTATTGAAAACCCTTCGTTTCAAAGATTTATTGCCAGTGCCGCCAGCGGTTGCTGAATACTCAACGGGGCTTTCAATGGGGCAAACCGCTGAACAAATGGCAAAAACTTACGGTATTACTCGTGAAGATCAAGATGCACTAGCTCATCGCTCGCATGAATTAGCTACTCAATCTTGGAAAGACGGTAAACTTGCTAATGAGGTGATGACCGCACATGTTGAACCTTACAAGCACTATATAGATAAAGATAATTGCATTAGAGAAAATTCAGATCTAGCAAGTTATGCAAAATTACGCCCTGTATTTGATCGTAAACATGGCACGGTTACAGCTGCTAACAGTACAGCATTGACTGATGGCGCATCAGCTATTTTATTAATGCGAGAAGGTCGTGCAAAAGAATTAGGGTATGAACCGCTAGGTTATATTCGTAGCTTTGGTTTTGCTGCCATCGATGTGTGGGAAGATATGCTGATGGGGCCAAGTTTTGCAACACCTATCGCACTTAAACGCGCGGGCATGGAATTAAAAGACTTAGACTTGATAGAAATGCATGAAGCTTTTGCCGCGCAAGCGTTAGCGAATGTTAAAATGTTTGGCAGTAAGACATTCGCACAAACGCATTTAGGTCGTGACAAAGCAATTGGTGAAATTGATATGGACATTTTTAATGTCATGGGCGGTTCATTGGCATACGGCCATCCTTTTGCGGCGACAGGAACCCGATTAATTACTCAGGTGCTTAACGAGTTACGTCGCAGAGGTGGTGGAGTTGGTTTGACAACCGCCTGTGCTGCAGGTGGCTTAGGCGCAGCAATGGTGTTGGAGACAGAATAATGACAGATACAACAACGTTTACTTTATCGATTCAAGACAATAATGTTGCCCATTTAGTGATGGATGTGCCTGACGAGTCGATGAACACATTAAAGTCAGCATTTGCAGACGAAATTGCGACAATTTTACAAGAAATTAAAGCGAATACCTCGTTGCTTGGGGTTGTGCTTTGCAGTGGCAAAAAAGATTCCTTTGTTGCTGGCGCTGATATAAACATGCTAGCAAGCTGTAAAACAGCAGAAGAAGCGACAACGCTATCCAGACAAGGACAAATGGTTTTTGATCAATTAGCCTCCCTCGATATTCCTGTGGTAGCAGCAATTAATGGGGCTTGCTTAGGTGGCGGCTTAGAACTTGCGATGGCCTGTCATGCAAGAGTTTGTTCAGATAATCCTAAAACAGCACTTGGTTTACCTGAGGTACAATTAGGTTTGTTACCAGGAAGTGGCGGTACACAAAGATTGCCTAAGCTAGTCGGTATTCAAAAAGCGTTAGATATGATGCTGACAGGTAAACAATTACGCGCGAAACAAGCATTAAAAGCAGGGTTAGTTGATGATGTTGTGCCAAATACAGTGTTGATTGATGTTGCCGAAAAAATGGTACTGTCTGGAAAAATAAGAGCAGGTAAAAACCATTATAAACCAGTAAAATTAAACCTTGTAGGTAAGGCGCTTGAAAAAACACCTATTGGCCGTAAAGTGTTATTTGATCAAGCCATTAAAACGGTAAATAAAAAAACAAAAGGTAATTATCCCGCACCATTAAACATTATAAAATGTGTAAAAATGGGCGTAGAACAATCTCCGGCGAAAGGGTTTCAATTAGAGGCTGACCTGTTCGGCGAATTAGTGATGACACCTGAGTCGTATCAATTACGACAAATATTTTTTGCCACTACCGAGATGAAGAAAGAGCAAGGTGTCGCAGGAGTAGAACCAAGTACAATAAAAAAAGTAGCTGTGCTTGGTGGTGGTCTTATGGGCGGCGGGATTGCATTTGTCACTGCAACGAAAGCTAAATTGCCGGTACGTATTAAAGATATTGGTGATCAAGGTCTGAAAAACGCATTCAAATATGGTTATGACTTATTAAATAAAAAAGTGAAACGCCGCTTTATGCGTAAAAGCGAAATGCAAAAGCAAATGGCAATGATGACAGGTACGACGGATTATTCTGGTTTTCATGATGTGGATGTTGTTATTGAAGCGGTTTTTGAAGATCTTGCGTTAAAGCAAAGCATGGTGCAAGACATTGAACAACACTGTGCTTCTTCAACCATTTTTGCCAGCAATACTTCAAGCTTACCTATTGGGCAGATTGCCGCAAAAGCAACGCGTGCAGAAAATGTTATTGGCTTACATTATTTTTCACCCGTAGACAAAATGCCACTGGCTGAAATCATTCCCCATGAAGGGTCCTCTGAACAAGTGATTTCAACAACAGTAGCCCTTGCTAAAAAACAAGGTAAAACACCAATTGTTGTTAAAGATAAAGCAGGATTTTATGTTAATCGTATTTTAGCGCCATACATGAATGAAGCGGCTATTTTATTATTAGCGGGCGAGCCGATAGATAAATTAGATCGTGCGTTAGTAAATGCAGGGTTTCCAGTTGGCCCTATGCAGTTACTTGATGAAGTTGGTATTGATGTTGGTGCTAAAATCGGTCCTATTTTGCAAGCAGAGTTAGGCGAACGATTTGCGCCACCCGAAGCCTTTGATAAGTTAATTGATGATGGTCGATTAGGTAAGAAGGCGAAAAAGGGCTTCTATCGTTATGACGTTAAGAAGAAAGAAGTTGATCAGAGTGTCTATCAGTTATTAAATATTTCACCGCAAGGTAAGTTAGCCTCGGAAGAAATCGCAAAGCGATGCATCTATATGATGTTAAATGAAGCAGTAGAGTGTTTAGCAGAAGGTATTATCCGAAACGCGCGAGATGGGGATATTGGGGCTATATTTGGCATTGGCTTTCCGCCATTTTTAGGGGGACCTTTCCGCTATATGGACACTTTAGGTATTGAGAAAGTTGTGACACAGCTAAATCAATTTAAAGCGTTATATGGAGATAGATATGCACCGAGTGAGTCATTAGTAAATATGGCAAATCAAGGTGAAACGTTTTATAACGACTAGGTGAATTATTGCCAACTTGTTAATCAAAGGTAAATAAAAAGAGGCAGTTTATTGCCTCTTTTTTATTACATATAAACGCATTAAACATTTATGGATGATAAGTTAGTTTAAATACTCTAAAGTTGTTGAATAAATACTCTAATTGTCTATAATACGCGCCAATTCATCTTTATAAGTCGCATTGGAACTAATTGTTATGTTGTTTTTAATTCCTGTATTAGCGTTATTCTCAGCTTTATTCTTTTACTGTCAGGCATTTACAAGTGGCTTGGGTCGAAAGCGTTGGGCATTTGCTGGCTTTGTGTTTGGTCCATTTGTTTGGCCAATGTTTTGTATGAAAAAACGAATGAAAGTGAATAGTTTATTTGGTTGGAATGCACTTATTCTGCGTGCTTAAGTCTTATTAATTAACGTAGAAGGATTATAGCCGCTAACTTCCTTGTAGCGATTATGATAGTGTTTTGTTGCATACTATAATGACGTAGCAGCTGGTAATTCTTTAATGATAATTTTCGCTGCAATCGCATTTTCTTTTGGTGCGATAGCGAAGATATCCTTGATAAATCTCAACATATTTACACCTTAAATTCTAACAGTACTTACTTTACGGCCCGTTTTTTCAACGGCAAAGTCATTATTAATACGAACAGTACTTACCTTACGACCCGTTTTTTCAACGGCAAAGTCATTACTAATACGAACAGTACTTACCTTACGGCCTGTTTTTTCAACAGCAAAATCATTATTAATACGCACTGTACTTACTTTTCTACCTACTTGTTCAATGGTTAATGAATCTTGATCAACTACAGGAGTCGGTGATGTATTAACTACCAAAGATAAGATGATTGAACTTAACATTTTTTATTTTCCTTTATTGGTTATGATTGTAAACGCAACTAGGAATAAGCGATTAATGTGCCAATGTGGAAAATATGTGTAATATCAGTATAAGTAGAGGGTCAGAGAGCAGTGAGTCTCGCGTTTATTTTTAGCCGTCATAAATCTGACGGCTAAAAATACGGCGTTCATTATTATGAACGGTTAAACGACGTAGATTTGTCAGTAATTTGATGGGACACTAAATAACGACGGAAATCTTCTGTTGCTAATGGTTTACTGTACAAATAACCTTGTAACTGTTCACAGCGTAAACCGGACAGAAAGCTTAATTGTTGATTGGTTTCTACGCCCTCAGCAACCACCTGTAAGCTTAGGTTGTGTGCGATGGTAACAATAGTAGCTACCATATTTCGACCTTGCTCTGACTGTTCTATATCATCAACAAAGGCTTTATCAATTTTTAACGTATTCAGCGGGAATTTCTTTAAGTAAGCCAATGATGAATAACCCGTACCAAAATCATCGAGTGATAAATGTATGCCCATTGCACGAATTTGTAACATGGTATCAATGGCTTGTTGAGGCGAGTCCATCACCGTTCCTTCGGTAATTTCAAGCTCTAAGTGTTTTGCCGGTAAGCCTGTTTCAGCAAGTATTTCTGCAATCATGCCAACTAAATTAGGTTGGGTAAATTGTACTGCAGATAAGTTTACAGCAATACGGCCGTCGAATAAGCCGGCATCAATCCATACTTTGGTGGCATAACATGCTTTACGTAAAACGACTTCTCCTATGTCAATGATTTGGCCGGTTTCTTCGGAAACAGGGATAAAAGTCAATGGGCTAATAATGCCTTTAGATGGGGTTTCAAATCGAACCAGCGCTTCCATACCCGCTATTTTACCTGTTTTGATTTCAATTTTGGGTTGATAAAACACAGAGAAGAAATCTTCTTTTAAGCCATGTCGAATAAGTCCTTCTATTTGTAAACGCTTCACTGCTTGTTCATTCATGGAGCTATTAAAGAACTTATAACGATTGCCACCAGCATTTTTTGCGTGGTACATCGCGGTGTCAGCATTTTTAAGTAATTCTTGCGGAGTAGCACCATCTTCAGGATAAAGTACAATACCAATACTTGAATAAAGTACGATCTCGTGATTTTTTAATCTTAATGGTTGGGCAATAGTGCGTAGTATATTTTTTGCGATGGTTGTGATCGTATGGATATCGTTAGTGTTTTCAACGATGATACTAAACTCATCCCCCCCTAATCGATACACGGTATCTTGTGATCTACCAACCGTTCTTATTCGCTCAGCAACTTTACACAATAAAACATCGCCAACTTCATGCCCCATAGAGTCGTTCACTTTTTTGAAATTATCTAAATCAAAAACAAGTAATGCATGAGACACTTTATTTTTTACTAATCTGGTTTGGTTTGCTTGGAAATATGAGCGGTTTGGTAAACCTGTTAACGTATCGCTGTTCGCCAGTTTTCGTAATTCTGCTTCGGTTTCTTTACGTTTGGTAATATCTGAAAAAACACCGACAAAGTGAGAAATGCTGCTATTTTCATCGCGAATTATATCAATGTTTAGATCGGTAAGATAAAGCATACCGTCATCACGTTTACTTTCTATTTCACCGTGCCAACTACCTTTGGTTAACAAGTGTTGTTTAACTGTATTAGCGAAACTGTCAGGGTATTGCCTGAAGGTTAATGGTTCGCCAATCATTTGCTTTTTAGTTTTACCGGTAATACGTTGGAAAGCTTTATTGATATCCACAACAAAAAATTGACGATCGTAAATGACTACAGCGTCTGAGATGTTTTCAAAGCATTTGGCAAATAACTTTAAGCGCTCATCAGCTTTCTTTATTTGACTGATGTCTTTTAATGTTCCAGTCATTCGAACAGGGTTATTTTTCTCATCGCGTTCAACTATTTTGCCGCGGTCTAAAATCCAAATCCAATTACCTAGTTTGTTCTTAACACGATAGGTAGCTTCGAAATGTTCTGTTTTTTCGTCAAAGTGATCTTGTAGTGCTTTAGTTATCCGTGTGATATCACCTTTGTTTACATTGGTTTCATTATCATCGTTATTACCTAAGTTGCGCTTGCCATCTTGTGGAAATTCAAGCGTACCCCAAATATTAGAGCGATAAATTTTACCGTTTTTAATGTTCCAGTCCCACATTTCATCGCCACTACCCCAGAGTGATAGTTTAAGGCGCTCTTCACTTTCTTTAATTTGTAAGTGATAAATTCTTTTATGTCTAAATTGTTGTAATAAATAAGATAGTGCCAATAGTACTACGAGACTATAAACAAGAATTGCACTACTAGATAACCACCAAGGGGGCAGTATTTCTATCGATAAACTATTAGCCGTATACGTTTTTGGCGAATAGCGGTCATAAGCCTGAACTTCAAAAACATAACTGCCAGCACTTAAATTGGTATAGGTTGCTCGTAAATTATTTGCGGTTGCTGTTAGCCAATTATCATCAACACCTATTAAGCGGTATTGATAGCCAAGTTGTTCGGGCAAGCTAGCATTTGGTGATATAAATTCAATACTAAAAGGGGAGTGAACATGCGCTAAGGTAATTTCTTTTAGGGTATTAAGCTGAGCGGATAAAGTAAATTGATCTTTGGTTGGCGTTGAAGTTACCGATACTTCTTTATTTGCGATTAATAATGAAGTGAGTACGGGGGGAGAAATTTCAAAAGTAAAAGCGAGTAGTTTGTCTGGTGTAAACCAATTGAAGCCGTTATTTCCACCAAAGTAAATATTGCCATTGGTGTCTATCGTTGAGCTATGGGCATAATTTTCATTATTTTCAAGATTATAATCTTTATAAAAATTTCTTACATCTAATGTTTGTAGATCAATAAAACTAAACCCTTTGTTGCTACTTAGCCAAGCGTTTCCATTACTATCTAGTACTATAGCGTTAATATAATTATTGAGTAATCCAGATGTTTCATTAAACCAAGTGCCATGACCATTGGCTTTATTCACCACTAATGCACCTTGCGAATTTGAGCCAAGAATTAAATACTTTGTCGTATCTTTGATAGTAATGATGTCTTCAAAAATGAAGTTATGCTTATTTTTGAGCGTAAACTCTTTCACTGAGTTTGAATCAACTTGATAATATAAAAGTTCTTTTTTTGTAGAAATTAGCAGCAAATTACCATCTTTAGTGGCCGATAAATTTAAAAACTTCTTCTTGTTTAAATGAGGCTGTGTGGAAAAATCCAATAAATCAAAAGAAGAGAGATTTCCTGAGTCTTCTATGTACCAAATTTTGTTTTGTAGGCCAATGAGGTTAATACCTAGTTGATGTCGTTTTGAAGTTGTCCAAGGTTGAATTTCTTCAGGTATCAATGTTTTGCTGTTAAATCGAAAAAGCTCATTGTGCATTGAAACAATGTAGGTGTCTTCGGCTGTTTGAAATATTTGATCAACTGGATGTGCTAGTGGAATGTTTTTATGGGTGTTAGATTGCGTATTGAAAAGCGCCAGTTCACCATCTTTAGACAATAAAATGTGTTCTTCAAGAGCCGTGATATTCTCAATGTTTTCAACAATTGGAGTTGCTAAGTTTTTACTATGAGAAATTAGCAAAGAGGAATAATTGGCTTTCATTAAACCGTTAAAACTGCCAATCCAAATATGTTTTTCATTATCGATAAACACTTTAATTATATTAGTATTGAAGGCATGCGGGGTAATATTTGAAAACTGATGTTTAAACGCTTTATCTTCTAAAGGGTTAATAGAATAAAGGCCATTGTCGGTGCCAACCCAGTATAGTGCATCGTTCAGCTTGCCAAAGCTTCTAATTTCAGTCACTGCACTATTTGTTTGGTTTAAGTCGTATTGACGATAAAGGTCAAAATTACTATCAAGTATGACAATGCTATTATCGACAGCAATCCAATAATGGTTTTTACGCTGGTGGTATTCAATTTGACGAATT
Organism: Thalassotalea sp. PP2-459; assembly: GCF_001913705.1. Classification (GTDB taxonomy): domain Bacteria; phylum Pseudomonadota; class Gammaproteobacteria; order Enterobacterales; family Alteromonadaceae; genus Thalassotalea_C; species Thalassotalea_C hakodatensis. The sequence continues at coordinate 41,742 of NZ_MKQD01000085.1, read as the reverse complement.
TTAAAGGTTTGACCGCCTAATGTTTCAGCTATTTGGTTGGTTAATACCGTATCTGGTGTTAAGTTTGGCGTTAAAATATAAAAGTCACCATCGTAGTTGCTGATCCAATAATTGCCTTTTTCATCTTGGAAGAAAGTTCTTATCGCATTGAAATTTAATAAGGTATTGTCTGAAATTTTTCTGACTTTTATATGAGTAAATGATTGTTCTTCTTTATTAAAACGATGTAATGCATTTTCGGTCGCGACCCAAATATTGTGGTTGGCATCTTCATAAATTTGCCAAACAAAATTATCGGTAAGCGTATTATCATTACCTTGTTCTGCGCGAAATGTGGTGAAGTTATCTAATTCAGTATTGTAAATACTAACGCCGTTGTCAGTACCAATCCATAAGTTATTATTTGAATCGATTAGTAAGTTTCGAATACTATTGCCGGCGAGCGATTGTGCATCAAGTGAATTGAAACGATATTGTTTAAAGGATTTACCATCGTATTTATTTAATCCATCATCAGTACCAACCCAAATAAAGCCATCTTTGTCTTGCACCATGTCAAAAACATAGTTTTGTGACAAACCTTGTGCAGGCTTTAAGTGCTGAACGGTAAGCGGCGTGCCATGTTGGTTTATTTGTGTTGAAGCATGTAAAAAAGTTGGAAAAATTGCGGCAAGAAATACGAGTGTGGAAAATATGTTTTTATCTTTACAGAACAAAAATTTAGAAATAGAAAGACGCACTTAACACTACCTATAAATACGTTACGTATTATTATTATTTAGTCCATTACAAAGCAGAATAATGGTTAAGTCAACTTTTTGACGAAATTATTACCCTGCATGTCTTTATTTTATTCATTTACGTAAGTAACTATATCGGCAGGTTTAGTGTTTTATTGATAGCTTTGTTAATTTATTTTTTAACTCTGTTAGTTGTTCAGTAGATGTTTGCGCTAAAGAGGCTAGGCATAGGCGATCTTTAGGTTGTTTTGAAACGACAATATTGTTTAGTAAAAACTGTTTGATATCATCTTTGTTAATACGCAATAAAGTGTCAATTAAGGTTTGTTTTTGATTGAAATCGAACTCTTGGTTACATATTGCATTCCAAAACCGTTGGCTTTTAATGCGTAAGCTGGTGTCTTTTTCTTGTAGCTGACTAGCAAGACCTTTCTGTAGATGATGCCAATCATCTTCACTCATTTGATCTATGAGGTCGCCGCTGTTGTTAATAAAGTCATCCATCGCTGAAAGTAAACTATCAGCATTATGATTTGGTGATTGTATGTAAAATGCGATACCAGGGTAACGATTGATTGGCACATAACCAACCCCCACTAAGTAGCCATATTGTTTTTCAGTGCGCATCTGATGAAAAAATTGCGGTGACAGTATTTGGCTAATAATCATGGTTAATGCAACGGTAGTCGTTGCTCGGTCTACCATAGGGTAATAAATAACAGCGGCATGATCGTGTTTTGGTAACGCTAGTGGATAATAGAGAGAGCCTTGCTGTTGTATGTCTAATACTGGAACCTCTTGTTTCGCGTCGCTTGATAATTGATTTTTAAAAGCTTGTAAGATGATGTATTCAATGGATGTTGCATGTTCACGTTGCCAGTTTCCGTGAATGAGCACTTCAATATTTACACGTGTAAAGATAGACTGGCAAAACTGTGTAAAGCGAGCAAACGTTGTTTGTTCTAAAGCCGAAGTTAATGATTTAGCATCTGGATTTTTCGGCTGCATGGTCGCGCTAAGTGCCGAGAATAATTGTGAGATAGATTTACTGTTTTCGGCGTTATTCCAGTGATTTATCAATTGTTTTTTGATTAAATTAAATTTATTTTCTTGATATTGAAAGCTTTGTAATTCATTTAGTAATTGCGCGAGTAATACTTCTTGTTTCTCACTCAAGCCTGATAATTGTAGTGTCAATCCCCCTTGATGTGCATATAAGTGGTACTGTATGCCTGCTAACTCTGCATCATAATGCTGTTCGATAACAGACTCGGTATAAAGCTCAACATATAATCGAGTCATCGCAATGGTTTGTGCATTTTCTAACGTTGCTGGTGCGTCAATGCCAATATAGATATAGCCTTTAGGGACTTTAAATGTTTGGTCTTGTTTGTACCAAAGTGTTAAGCCATCTTGCTGGGTAATACGCTGGGGCTGTGAGAATTTGTCTTGTTGGTTTTCGTAAACAACAGGATTGCCGACAATATAATTATTTACTGAAGGTAAGGCTAATGGAAGTTCCTTATTAATATGTTGCCAATGATCAAGTTCACTTTGTGCTATAGGCTCAACATTATAAGGTACCTGATACCAATTAGTTACCTGATTGCCTTGCACTTTCGGGTCAATAACAATAACACGCATGTTATTAGGCGAAAGCTTTTCAAGTAAGTATTCAATACTGTTGTTGTCTATACCCTCCATCATGTAATCGCCATAGATATAGTCTTCCTCAGGGTAATGCTGCATATTAATGACTAGCTGACTGACAGAGTCAATAGGTTTGGTTTTTTCGTGATAATGGAAAGAAAGTTCTGCGATTGCTTTTTTTTCTTGATAGTAAAAATCAGCTAAGGGAGCTTCTTTTATTAAGGAAATATAGAAGAATACTGCGTCGATAATATCATTAATATGCTGGGTGCCTATATCCGTTAAGCGAATGCTGATATTAAAATCTTTAAAGTTATAGCCGTTAATACCTGAACCTGCAGTTAGCCCAATTGCCCAATGTTTATTTTTTAAGTAAGACAAAATGCTGTTTTCGCCTTCATGGCCTAATAAGTAGGCTAATAATGATTCAGGCTTATGACGATAGTATTGATCGATACTTGGTAGTGCAAAACTGATGATTAACTGTCGTTCGTTTTTTACCGGTTGAACTTGAATTTTAATGCCTTGATGAGCAGGTAAATACAAGGAAACATCGGGTAAACTAGGCGGTAATGTATTAGCTGAAATACCCGTGAAATATTGTGTGGCGAATGAACGTAACTCCTCAATCGTTTGCGGGCCTTCCAAGACTAAGGTCATCGCTTTTGCGTTGTAATATTGCTGGAAAAATGTGTCAACTTCGTCGCGTAATGAGCGGTTTTCTTTGTCAGAAAGCGTTTCTGTATTACCAACTGAAAATTTTGAAAAAGGATGTTCAGGGTTAATCGTTGCTTTATGTACGTCATAAAGACGACGAATATCATCTTTTAGTTTTAGTTTAAATTCTGCGTCAATGTTTTTACGTTCTTTATTCACAAACTCTTCTGACAATAGTGGTGCTATAAAAAACTGACTAAATCTATCTAATGCTTGTTCAAAATGGGTGTGATGAATATCAAAAAAGAAACAGGTGTGTTCTGTAGCGGTCCATGCATTATTAGAACCACCGTATTGGCTAATAAACTTTTGATATTCACTACCGTCAGGGTATTTTTCAGTGCCTAGAAAAAGCATATGTTCAAGAAAATGTGCCATACCTTGACGATCGTCGGGATCACTAAAATGCCCTACGTTTACAGCAAGGGCAGCGGCGGCTTTTTTAGATTCCTTGTGATGAACAAGTAACACTCGCAGACCATTTTCTAAGGTGATAGCTGAGTATGTCTTATGATCATTTGGACTTTGTTTCAAAACCTGCTCCGAGCTTACCAAAAAGTGCTTAGTTTAAACGTACAACATCATGAATATTTTCTTCTAAATTACCCTATGGAATAAGTTGAGTCCATTTTATTCTTAACTGATGTTATAACAATGTCTCGTATTCCTTTACTATAGCGCCAATTTATTATTTCTCTTATATTTTTAACGGCTTGGTAGAAGTTATGCAGTTATATGTTATGCGCCATGGTCAAGCAAGTGCACGTGCAACAAGTGATGCCAAAAGGGCATTAACAGAACAAGGGCACTTAGAAGCCAAATTAATGGCCAAATGGCTTAATGATAACAATATTGTTTTCGACCAAGTTTTTGTTAGTCCCTTTGAACGAGCGCAGCAAACGGCAAGTACATTAATGTCAGCTGTTAGTCATTCCGCCCCCATTACAACAATTGATATTATTACGCCTTCTGGCGACGCTAGAGAAGTGCATGATTATATTGATGGTGTCTGCCAAGCTGATAAACTGGAAAGTGTATTGATCATTTCTCACATGCCACTGGTAAGCTATTTAGTTGATGAGTTGACCTTTGATACAGTCGCCCCCTTATTTTCGACGGCCGCTATCGCTGAAATTAGTTATGATAAGCAAAAAATGAAGGGAGATTTAACCCGACATGTTGCTCCTTATGATCTTTGTTAATGTTTGATTTATCTTTTAAAGTGGTATTAATCTTCTTTGAGCATCAGTTTATCGTGAATATCGAGTAATACTAATAAAGCTCCGTCACCGCCAAATTCAAGAGGAGCCTGATGAAAAGCAATGACATCTGGATGTTGTACAAGCCAATGCGGCACTTTGTTTTTCAATATTTTTGCTCCTAGGCCGTGTACAATACAAACACATTGAACATGTTCTTTTTGGCTGGCATACAAAAGTGCGGCAATTTCTTGTTTCGCTTGATGTTGAGCTAAACCGTGTAAATCTAAAATAAGCTCTGGGCGGTACAGGCCTCGTCTTAGGTTTTTCGCTTCGTAGGCACTGTCACCATCACGTACATACTTCATTGGTCCTTGTGTGGTCAAATTTGGTTCAAATTCGTCTGAGAAATGAAAGCTAGCGAGTTGTTTTTCTACTTTTTCTTTAAGAATAGTACGCTGGGACTTGATGGATTTTTTTTGTGGGTGTATCTTGTCGTGCACCATAGGTTTGACCTTACCTATAGCGTCTTTAAATAATTGTTTTTCTTGTGGCGAAAGGGCATCTTTAAATTTCATACGTGAAGTCTAAAAATATCGGCTATGAATAACAAGTAAAACCTCATAGTATTCGAAAATTAACAGGGGAGTTGAGTGACTCAACAACATCAAGAATTAGCAAAGCAGTTGTTCACTTTAGGTGACTATGTGCGGTTTGCAGCAAGCGAATTTAATCGCGCAGACTTATTTTTTGGCCATGGCAACGATAACGCATGGGATGAAGCAATCACCCTTATGATGTTTGCTGTCGAGTTACCCTCGCATTTAACTGAGCATATTATGCAATGTCGCTTAACACAGGATGAAAAGCTTGCTTGTTTGGCCTTGATTGAACAGCGAATAGAGCAACAAGTACCAGCGGCTTATATAACCAATCAAGCCTACTTTGCTGGTTTACCGTTTTACGTTGATGAACGAACGTTAGTGCCACGTTCACCGATTGCCGAGTGGATTGAAAAGCGTTTTTTTCCTTTAATCGCTAAAGATAAAGAAGTGCACCGCATTCTTGATTTGTGTACTGGCAGTGGTTGTATTGCAATAGCATGTGCTCATTATTTTCCTGAGGCAGAAGTTGACGCCCTAGATTTATCGGTCGATGCGTTGAATGTTGCTCAAATCAATATTGAAAATCACGGGTTAACTGAACAAGTTATTCCAATTCAATCTGATATTTTTACTTCTGTTGAAGCGCTTAAATATGATTTAATTGTTACCAATCCACCTTATGTTGACCAACAAGATGTTGATAGTCTACCTACTGAGTTTACGCACGAGCCTGAAATGGGCTTAGGAAGCGGTCCAGATGGTTTAGACATTACCCGAGTAATACTTGCTCAAGCGGCGCAACATTTAACGGATGACGGATTATTAGTTTGCGAAGTGGGTAATTCACAGGTGCATTTGGAAGCTGTTTATCCAGAGGTTGATTTTCAATGGCTCACCCTTGAAAGGGGCGGTCATGGGGTGTTCTGTTTAAGCAAAGCACAATTACAACAACATCAAGAAATTTTTAATCAGCGAGTGAAACGTTAAGTATGTCTGGAAATACGTTTGGTAAATTATTTACAGTGACCACCTATGGTGAAAGCCACGGTTTAGGTTTGGGCGCAATTATTGATGGCTGTCCTCCCGGGCTTGAAATCTCTGAAGAAGACTTGCAGATAGATTTAGATCGCCGTCGACCTGGTACATCTCGCTATACAACAGCAAGACGTGAAGCCGATGAAGTCAAAATAATGTCAGGTGTTTTTGAAGGTAAAACTACAGGTACACCTATAGGTTTAATGATTGAAAACACTGACCAACGTTCTAAAGACTACGGTAATATTGCCCAATCGTTTCGTCCTGGTCATGCTGATTATACTTACTCACAAAAATATGGCTTACGAGATTATCGAGGCGGTGGTCGTTCTTCCGCTCGAGAAACAGCAATGCGCGTTGCCGCAGGCGCAATTGCTAAGAAATACTTAAAGCAAAAGTTTGGTATTGAAATTAACGGTTGTGTGACACAAATTGGTGATGTTGTCGCTGAGCAATATAATTGGAATACCGTTGAAGATAACCCTTTTTTCTTTCCTGATGAAAATAAATTAACGCAACTTGATGAGTTACTTAGGTCGATTATTAAACAAAAAGATTCTATAGGTGCCAAAGTGACGGTTGTTGCTAAGCATGTACCAGTTGGTCTTGGTGAACCCATTTTTGACCGTTTAGACGCTGATATTGCGCATGCAATGATGGGAATTAATGCCGTTAAAGGCGTAGAAGTTGGTGATGGCTTTGCTGTTGTAAATCAAAAAGGTTCGGAACATCGAGATGAATTAACGCCAGAAGGTTTTGCAACAAATCATGCTGGTGGTGTGTTAGGAGGGATTTCTTCCGGACAGCCCGTTGTGGCACATTTAGCATTAAAACCAACATCAAGTATTGGTGTCAGTGGTAATACCATCGATGTTGATGGAAATGCCGCAGAGATAATTACTAAAGGGCGTCATGATCCTTGTGTAGGTATTCGTGCCGTACCTATCGCAGAAGCCATGTTGGCATTAACATTAATGGATCATTTTTTACGCCATCGTGGCCAAAACGCAGATGCTATCTGCACAACACCTCAAATTTCAGGTGAACGATAACCGCAAATTCGTGGTGAAGTAACAGCAATGTCACTTTCACCACGCTTTCTTTCTTTCTCTTTTAGTTACTTTGCATACTTTGCCATCGTAGGGTTAGTTGTGCCATATTTAGGCGTATTCCTCGATGGTAAAGGCTTTAATTCTGGTGATATTGGCGAGCTCATTGCTATTTTTACCGCCACGAAAATTATTGGTCCAACTCTCTGGGCAAATGCCGCAGATAAAACGGGTAAGCTTAGGCTTATTATTCAATTAGGAGCTGGCTTATCGCTGGTATTATTTTCGTTATTATTTTGGGTTGAGAATTATTGGCCTATCGCTTTTGTCTTAGGAATTTTTAGTCTATTTTGGACTGCTATTCAGCCACAACTTGAAGTGATGACTTTAGTTAGCGTTAGACGTAATGCCAATATCTATTCACGTATACGTCTATGGGGCAGTATCGGGTTTATTATTTCGGTGATTATTGCTGGCGAGCTGTTGGTGGATAGTCAACCTGATGTGTTCGTTATTTTAGGCTGGGGTATTTTATTGGCGCTGTTTATCTCGAGCCTATTACTTAAGCAGCCAAAGATAAACATAAAACCTAATGCTCAACGTGTGTCGATTTTCCCTAAAGTAATAGAACGTAATTTTATTTTATTTTTTACTGCGGGCTTATTATTACAAATTAGTTTCGGCCCTTATTATAGTTTCTTTGCGCTTTACCTTCGTGATCTATCGTATCCTAGTATGGCAATTGGCGCTTATATTGGCCTTGGTGCAGTTGCTGAAATTGGTATTTTTATTATCGCGGGGCGATTGTATTATTTGTTTGGTCCTAGGGTGTTGTTAGCCATAAGTATTTTTTTAACTGCTCTTCGATGGTATGTCACAGGTCATTGGGCTGATAGCGCGATAATTTTGTTTTTTGTTCAACTGTTACACGCTGCTAGTTTTGGACTATATCACACGGCTTCCATTCAATATTTACAGCAACACTTCTCAATTCAAGAGCAGAACCGTGCACAAGCGATTTATATTGCTGGCGTTTACGGTATAGGTGGGGCATTGGGAGCATTTTTATCGGGCATCTTTTGGTTAGACGGTAAAGGTGCAATGTTATCGTTTGAGTTGGCAGCGGTGACGTGCGTTATAGCTGGCATTTTAGCCTCGATGATGACTTCACATCAAAAAAGCTAGCCTTATCAGTATAAAGGTTTTCTATTCTAGCGCTTATTAAGTTTTATATACATCAATTTTGTACAATGTACTTGCTAATTATTTAATCAGTAAATTATTTTATTTGGCAGTGAATTACGCAATAATATTAATTAACGTGACTTATAGCGTGAGAATAAATGAGAGTTTTATTATGCTTAATTTTACTGTTATTAACAACAAAAGCAACATGTGACAATAGGAAAATTGTTATCGCGTTTGAGCCACTTCCTCCCTTTATTACTGAAGGTAAAGAAGGTCTTACTGTTGATATGCTAAGAGCAATTGAACAGAAATCAGCATTTCGTTTTGACGTGAGACTGATGACTTATTCAAGGGCTAAGCATGAGCTTAAATACGGACGTATTGATATTGCAGGCCATACACCTAAAGGCTTGGAAACAGCAACATTCTACCAATATGCCCTTGAACTAGATTGGCAAATTCAGACTACATAAGATCTCTTCTCATTTGATCAACAATATTTAAATATTGATCACATCAAGCCAAATCGTATAGGGACTACAGCAGGCAACGCCACCTTCTTTGCCCAGCAACTTGGTGTAGAGCCTGATATATTTGTTGAAGTACGGACTTTGCATCAATTAGTTGATATGTTTATTAAAGGTCGTATAGATGTGCTCTTGTTTGAACGATCATCAGTGATGACTTTATTGGCAGAAAAAGATATTTACGGTATTCATTACCAATCAATTGGTCTAATCCCTGCAAGTATTGCAGTATCTAAAGATGAAGAGGGAACGGAACTGAAAAAGCAATTAGATGAGGTGATCAAAACACTCGATTTAGATAAAATTTTTTCAGGCTATTTACAATATATTTACTTACCATCAAAAGGCGTGACGTCAAAGTTCCAAGTGAACTATTGACGTCATTATCTTTATTTAACTTCTTCACCAGCAGCTTGTTTGTCAGCATGATACGATGAGCGCACTAAAGGACCACAGGCAGCATGTTCAAAGCCCATTTTCATCGCCTCTTTTTGGAACATATCGAAATCATCAGGGTGAACATAGCGTTCAACAGGCAGGTGATCTTTACTCGGTTGCAAGTATTGCCCAATGGTTAACATAGTGACACCGTGGGCGCGTAAATCACGCATTACTTGAAGAATTTCTTCATTAGTTTCACCTAAGCCTACCATTAAACCAGATTTTGTTGGTACGTTAGGATTTGCTTCACCAAACTTTTTCAGTAAATCTAACGACCATTGGTAGTTTGCGCCAGGTCTTGCCTTAGTATATAAACGTGGTGCCGTTTCTAAGTTATGATTAAATACATGCGGTGGATGTTGATTTAATACGTCTAATGCGCGATCCATACGGCCGCGAAAATCAGGTACTAAAATTTCTACTTTAGTATGCGGTGCATGTTCAGCAATTTCTCGAATACATTCGGTAAACTGATGCGCGCCACCATCACGTAAATCGTCACGATCTACTGAAGTGATCACCACGTATTTAAGTGCCATGTCTTTTAGTGTGAGCGCTAATTTTTTTGGCTCTTCCGCATCGGGCTTCAATGGTCTACCGTGAGCGACATCACAAAATGGGCAACGTCTGGTACAAATATCACCTAAGATCATAAAAGTTGCTGTGCCATGATTAAAGCACTCTGATAAGTTAGGGCATGATGCTTCTTCACAAACTGAATGAAGACCGTGTTTTCTTAACCCTGCTTTTACTTGATCAATTTTTTCTGTGGTTCTGGGTAATTTTATGCGTAACCATTCTGGTTTACGTAGCATGGTTTCACGCTCAGAGGGCATTACTTTAATGGGAATATGCGCCATTTTATCGGCGTCGCGTAGTTTCGTACCAGGTTCAATACGTGAAGATTTAATGGTCATGTAATGACTCCAAACCGGTTTTATAACTGAGTGTATTTGCGTTAAGTAACGCCGACATATGTTTTACAAGCGTTTCACCTGCTTGTTCAACCGTTTTTAATGCACAGATATCTGCACTTTGTAACATTTCTAAGCCTGCGTAACCACAAGGGTTAATGCGTAAAAAGGGTGATAAGTCCATATTTATGTTGAGTGCTAGACCATGGAAAGAACACCCTTTACGAACACGTAATCCTAATGACGCAATTTTTTTATTATCAACATAAACGCCAGGCGCATCAGGTTTTGCGTAAGCTTTTACATTAAAATCAGCCATGGTTGCAATGATACCATGTTCAATTAATGTCACCAGTTCACGTACCCCCATTTTTTTTCTACGCAAGTTGATCATAAAGTACATTACTTGCTGACCTGGGCCATGATAAGTCACTTGACCACCACGGTCGACTTTTACCACAGGTATATCACCTGGCATGAGCAAGTGTTCTTCTTTTCCTGCTTGACCTTGGGTAAATACTGCAGGATGCTCGACTAACCACAGTTCGTCAGGGGTACTGTCGCCCCTTGTATCGGTAAAGTCTTTCATGGCTTGCCACACAGTGGTGTAGTCAGTTTGATCTAATTGCCGAATGACCAATTGTTGATTAATGTCCGTCATGAATGCCAATCGCTACAGTACGTATCGCACTGGCTCAATATCATTGAGCGTTTTATAGATAAGTTCGATATGTTCTTTACTTGTTACGGTAACAGCCACAGAGACAGAGTGATAATTTCCTTTAGAGCTTGGCTTGATGGTAGGCGAATAGTCGCCAGGTGTATGTTTTTGAAGTTCCGCAACAACAAGGTCTGGCAGTTCATCGCAAGCAACGCCCATGACTTTGAAGTTTAATACTGTCGGAAATTCTAATAGTTCATCAAATTTGGTTTTCATTACGGTGCTCATTAAAGTGTTTGCTTAATATCAAAGAGCTGAATTATCAGGCTAAGCAAAATTTCGGCTATTTTAACATTGTTTCTTGCAGAGCAAAATGGTGCTTTTAAAGAGAATTTCAAGTAGGGGTGTAAAATTAACCACACAGAACCAATAAAGCACCCGAAGGTGCTTTATATTAAGTAGTACTTTTCAACAAATGTACCTAGATTATATTGTACTTCGTTTAATTAGTAAATTGAAGCTTTATGTAGTCAACTAAACGATCAAACATCCCGCCTTCATTGATTTCTTGTAACGTAACCATTGGGTATTGGCCGATATCTTCACCGTCAAGTTGTAAGAATACCGTGCCAACGACTTCACCTTTTGTTAATGGCGCAACGAGTTGTTTTTTTAACTCAAAATTAGCTTTAAGGTTTTTACGTTGGCCGCGAGGAATAGTAATGGGGGTATCTTCAAGTATACCTAACTCAACTTCTTTTTTATCACCCATCCATACGCGATTTGTTGCGAACGTTTCACCTGCTTTATAGGGCGTATAAGTTTCGAAAAATCGGAATCCGTAATTTAATAATTTTCTACTTTCAACAAGACGTGAACGTTCACTATTTGCACCCATCACAACACTGATTAAACGCATGTCGCCTTTGGTCGCTGAGCTAACTAAGCTGTAGCCAGCCTGAGCGGTATGACCTGTTTTTAAACCATCTACATTCATGCTTTTATCCCATAAAAGCCCGTTACGGTTTACTGTTTTAATGCCGTTATAAGTGTAAGACTTTTGTTTATAAAGCTCATACTCTTCTGGAACATCACGGATTAATGCTTTAGCTAACGTTGCCATATCTCTTGCTGTGGTTTTATGCTCTGTGCTATCTAAACCATGGCTATTTTCAAAATAACTACTGCTCATCCCGAGTTGCTCTGCATAAGCGTTCATCATATCGGCGAATGCGTCTTCACTGCCTGCAATATGCTCGGCAATGGCGACACAAGCGTCATTACCCGAAGCGACAATAATCCCTTGGTTTATTTCATGAATAGGGACTTCTTTACCCACTTCTAAAAACATTAATGACGAGCCTTTAAAAACAGGATTACCTGTTGCCCAAGCATTTTTGCTAATTTTAACAGGGTCATTATTTTTGATATTTCCTGATTGTAGCTCTTTACCGACAATGTAGCTTGTCATAATTTTAGTTAAACTGGCTGGTGCTAGTAAAATATCAGCATTTCCTTCAGCGATAACTTTACCCGTAGTGAAATCAACTAAAATATGCCCTTTAGCATTAATTTGAGGAGGAGAAGGAATAATTGCTGAAGCATGACTAAGTGATGAAATTGAGAAAGCGATACAACCAACAAATGTGAGTAACTTTTTACCCTTTGTCGTTATTTTTTTTACCAAAGATGATGGCATAATTAACCTTTTATAACTTGAAATTTATGTAATACAGTAGAATAACCGAGTTTATTGAACATTCACCCGAACACCAGTTTTCAAAAGTATACCAGTTTTGTAGGCGATTACTACGTTGTAACACCGAGGAATTTGTATCTTTTGATGTTTTACTTTATCGCTGACACGTCCGATAGGTTTTCTGCTTACTAGCGTGGTTTGATAATACTCCGCTCATTAATATTTTACGGTAAAAGCAGATGGGTAGCCTTGCGTCTTTAGCTGTTCTAACAGCATGGTAATGACTGTTTTTTCTTTAATAGGGCCAATATGAACTTTGTAATAGCCACTTTCTTGTTTCGCTTTGGTGGGATAATTAAATAATGAGCTGATTTTAGTGGCTGTTTTATTGGCTTGCGTTGCGTTTTTAGTGGCAAATACTTGGATATAATGCGCTTTTTCTTTATTAACCACCGTGGCTTCTTGATTGATATTACTAATCGCTTCGACAGTCACTTGTGCAGTACCTGTTTTAAGCATATCTAATTTATATGCGGCGCTATATGAAAGGTCAATTACACGATCTTTATGGAAAGGACCACGGTCATTTACTCGAACAATGACCGATTTATTATTAGCGAGGTTGGTCACTCTTACGTACGTTGGTAGGGGTAAGTTTTTATGGGCGGCACTCATACCGTACATATTATAAATTTCACCATTTGAGGTTAAGTGCCCGTGAAATTTTTTACCGTACCAAGACGCTTCACCTTGTTGTTTAAAGTTGGTAGCGTTATCAAGTACCTCATACTGAATACCTCTAACGGTATAGTTTCGATTTCCCCCTCTACTTTTTTTCTCAACTCTTGGTATCGCGTCTTGTAACTCTACAGCACTAGGTTTCCTAGTTGGTGAGCTATCGTGATGGTGTTGATAGCGTCCTTGTTGTGCGCTACAGCCCATTAATACAATAAAAACAATAATGAAAAGAAAGTTTGTATAAGTCATATTACATAATAAATCGTCTATGAGTACCAATGGCCATTAAAATGCCAAACCCAGCCATCAATGTGACCATAGATGTACCGCCATAGCTTACCAAAGGTAGTGGTACACCGACTACGGGTAATAATCCAGAAACCATGCCTATATTGACAAAAACATAAACAAAAAAGGTTAAGGTAATACTACCAGCTAAAAGTTTAGTAAAGGCATGTTGTGCATTAACAGCAATCCAAAGTCCTCGCATGACAATGGCTAAATATACTACGAGTAATAATGTTACTCCAACTAAGCCAAATTCTTCACTAAATACCGCAAAAATAAAATCAGTGTGTCGTTCAGGTAGAAACTCAAGTTGTGATTGCGTGCCTTGCATCCAGCCTTTACCATTTAAACCACCAGAACCAATAGCAATTTTAGATTGAATGATATGGTAACCTGAACCTAATGGATCTTGTTCAGGGTTTAAGAACGTTAATACGCGTTGTTTTTGATAATCTTTCATCAAAAACATCCATAAAATTGGGGCAAAGGCAGAACCGAGTACGGCACAACCACCGATAAGTTTCCAACTAGCACCCGCAAGAAAAATAACAAATACCCCAGAACTTGCTATTAACAGTGATGTACCTAAGTCAGGTTGTTTGGCAATTAACAATGTTGGAACAATCACCATAATAAAGGCAATGATAATATGCTTAAATTTAGTGGGTAGGTCATATTGACTAATAAACCAAGCAATGGTTATAGGGACAATAAGCTTCATAATTTCAGAGGGCTGAAAACTTACAAAGCCTAAATTTAACCAGCGCTGGGCACCTTTCCCCACATGGCCAAAGGCTAACACAGCCACGAGCAGTCCTATACCTACAATATACATTGGTACAGCCCATTTTCGCCAGACTAATGGAGGGATTTGCGCGATAATAAACATGGCAACAAAGGCGATACTTAGGCGCTTTATATGCCTGATCACTGTAGCGCTATCACCACCACTTGCGCTGTAAACAATAAAGCCACCTAAGATAATTAAGCACATTAACCCTAACAATAATGGCATATCTATATGTAACATTTGCCAAAACGAACGCTGTGCTTGTTGATCGTGTTTATGAGAACGCATTAAAAGCCTCTTACTGCTAGGTAGTCGTTAATCATCATCGACACCGTAGGTATTATCATGAAGTGGATGCGGATTTTTGCTCACAATCACACGATCACCGAAGTATTGATCGAGTATTTGCCTTGCTACAGGTGCAGCGTTTGTTGCTCCACCACCTTCAGCAACGTTTTCTATCGCAACGGCTACAACAATTTCAGGGTTCTCATAGGGTGCAAAAGCAATAAACATGGCATTATCACGTTGGTTTTCTTGTGTTGATTCAGCGTCGTATTTTTCGTCCTGCGCTAAATTCGCGGTTTGTGCGGAACCTGTTTTACCCGCAGCATCATATTTGTGGCCGATAAAAGCTTTGTAACCTGTAGCGCCTTTATTTTGTACCGTATTGTGCAAACCATCTAGCACATAGTCCCAGTTTTTATCATCTTTTAGCACGATAGGAGGTTTTTCATCTACGGGAATATTTTCAATGCGACTGGTTTGTTCTGTTGCGGTAGCATCTTGAGAGTCATAGGTTGTTTTTGCTTTGACTAAATGTGGAACTTTTATTCGCCCTTTATTCGCTAAAATTGAAATAGCTTGAGCAAGTTGTAATGGGGTAACTGTCCAAAAACTTTGTCCAATGCCTACTGATAACGTTTCACCGGTATACCATGGTTGATTATATCTCGCACGTTTCCATTCTACACTGGGCATAATGGCTCTGTTTTCTTCATAAATATCAATGCCAGTGTATTCGCCAAAGCCGAACTTTTCCATCATGCGTGCAATTTTCGTAATGCCTAATTTATAGGCTAAATCATAATAATAAACATTACAGGATTGTTCGAGTGACTTCGATAAATTGACTTTGCCGTGACCCCATTTCTTCCAATCACGTCGTTTATTTTTAACCCCTTTTAATTGGTAAAAACCTGGGTCGTATATTTCGGTTTCAGGGGTGATCACGCCGTCTTCTAAGCCTGTTAACGCAAGTAATGGTTTTATGGTTGATGCTGGTGGATAACCTTGTACTGTACGATTTATTAAGGGCCGATCTTTTGAACTTAATAGTTTGCCGTAATTTTTAGTGCTGATACCATGAACAAATAAATTCCCGTTGTAACTCGGGTTGGAATACATAGCTAACACACCACCATCACGGGGGTCGATAGCTACGATTGCCCCTCGTTTTCCAGATAATGCGCGTTTGGCAATCATTTGCAATTCGATATCGAGGGTTAACGTTAAGTCTTTTCCTGGCACAGGGGGGGTGAAATTCAGGGTACGTATAACTCGGCCTTGATTATTAATTTCTACCTCTTGATGACCCACTTCACCATGTAACTCATCTTGATAAAATTTTTCTAACCCGAGCTTGCCAATATTGCGTGTGGCTTTGTAATTTTCTTCTTTACCTTGTTCCTCTAGTTTAATAGCATCTCGACGATTAATTCGTGCAACGTAACCTAATGAATGTGTTGTTAAATCAGCAAACGGGTAATAGCGCTTTAACCGTGCTTCTATGAAAACACCTGGAAATTTATGTTGATTCACAGAAAATAAAGCAACTTGTTGATCACTTAAACGCGATAATAGCTCTATCGGCTTAAATCGGCGTTTACTGCGTAGAGATTTAAAAAGCTTTTCTTGTTTTTCGGCTGAAATGCCTAATAATTGACTGACTTCGGTTACGGTTTTTTTGAGATCTTTTATTTGCTCGGGAATCAACTCAATACTATAAACAGGTTTATTTTCGGCAAGTAACACGCCATTTCTATCGTAAATTAAGCCACGGTTTGGTGCCACGGGTAATAGCTTTATACGATTAGAGTTTGAACGTGTTTGGTAATTTTCAAAGGAGCTTATTTGCAAGTTGTAGGCTTTACTAAATAACACCAACAACATGATAGCCACACCTAATAATGCGATGAAGGAACGTCGCGCAAATAAATTTGCTTCTGCAGTGTGGTTTCTAATGGCGACCCTAGGCTGCTTAACCATTGCTACTCTCTATGGTAAGGATGGTTGTTGTTAATGCTCCAAGCTCTGTATAAGCTTTCAGCTATTAATACGCGGACCATAGGGTGTGGCAAAGTTAATGGTGACAGTGACCACTTTTGTTCTGAAGCTTGAATACAAGCTGGCGCTAGCCCTTCAGGCCCCCCAACAAGCAGTGCAACATCACGGCCATCTAGCTGCCACTTTTCTAAATGCTGTGCGAGTTGTGGCGTTGTCAGCGGCTTACCCGTTACTTCTAAGGTCACGATCTTACTACCTTTAGGGATGGCCGCTAGCATTTGCTGACCTTCTTTTTCAAGGATCCTCGCAATATCGGCGTTTTTACCGCGTTTTCCTGGTGTTATTTCTACCAGTTCAAAGGATAAGTCACGAGGAAATCGCCTTTGGTATTCAGCAAAACCTTGGGTAATCCAAGCTGGCATTTTATTACCAACAGCAAACAGCGTTATGCGCATAAATAATTAGGCTTCCCAAAGCTGTTCTAGTTGATAAGTGTCTCGCGTTTCATCCGTCATGATGTGAACAATAACATCACCTAAATCAACTAAACACCATTCACCAGTATCATTTCCTTCGATGCCTAAAGGCTCAATGGATTCTGCACGACACTCCATAATAACGTGCTGGGCGATTGATTTTACGTGTCGAGTAGAGTTACCCGAGGCGATAATCATATAATCGGCGAAGTCTGATTTTTGGCTAATGTTAATTGACGTGATATCTCTACCTTTTAAATCATCAATTTTATCTACAATAAATGTGGCAATTGCGTCTATCTGCAACGTTTCGTCTCTTTAGTAGTGAAATATATCTGAATAATAGCACTAATCTAACACTAGGTTAATAGGTGAAAAGCGGCTTAACGATACAAATTGTGTTGGAAAATATAGTTGGCAACTTCTTTAGGCATATCATTTTGATTAATTTCGCCGTCACGAATTGAATGTCGAATGTTAGTAGAAGAAATATCAAACGATTTTTGTTGTACAAAGCCAATTAAACCTGCGTGAGTCGTTGTGAGCCTTAGGTGGTTATGGGTAAAAAACGGACGGAGTAGTTTTAGGTTTTCCTTACTTAAAGTATCTCGTTGATACCCCGGCCTAACGGTAACAATTAAGTGACAATATTTTAAAATGTCCCGCCATTGAAACCATGAGGTAAATGTAAGCAATGAATCCATGCCAATAATAAAGAAAAGTTGCCAATTGGGCTGTTGTTGGCTTATTTCTTTGAGGGTTTCAACTGTGTACGAAGGGGTATCACGTAAAAGCTCTCTTGCATCTAACTGACATTTTTTATGGGTTTTGCTTGCTAACGCGACCATGTTTTTTCGGTGTTCTGGGCTGGCAACGGTGGTATTTTTATGCGGCGGAATATGCGCGGGTAAAAGTAATAACTGATCCAGGGCTAATGTATCGATACAAGCGATAGCGGGATATAAATGGCCGTTATGGATTGGATCAAACGTGCCACCTAGAATACCAATTCGTTGTTTGGTTAAATTATGCGTCGCCATACTCATAATTCAATGACAAGCCTTTCGTTGTTTCACCGTAGTATAACGTAGTAATTACATCTGCTAAGAGAATAAATACATTGAAATCACTAGTTGTTTTCATGGTTAGATCAACCTCTGCTACCCTTGCTAATGCAATGGCTAAGTGTTGTGATGTCATGGTGTTTAAGGCTTTTTGATAAAGTGGTTTTCGTTTATCCCAAATGCGATATTCTTTGAAGATAGTTTGAATGTCTTGTCCAGAAGCAATTTGCTCTTGCATATGGTTTAATTGTTTAATTTCTTTATGGATAAACCATAATAGCTGGCCAGCAGACGTACCATCATGCTGCAATTGGTCGAGTATATTTATACATTTTGATACATCTCCTATCAGCATGGCATCTATGAGTTGAAACGGGTTGAATTTCGCTTGTTTTATCAACAACTGTTCTGCTTGCTCAGTGGTAATTAACTGTTGTCCAAATAAAATAGCAAGCTTTTGCAGTTCTTGATCAAGCGCATGTAAATTGCCCTCGAACAGTTCAGCCAGTAATAGCATAACATCAGGTAGCATATTAACTTGATATAACCGTGCTTGTTTTTGCACCCACTGTTGTAGGTGTTTTCCTTCAATATCATACAAGGGAAGAAAACAGCCGTTTGATTCTAATGCTTTAACCCATTTACGCTTTTGTGTTGGGGCATCAAGTTTGTTGCCATGTATTAATAATAAAACATCGGGCACCAGCTGTTGAGCAATGTCAGTGAGTATCTTGCTACCCGTATCACCAATTTTGTTTGTCAATAATTCAAGTTCGATGATTCGTAAGCTGGCGAATAAACTCATGGCTTGATACTCTTGAACTAACTGCGACCAATCAAATTTATCATCAACGGTAAACTGAATTATTTCATCGAAGCCTTGCTGTTTATAGTGTTGCTTTATCGTTGAAATACTGTTCGACTTTTGCCATGGTTCATCACCAAAAATCAGCCATACAGGTGCAGCAGGTTTGTTGAGAGTCGCTGTCAGTTGATTATGATAAATTCTCACGTGATTAATTGCTTCTTATTTAGCGTTGTATACTAGCCATGTTACGTAATATTTTGTCTGCTGCTTCAATACGCATTTCTTTCAACATCATGGATAATTCACGACTTTTTGCTAGCGCGATATCTGGGTCGTCTTGGTAGTCTCGATTTAATTCGAAACGAAAATCAAGGGGGTCTTGTTCTTTAAATCGTAATTGATATTTTACGGTATATATCAGTTCGTATTCTGCAACTTGTCCGTTGGGAAATACTGATAATGTTCTTCGATCTAATGTGTCTTTTAAAATACGTAACTCAGGTAATGTATTGTCAAACTGTTTAGCTACGATCACTTGGTTGCGCTGTAAATGTTGAATCGTGAGACGAGTAAGTTCACCGTATCTGTCTACCGAACTTACATGTAAATGTTGAAGTTCGGGGTCAAGTAAATAATTTCCTCGCAATTGAAAGCCGCAGGCAGTCAGCATGAAGGTGAACAGCATAATGCTGAACACCTTTATGTTAACGGGTAAGTTACTACTTACTACACTCATTAATTCGCCACAATATTTAGTAGTTTACCGGGAACGTAAATAATTTTACGAATCGTTTTACCTTCAATAAATTTAGCAACATTTTCTTCTGTCGTACCGAGTTGTTCAACTGCTTCTTGTGTTGCATCAGCAGCCACAGTAATTTTAGCGCGTAACTTACCGTTTACTTGCACAATGATTAACTTCTCATCTTCAACCAATGCAGCTTGATCAACAACAGGCCACGATGCATTTTCTATCATTGTACCATCGCCAATTTCTTGCCATAAATGATGACCTAAGTGAGGTACAATAGGTGACAACATTAATACCACTGCTTGAACCGCTTCTTGCATAACTGCGCGATCTTCTTCACTCGTTAATGGTGCTTTAGCTAAATGATTCATTAGCTCCATTATGGCAGCGATAGCAGTATTAAATGTGTTTCTACGGCCAATATCATCACTGACTTTGTTAATGGTTTTGTGTAGTTCTCTACGTAAGGTCTTTTGCTGACTGTTTAGTGATACTGCTGCTAAGTCTGGAGCGTTACCACTTGCTTTAAAATCTGCTGCCAATTTATAGACACGCTTTAAGAATCGATGTGCGCCTTCAACACCTGAATCAGACCATTCCAATGTTTGTTCAGGTGGAGACGTAAACATAATAAATAAACGAACAGTATCCGCACCAAAAAGGTCAATGACTTCTTGTGGATCAATACCGTTATTCTTTGATTTTGACATTTTACTCATGCCAGCAGACATAACCGGTTGACCATCTATTTTACTGGTTGCTTTGGTCACGGCACCTTTTTCGTTACGTTCTACTTCAACATCTGAAGGTGATATCCACTCTTGAGCGCCATTCTCACTTTCACGATAATAGGTATCTGCTAGCACCATGCCTTGACATAACAAGCTTTTAAATGGCTCGTCACTATTTACTAAACCAACATCACGTAATAACTTATGGAAAAAGCGTGCGTATAAAAGGTGCAAAATGGCATGTTCAATACCACCAACATATTGATCTACTGGTAACCAGTAGTTCGCTTTTTCTGGATCTAGCATTTGTGTATCGTCATCTGGTGAACAAAAGCGTGCGTAATACCAAGAAGACTCCATAAACGTATCAAAGGTGTCAGTTTCCTTGAAGGCCGCTTCTCCATTAAAAGTGGTTTTTGCCCACTGAGGATCATCTTTTATTGGCGAGGTAACGCCATTCATGACGACATCTTCAGGTAATTCAACGGGTAGCTGATCTTCGGGTACAGGTACAGATTCACCGTTTTCAAGATTAATCATCGGGATAGGTGATCCCCAATAACGCTGACGAGATACCCCCCAATCGCGAAGGCGATAATTAACTTTAATGTTTCCTTTACCTAACGCGATTAACTTATCAGAGATAGCCTTAAATGCTTCTTCGAATGATAACCCGTCAAACTCACTTGAATTTACTAAGGTGTTTTTTTCTAGGATGGCAGCTCGCTCTATGTCGTCACCTTCACTCGCAGCAATTACTTGGCTAATAGTTAAGCCATATTTTTTAGCAAATTCGAAGTCACGTTGATCATGTCCAGGTACCGACATTACCGCGCCTGAACCATAATCCATTAATACAAAGTTTGCTGCCCAAACAGGGACTAACTCACCTGTAAGTGGATGAACAGCTTTTAAACCGGTATCAACCCCTTTCTTTTCCATAGTCGCAATATCAGCTTCTGTTGCTTTGCTTTGCTTGCATTCATCAATAAAGGCGGCAAGCGCTTGATTTGATTTGGCTGCTTCAAGTGCTAATGGGTGTTGTGCTGCTAAAGCAACATACGTTACGCCCATCACAGTATCAGGGCGAGTAGTGTAGATATCGAATTGTTGATCGCTGTTATGCACGTCAAAGGTCATTTCAACACCTTGAGAACGACCAATCCAATTCTTTTGCATGGTTTTTACTTGTTCCGGCCAGCCTTCTAACTGATCTAGATCATTTAATAATTCTTCTGCGTAGTCGGTAATTTTAATAAACCACTGCGGTATTTCTTTGCGTTCAACAATTGCGCCTGAGCGCCAACCGCGGCCGTCGATTACTTGTTCGTTGGCTAATACTGTTTGATCAACAGGGTCCCAGTTAACGGTTGCATTCTTTTTATACACTAAACCTTTTTCGTATAATTTGGTGAAGAACCATTGTTCCCAGCGATAATAATCTTTTTTGCAGGTAGCTAATTCGCGATCCCAATCATAGCCAAAACCTAACGATTTAAGTTGGCCTTTCATGTAATCAATGTTTTGGTAAGTCCATTTTGCAGGGGCTGAGTTGTTTTTTATCGCAGCGTTTTCTGCAGGTAAACCAAATGAATCCCACCCCATAGGTTGCATCACATTTTTGCCTTGCAAGCGTTGGTAGCGAGAAATTACATCTCCTAGGCTGTAATTGCGTACATGTCCCATGTGTAATTTCCCACTTGGGTAAGGAAACATAGATAAGCAATAAAATTTCTCTTTACCTGGCTGTTCAACGGCTTTAAATGTTTTGTTCTCAGCCCAATGTTTTTGTACTGCAGCTTCGATAGCTTGGGGATTATAAATGGATTCCATTAATGGTGTTCTCAAAAATTTGAAGTGATGCGAATTCCGCGTTAAGAAATTCAGATCAAAAAGGTAATTTAATAATCGCTATAGAATACATGATTTACTGTGATGGCGACAAGTTTATATGGTGCTATTTTATGCGAAAATTCTGAATATAAGTTAACGACGGTAAACCCATTGATAAGCTTATGATGTTTAATCGTATGTAATGTTAAACACTTGATTTTTCTTACTACAGTTAAAGGTCAATAACGCCTAAAACTGCTATACTTTCATGAAAATAAAACGTTGACGGAAGATAAGATGAAAAAAGATAGATTTTCTGACTTTTATCAAGATATGTCTGATTGGATCACAGATGTCAAAAAACATGAAGTCACCCAAATTGTTGAATTGGTAGAGCAAGCAAAATCAATTCTGTTGGCCATGGAACAATTGCCGGAAGATCGTGTTAAACAATTTGTCGCAAATTTTAAATATGATCTACAGGAGTTTTATGCCCAGAACCAAAAAGAGGCGAAGCATTCGATTTATTTATCATTAATGAAGGAATCTTTTTGGGCGAATATGGCAAATATTACCGATAAATCACAAGTTGAATGGGCCGAAATTCCTGATGATTTTCAACATGACGGTGTATATCAAGAAGGTGATGTTATTGGCTTTGGAATGCTTGAATGTCAACAATGCCATAAGGCGACTGCTGTTACGCATATGACCGAAGTAAAAAAATGCATCTATTGTGGGCATGATCATTTTATTAGAAAAAGTTTAACGCCATAGTAGAGGTATTTTTTGCGACTTTGCCTTAGTTCAGAGTACACTATGCCTTGATAAATGTTATCAAGGATGGTTTACCTTGCCATGTATAAATGAATACCATCCGCCCGTAAACTATTTACTTTCTGTACTCAGGTATCATCAATATGACCGTAAGCCTTAGCCAATATCGATTGGCGCCGGAAAAATTAACTGCAAAGTTAGATGCATCGCTTTTCAAAAACATCGCACAAGACTCTTCTCAATCATCGATATTTCTTGGTCATCAACGAGCAAAAGAAGCGTTAGCATTTGGCTTATCTATGCAAACGCGAGGGTTTAATGTTTTTGCGATGGGCGAGCATGGCACGGGTCGACAAACATTAGTGAAACAAATGCTCACAAAATTTGCTAGCGAGCAAGATACACCTGATGAGTGGTGTTATATCAATAACTTTGATGATGTTCATGCACCTTATAAGCTATATGTCAGTCCTGGTGATGGTAAACAGTTACTAGCACGAATGAACACTTTTATTGATGAATTATTAGATTTATTTCCTGAAATTTTTGATAACCCAAGCTATCAACGACAAAAAGCAGCAATAGATCGCGAGTTTAATCGAAAGTACGATCAGGCGATTGCGCATGTTGAAGCATTAGCTTTGGAAAACGAAGTGGTGGTTTATGAAGAAGCAGGTGAAATAGCATTTGCCCCTTTAAATGATGGTAAACCACTAAACGATCAAGAGTTTGCTAAATTAGATGAAGCCAAGCGCAATGCGTTTTATGACGTGCTTGAGAAATTAGAAAACATTCTTTCTGAACAATTAATTGAACTTCCACAATGGAAACGCATTTCGTCAGATAAATTGCGCAAATTAAAGCAAGAAACGGCAGAGCAAAGTATTCGTCCATTTTTGCAAGAATTAGAAGATGAGTTTGCTAATAATGACGGGGTATTAAAGTACTTATCAAGTGTTAAACATCACGTGGTTGATGTTGTGCTAGAGTTGTTAGTCGTTGAAAACGAAGAACAACAACCAAACGATAAAGATACACGTAAATTAATGGTTGAGCGCTTTTTGCCTAACTTGTTAGTTGCGCGTGATGAACATGAGGGGGCGCCTGTTGTATATGAGCAAAACCCTACTTTCCAGCGCTTATTTGGTCATGTTGATTTTGCTAGCTTTCAAGGGAGTACTTATACCAGTTATCGGCTAATTCGCCCTGGAGCTTTACACCGTGCGAATGGTGGTTACTTATTACTTGAAGCTGAGAAGTTGTTAAATCAGCCTTTAGTTTGGGCAAAATTAAAACTCGCGTTAAAAACCCAAGAAATAACCATTGAAAACCCCTATTCTGAATTTGCTCAACCTGGTTCGTTAAGCCTTCAGCCAGAAAAAATACCGTTACAAGTAAAAGTTGTCCTGCTTGGAGATCCTGATATTTATTATATGCTTCAAGATTACGATCAAGAATTTACTGAGCTTTTTCGTGTACTCGCAGATTTTGACCGTTATTTAGATACCAGCGATGAGCGTTTATTAGAATATGCTCAACTTATAAGACAACGAGCTTACCAGCAAAAATACCCTGAACTTAGTGACTGTGCAGTGTTAGAGCTTATTCGCTATGCGTTAAGGCGTGCAGAACACCAACACAAAATATCAGCAAATATCGTGCAAGTGAATGACCTACTTGATGAGTCTGCTTACCTGTGGCGCAAGGCAGAATTAACCACACCATTAACCGCTGAGCATGTATTGCAAGCCATGAAAGCGAAAGAGAAACGAACCGGGCGCATCAGTGAAGCTTGGCTAGATGAAATTAAAGAAGAACAAGTATTAATCAGTACATGTGGCCAACAAGTAGGGAAAGTGAATGGTTTAACGGTACTTGAAATTGGCGATACCGTGTTTGGCACTCCTGCTAGGATCACAGCAACCGTCTATGCGGGGAGTCACGGCATTACAGATATTGAACGAGAAGTCGATCTTGGTAAATCGATACATTCGAAAGGTGTATTATTACTCAGTGGTTATATTGGCCACAAATATGGGCGTGAGCTGCCGGTGTCAATTTCAGCCAATATTGCGATAGAACAATCTTATGGGCACATTGATGGTGATAGCGCTTCAATGGCTGAATTATGTGCATTGATTTCTGCAATTGCTCAACTTCCAATTGAACAAGCAATAGCGATAACGGGTTCTATGAACCAACATGGTGAAGTGCAATCGATTGGTGGGGTTAATGAAAAAATAGAAGGGTTTTATCGTCTTTGCAAAGATAAAGGCTTAACGGGTCAGCAAGGGGTAATTATTCCAAAAACGAACACGACAAACTTAATGTTAGCTCCTGAAGTGATTGCCGCGGTTAAAGCTAAGAAATTTCATATTTATGCGGTTGATAATGTAGATCAATCAATGGAAATATTAATGGGTCAAACCGCTGGAGAAATTAACAGTGTGGGGCGCTATCCAAGAAAATCAATTCATGCGCAAGTATTAGCCAAGTTAGGTCAGTTAACTGAGTTGATAAACGGCGCAGAAGAATAGAAGAAAAGTTATATTAAGTCTACCAATAGTAATCAAAATGGTATCATTGGTAGAAGTCTTTAAAATAAATAGAACGACAGGTTATTATAAGTGTATTAGCTCATATCTGATCTTACAGTGTTGATGAAAATAGGTTCATGTCTCATCTGACAGACAGCTATGAGCGATCAAGAGACGGTCGCCACATTATATAATAACCGTCGGCCAACGTATTTTAAGCTACCACAATATTTCTACGCTTTTGGGCTGTTGGACTGATTTTTACCCATTTGAATAAAAACATAATAATGACTTTAGTCATACCACTGG
This sequence comes from Thalassotalea sp. PP2-459, assembly GCF_001913705.1. Lineage (GTDB taxonomy): Bacteria > Pseudomonadota > Gammaproteobacteria > Enterobacterales > Alteromonadaceae > Thalassotalea_C > Thalassotalea_C hakodatensis. The sequence continues at coordinate 15,929 of NZ_MKQD01000085.1, read as the reverse complement.
TAATCGCCAACACTAGCAATGGCCATCCTATGCTTAGTCCCATACTTAAAGCAAAAGCTATAGTCGAAATATCCATCATAAAGATGAATTGACTCATCTTTAAATCGACAGCACCTGTACTACCTGAATTAATAATTAGCTTAATTTGGTGGTAATAACCTTGAGCTATCAAGATTGTTACTAAAACAATTATCGTTGTAGAAATATATTTTCCTTGATCGATTATTGTTTCACCCATAAATAACCCTGCGATAGCAAATAGTAAAGTTGCACAGGCTAAGCTAAAGGTGCTCTTAGCGTGTTTAGATTTTCGGTCTTGCCAAATTTCAAACAAAATAAACGCTACTAATACCGAAGCAAGTAATCTCGGCCAGACTATATAGTGATTAAACGGTTCTATTGAATATCCGTATATAAAGAACGACAAATATGCCAAGTAGCTAACTGTAAATTGGTTTAATGATAAAAGTGCAGTTGGCCTTTCGCTTTCAATACCAGACTCTTTTCTCTTCCATATCGTTCTCAATTGAGAAAACACGCCATACAAACTAACAATAATAAAAATCGTATTGATCGTTCCGAAAATATTATATGAATCCAAATTAATCTTCACCTATTTTATCGCCTACGTCTTATTGTCGACAATAATAAGGTCTAAACGAATTTAGGTCAATTTAAATGCTGTTTCTCTTTTGAATTGTCGACAATGTGTTCATTTGAGAAGGTGTAGGTGTGACTCTGTTTTGCAACGATAGACAGGTGTCATCAGGTGTGGATTATGCAGATTGAATAAGTGAATTATATAAGGATATTTATCACGGTCCGCTTTTGGCTGTGAGATCAACCGATGGACACAACACATTGATTAAATCTTTCTGCTGGTGATTCATAGTTTAGCGTCTTTCTTAGTCTTTAGACAAAGCATTGCGAGTAATGTGTGGTTTTTCCACATGAAAGAGCAATAACGAAGGTTAAATGGCAATAAAAGCGTTTAGTTCGAACAACATTTAATCTTGAAAGATCAGTAGACCTTAATTTTAATTAATTGAATGTACGGTATATTTGCAAAATATTATCTTTGTCTTATGATTAGAATAGCTAATTAAAAAATAGCTCGTATCGCTGGGGTTTTGTGGTATGAGCAACATAAAACTGCCGGTAAGTAAGTAGTCTATCGCGATAATAAATCAAATGTTAAACATTTGGGGAGCTCAGTGCGATGGGTGAGCAAGTCTCGCAAATTTGGCCGATTGCTGCATACTTTTTAACGCTGGTTATCATGTTAGTTGCCATGATGATACTTTCTCATCTGCTTGGTTCTAAAGCGAAACTTCCTGCAAAAAACTTACCTTATGAATCTGGCGTTATTTCAGTAAATGCTAATAAAACCCGCTTTACCTCGCATTTTTTTCTTTATGCCGTCTTTTTTGTCATTTTTGATTTAGAAACGATTTTTCTTTTTGCTTGGGTCATCGCTTTTAAAGAATCAGGGTGGGCTGGGTTAATTGAAGCATCTGTGTTCATTTTTATTTTACTTGCCGCATTATTATATTTGTATCGCGTTGGCGCTTTGTCATTAACAAAACGGCATTTACCGATTAAAGCCAAACAGTCCCAAATCAATCATAGTGAAAAGGAATGCTAATGGAGTGGTCGTTAACGAAAGCTGAACTTGACAAACAGATGTCGCAGTCAAAAAAACAAGTAGAAGATGAGCTATCGCGCAATGTACTGTTTTCTAAGCTTGATGATCTCGCAAATTGGGGCCGTAAAAATTCGATTTGGCCATTCAATTTCGGTTTAAGTTGCTGTTATGTGGAAATGGCAACCAGCTTTACTTCAAGGCATGATATTGCGCGTTTTGGTGCAGAAGTGATTAGAGCAACGCCGCGTCAGGCTGACTTGATGGTGATATCGGGTACTTGCTTTCGAAAAATGGCGCCAGTTATACAGCATCTTTATGAGCAATTATTAGAGCCTAAGTGGATAATTTCAATGGGATCTTGTGCTAACTCTGGTGGTATGTACGATATTTACAGCGTCGTACAAGGCGTTGATAAGTTTATCCCCGTTGATGTTTATGTACCGGGTTGTCCGCCAAGGCCAGAAGCGTTAATGGAAGCCATTTTATTATTGCAAACTAAGATAGCTCATCAACCAAGACAAGTTAGCTGGATGGTAGATGAAACGGGTGTGAGTGAAATTGCTAAACCTTCTTTACGCGACATCAAGCACGAACATCGTATCGCAACCACAAGTTTAGATGAGCCAGACTCCGTATGACAAATCAAGTGGATTTATCGCTCAGTCAAGATTGGCACCAAACTGCTCAATTGCCTATTATTGAAGAAATTCGCGCATTGATTCAAGACGTATCGTTACTACCTGCAGATAAGCAAGATAATATTTGTGATGATATTCCAACGGTTTGGCTGTTGAAACAAGACGTATGCCGAGTGATGCAGGCTGTTCGACATGAATTAATTGAGCCATTTTCTGTTTGCTTTGATATTACCGCTATCGATGAAACTGAAAGGCGGCACAAATCTAAACATGTTGCTGATTTTACCATAAGTTATCACCTAACATCTCCGCAAAGAAACCAAGATATTCGGTTAAAAGTTGCGCTCACTAAACATGATAAATCAATCGAAAGTGTCTGCCAGTATTGGCCAAACGCTAATTGGTATGAGCGTGAAGTGTGGGATATGTTTGGGGTAGTTTTTCTTAATCATCCACATCTTGCGCGAATCTTGATGCCATCAACATGGCAAGGACATCCATTGTTGAAAACCCACCCTGCTAGAGCAACAGAAATGGATCCTTTTACGTTACCAAAGCATAAACAAGACGAAGAGCAAAAGGCATTACAGTTCAACCCAGAAGCTTGGGGGATGAAGCGTCAAGGTCCAGATAATGATTTCATGTTTTTAAATTTAGGGCCAAACCATCCGAGTGTTCATGGTGCTTTTCGTATCGTGTTGCAAATGGATGGCGAAGAAATTGTCGATTGTGTCCCCGATATTGGATATCACCATCGCGGCGCAGAAAAAATGGGAGAAAGACAATCATGGCATAGTTACATTCCCTACACCGATCGTATTGATTACCTTGGTGGTGTGATGAACAACTTTCCGTATGTGATGGCAGTCGAAAAACTTGCCGGCATTCAGGTGCCTGAACGCGCAAAAGTTGCACGCATAATGACAGCAGAAATGTTTCGAATTCTGAGCCATTTACTTTTTTACGGTACGTTTGCCCAAGATGTTGGCGCACTTTCACCCATTTTTTATATGTTCGTAGATCGCGAAAAGCTGTTCGGTATTGTTGAAGCTATCTCGGGGGCTCGTATGCATCCAAGTTGGTTTCGTATTGGTGGTTTAGCGTCAGATTTACCAAAAGGTTGGCAGACACTTGTTCGAGAATACGTCAATTACTTGCCAGCTAGGCTAGATGAATATGACAAGATGGTCATGCAAAACAGTATCTTAAAACAACGTACCCAAGGCATTGGCGCGTATTCAACTAAAGAGGCTCTTGAATGGGGCGTAACTGGTCCTGGCTTACGTGCTACAGGTTATTCATGGGATTTACGAAAGCATCGCCCGTATGGAGGTTATGATCAATTTGATTTTGATGTGCCAACCGGTAGCAAAGGGGATTGTTATGACCGCTGCCGTGTTCGCATTGAAGAAATGAGGCAAAGTATTCGTATTATTGAGCAATGCTTAAATAACATGCCAGAAGGTCCTTACAAAGCGGAACATCCACAAACAACACCACCTGATAGAAACCGTACCATGAAAGATATTGATACGTTGATCCCACATTTTATCAACGTATCTTGGGGACCTACAATTCCTGTTGGTGAAGTATCTGTTGCGGTAGAAGCGACCAAGGGCATTATGGGCTATCACTTGATCAGTGACGGTTCAACGATGAGTTATCGCACACGCATTAGAACACCGAGCTTTGCACATTTGCAAATGCTACCGGTAATTTCTCGAGGCCAAATGGTTGCAGATTTAATCGCGACACTTGGCAGTATTGATTACGTGATGGCTGATGTTGACAGGTGATGTGATGACTGCCGATTTTAACAGTAATTTATTAACTTTAGACTATCTTAGTGACCAAGAGATGGCAGCTATCGATCATGAGTTGCAGATCATGGAAACCCGAGAAGCATGCAGTATAGAAGCGTTGAAAATTGTTCAACAGCATCGAGGTTGGATCAGCGATGATTCATTACATGCTATTGCTGCTTATTTACGAATACCGCCAGCAAGCTTAGAAGGTGTAGCAACGTTTTATAATCTTATTTACCGCCAACCTGTCGGTAAATACGTGATCCATGTATGCAACAGTATCAGTTGCCATTTGTGTGGTTATAGTGAGGTGGTGTCTGCGATTAAAAGTCATTTATCGATAGATTATGGCCAAACTACTTCTGATGGCATGTTCACCTTACTGTCAAATGCTTGTTTAGGGGCCTGTGATCGTTCACCTGTTATGATGATAGGAAATGAACACTATCAAAATCTCACGCCACAAACGGTGGTAGATATCTTAGAAACTTTGCATGCGGCAGAAAATAAAGAGGTGAGCAGATGACACCTCTTACACATCCGTTAACGCACTTGGTTAATGTCAATAACCCGTTAAGTCTCAAGGACTATTGCCAACAAAAAGGTTATACAGCTGCGAAAAAAGTGCTTTCAGAGTATACGCCAACAGAGGCCTTAGAGGTTGTGAAAAATTCAGGTTTAAAAGGTCGTGGCGGTGCGGGTTTCCCTACAGGCATGAAGTGGAGCTTTTTACCTGACTTTGAAGAAGGAGATCCAAGAGCAAGGGAACCTAAATACCTTATCTGTAACGCTGATGAAATGGAGCCCGGTACGTTTAAAGATCGATTGTTATTAGAAGGCGTTCCACATCAGCTTATTGAATCAATGATTATTGCCGGTTATATCATTGGGGCAACGTGTGCTTATATATTTTTAAGGGGGGAATACCACCTTGCGGCGAAACGACTCCAGCAAGCGATCAACGAAGCCTATCAAGCAAACTGGTTAGGTAAAGATATTCAGCAAAGCGGCTTTAATCTTGAGTTACATTTACATACCAGTGCTGGGCGCTATATTTGCGGTGAAGAAACGGCGCTGATTAATGCTTTAGAAGGCAAGCGAGCAATCCCTCGGGCGAAACCACCTTTTCCACAAGTGGCAGGTTTATTTGGCAAACCCACTATCGTAAATAACGTAGAAACCTTAAGTAATTTACCCCATATTTTTGCTCACGGTGTTGAGTGGTATCAACAGCACGCGTCAGAAAGTGATGCCGGAACTAAAATTTATGGTGCATGTGGTCGCATCAATACCCCAGGGCTGTGGGAGCTGCCGATGGGAGTCAGCATAGGAAAGCTTTTAAATGATCACGCGGGTGGTATGTGCGAAGGCTTAACATTAAAAGGATTATTACCCGGTGGCGCGTCAACAGACTTTCTGTTACCCGAGCATTTAGATGTGGCGATGGATTACGATTCGATCGCCAAGGCTGGCAGTCGCTTAGGAACAGGTGGGCTTATTGTGTTAGATGATAAAAATTGCCCTGTTGCCATGGTTAAAAATATTATGCAGTTTTTCGCGCAAGAATCTTGTGGTTGGTGTACACCGTGTCGTGATGGCACACCTTGGGCATTGGAAATTTTAACAAGAATAGAGCAAGGAAAAGGCACATCAACAGATATTGATGAGCTTTATCGATTATGTGATTTTATGTGGATTGGGAAAACGCATTGTGCGTTAGCCCCAGGTGCAGTAGGGCCATTAAGAAGCGCATTAAACTACTTTACTGATGATTTCTTGCAGCATATTGAGCATCACTGTTGCCCATATCAAAAAAGGGGGCTTCATGGATAACCAATCACTGACTATTTATATCGACGGCGAAGCTTATCAAGTTGACAGTAATGACAATTTACTTGCTGGTGTACTGTCTAATAAGTTAAATCTACCTTACTTTTGTTGGCATCCTGCTATGGGCTCTGTTGGTGCTTGCCGTCAATGTGCTGTGACGCAATATCAAGACGAGCATGATGAAAAAGGTCGTATCGTAATGGCCTGTACCACGCCTGTGACGGAAGGTATGCGCATTAGTATGAAAGATCATTCTTCGCGGGAATTTCGTGAACAGGTGATTGAGGCAATGATGACAAACCATCCGCACGATTGCCCTGTATGCGCAGAAGGGGGGGAGTGCCATTTACAAGACATGACCGTGATGACTGGCCACACATCTCGTCATTATGAGGGATTAAAGCGTACGTTCACAAATCAAGATTTAGGGCAATTTGTTGGTCACGAAATGAATCGCTGCATTACTTGTTATCGTTGTGTTCGTTTTTATAAAGATTATGCAGGCGGAGAAGATCTTGGTGTGTTTGGCTCTAAAAACCAAGTGTACTTTGGTCGACAAGAAGATGGACAACTAGAAAGTGAATTTAGCGGAAACCTAGTGGAAGTTTGTCCAACAGGGGTGTTTACCAACAAACACTTCTCAGCACATTATACGCGTAAATGGGATTTACAATCAGCGCCTTCTATTTGTGCAAATTGCTCTGTGGGTTGCAATATTAGCGTGGGTGAAAGATATGGTAGTGTGAGACGAGTCATGAACCGTTATCATCATGAGTTAAATGGTTATTTTATCTGTGATCACGGGCGTTTTGGGTTAACGTATGTCAATAGCAGCAAACGATTATCCAGTACTAAGGGTATTAATCATTCGTCGCCAATGGGCTTAAAAAAACAAGATGTTATTCGTGCCTTGTTGCCTTATCGGAAAAAGCAATTTTTAGCGATAGGATCAGGCCGAGCTAGTATTGAAAGCAATCAGTTATTAAAAGAAGTGGTGGGCGCTGGAAATTTTTCTACAGGTTTTTCAACAGCACAGCTGCCTTTTGCTAAAAAGCATGCAGAGTACTTATCACGACATCAACCGGTTTCTTTAGCTGAAATAGAACAAGCAGATTTTATACTCATCATTGATGAAGATATTACGCAAAGTGCGTCAAGAGTTGCCTTATCAGTAAGACAAGCATTACGTAATAAGGGCATTGCACGGGCCGAAAGTATGGGGATACCGTCCTGGCAAGATAGCGCAGTAAGAACGATAGCCGCGGAACAAAAATCACCGTTATATATTTTTACCAGTGTCGCCACTAAATTAGACTCTGTAGCGACTGCTCGATATTTGCAATCGCCAGAAAAAACAAAGCTGGCGATTGAACAATTAATTGAAGTATTAACAAACAAGGCTCGAAATAAAGAAGTAACATCTGATATTTTTCAAATTGCTGATGCGATCAATCAGGCGAAAAATCCTTTGATTATCAGTGGGTGGAGCCATCAACATTATGGTCTATTCTCGTCTAGCATTAGGTTAATTGATGCGGTTAAAACGTGTCATACTAATAGCCGTTCACTGCTAACAGCACCGGAAGCGAATACGGTAGGGCAACTATATTTAACCCAAGAAAATACAAAAGCCGTTGAACAAATAATCACGCAAGTGATAAACGATCAAGACATTGCTGGATTGATTGTCCTAGAGCATGAATTATCGAGTTTATCGGATAGACAAATTGAATGCTTAAAGGGTGCTAACAAACTTTGTATTGCAATAGAGCACAGTGACAGTAAGTTTACCCAAGCTGCTAATATGGTGTTACCTGCAACCCCCGTGACTGAATCTCAGGGACATTTTGCTAATTATCAAGGAAGAGTTCAACCTTTCTTCGCTGTGACACCCGCTGTACTACCGATACAAAATGCTTGGCAGTGGTTATGTTTGGTGGCAAATGGTTTAGAGAAATTAACCGATGAAATAACATTTATTAATAGCTTTTCAGCGTTACATCAATGGTTTAAAGAGCATATTCCCCATTGGCCAATAACGCTAAAAATGAACGATTTGTCAATCGCTAGAGAGCCACATAGAGCAAGTGGTAGAACAGCTAAAATGGCCAATCAATCGGTTCATGAAGCCAAAACAACACAAAGTGAAGAGGCTTTTCACTTTTCAATGGAAGGGGGAGCGATTGATTCAGGCGATAAAATGCCCTTCGTGTGGGCGCCAAGTTGGAATTCAAATCAAGCAATCACGTTTTATCAACAGCGGCCTAATGGCCCTTTAATAAAAAGACAATCTGCGACTTTTTTACCTTTCACAGAACAGCCTGTTAACCAACATCAAACTGAAGAAAACGGTAAACAGGCTATCGCTAATAACACCGAGATTAGTTTAGCGGTGAGTATCCCATGGCTTCGTCGTGCTTGGTTAACAAGACAACAAGCTGAATTTAACATGTTAGTGCAACCTAATGTGTTATATGCATCACAAAACTATGCCGACCAACATCAATTAGCCACCAAGCAATGGGTAAAAGTGTCGTTATCTCAAAGCATAGATTCAACAAGAGTTGATGTATTCGCTCAGTTAATGATTGATGCGGATTTACCGGATGATCACCTTTTCTTACAAGCAGATGAGTTGCATGAAAACCATTGGCAGTTAGTTAATGTTATTTTGGCTGATGAACAAGCACTTGAACAATGGCAGTTACAAGTTGAGCAGCGTTTGACGTTGGCTAAACTAGAACAAGAGAACACGTTAAAAAGACTGAAAGAAAAAGATCAAACGATACCAATCCGGTTAGTGTCTGGAGGATTAGAGGATGTTTGATACCTGGTTAAAACTGCTTGAAATCACCATCATATTAGGCTTGCTTATTCCCTCTGCAGCAATGCTGGTTTGGGTGGAACGTCGCTTAATCGGTCTTTGGCAAGATAGATTAGGTCCAAACAGGGTAGGCCCTTTTGGCATTTTACAGTCGTTCGCTGATTTAATAAAAATTCTTGGCAAAGAAGATTGGGTGCCACCCTTTAGTGACAAATTAGTGTTTATTGTTGCGCCTGTCATCGGTGCTGTTTGTGTATTGATGAGCTTTGCTGTTATTCCTTTTTCACCGAGTATTGGCGTTGCCGATTTAAACATTGGTTTATTGTTCTTTTTAGCAATGGCCTCGCTTGCTGTTTACTCCGTTGTGCTTGCCGGTTGGGCGTCAAATTCTAAATATGCTTTACTTGGCGGCATGCGAGCTGCAGCTCAAACAGTGAGTTATGAAGTGTTTATGGGGTTATCTCTGATGGGGGTGGTGTTGCTAAGTAGCAGCTTTAACTTACGAGAAATAGTGCTAAGCCAACAATCAGGCTGGTTTATTCAAACGCAATTTGTCGGTTTTATTGTTTTCTTTATCGCGGGTATTGCTGAAAGTCATCGTTTGCCATTTGATCTACCTGAAGCAGAAACTGAGTTGACCGCGGGCTTTCATACGGAATATTCTGGGCTGAAATTTGCACTGTTTTTCTTAGGCGAATATCTTGGCGTGATGCTAATTTCCTGTATGTCTGTGGTGTTATTTTTTGGTGGCTGGCTAATGCCTGAGCCTTTAGCATCATGGCTTCCGCCGCTTGTTTGGTATTTATTAAAAGTAAGTGTGTTGGTGATGGTGTTTATTTTATTGCGTACATCACTGCCGCGTCCGAGGTTTGATCAATTACTGCTGTTTGGCTGGAAATATATGCTGCCACTCGCGTTAGTTAATTTGCTGGTAACAGCAGTGTTGGCGTTAACGGAGGTGATTTAATGTTGAGTCAATTGCGAACGATGTGGTTGGTGCTAAAGCATACGTTTACCAAAGCTGATACGGTTGAGTACCCTGAAAAAAAACCGTACTTAGCGCCACGGTATCGTGGCAGAATTGTGTTAACAAGAGAGCCTGACGGTCAAGAGCGTTGCGTTGCTTGTAATCTTTGTGCGGTTGCTTGCCCTGTAGACTGTATTGCATTGCAGCAAACGGTTGATGATGACGGTAGAATGCGAGCTGAATTTTTTAGGATCAATTTTTCGCGGTGTATTTTATGTGGTTTTTGTGAAGAAGCCTGCCCGACATATGCGATTCAATTAACCCCCGATGTTGAACTTGCTGAGTATGATCGCCAAAGTTTAGTGTATGAAAAACATCATTTATTAATCGATGGTGTCGGAAAGTATCCAGATTATAGTTTCTATCAGCAATCAGGGATCTCAATAAAAAACAAAGGCAAAGGTCAAGGCAGCCAAGAGAAGCCTCCGATTGATGTGAAGGGTCTTATGCCATGAGTTTTTCTCCGTTGGTAACCATGTTTTACCTTGCCGCACTGATTGCCATCGTTGCGAGTATCAAGGTGGTAACGCGAAAAAACACCGTACATGCGTTGTTGTATTTAGTGATATCACTGATTGCCGTTGCTGTTTGTTTCTACCTTATGGGAGCCCCTTTTGCTGCAGGGTTAGAGGTGATTGTTTATGCTGGCGCTATCTTAGTATTGTTTGTGTTTGCCATAATGTTGTTTGGTTTACGAGAAGATGAAACTCACTACACTCCCCCTCATAAAGGCCTTTCAATGTGGTTAGGACCTGTTGCTTTAGCCTTAGTGTTGTTAGCTCAATTGTTATATACCATCAATCATCAGGGGATACAGCAGCAACTTTCTGCGACGGTAATTGATTCAAAACAGGTTGGGATATTGTTGTATGGTCCTTACTTACTTGCTGTTGAAATTGCTTCATTTCTATTACTGTCAGGCTTAATTGCAGCTTATCACTTTGCAAAAGATGTTACGTACGGAGGTCAAAAATGACGGCGATTCCGTTAGAACATATTTTAATTTTAGCCAGTGTTTTATTTCTGATTGGCTTTGTTGGCGTCATCGTACGTAAAAATGCTCTGTTTATTTTGATGAGCTTAGAGGTGATGCTCAATGCCACCGGTGTAGCATTCATTGGTGCCGGGAGTGTTTGGCAGCAAGCTGATGGACAAGTTATGTTCATGTTGATATTAACGCTTGCAGCTGCAGAGGTGGCGGTTGGTCTAGCTTTATTAATTCGTATGAAACATCAATATCGTTCACTCGATATCGATGTATTATCTGATTTGAAAGGGCAATGATGATGATTTTAGCTTGGTTGCCGTTTTATCCGTTGATTAGTTTTGCACTGTTAATCGTTTTTCAACGGCTGTTATCATGGCAGCTTGCTAGTGTTTTTAGTGTGACAACAGTGTTTTTATCTGCCATATCAAGTGGTTATTTGATGTGGCAGCTCACCTTTAATGATGTTTCTAGCTTGTCTGTCAATCTCTGGCAATGGTTTACTTTAACCAGTTTTGATACAGGGGCAACACACCCCGTTAATATTGCATTTTATTTAGATCGACTTTCAGCGGTTATGGTCTGTGTAGTGAGCGGCGTAGGTTTTCTTATCCATTGTTTCGCGGCTGCATATATGAAAGAAGATCCGCATTTTCATCGTTTTATGGCATACATGAATTTGTTTCTAGTTGCGATGTTGTTATTAGTACTTGCTGATAATTTAGTCTTGCTTTATTTAGGTTGGGAAGGAGTAGGGTTATGTAGCTTCTTGTTGATTGGTTTTTGGTATGAAGTCCCTGAAAATGCTGCCGCGGCAAGAAAAGCGTTTATCATGACACGTATAGGTGATACTGCATTAGTTATCGGTTTGCTTTTACTTTTCACCAGCCTCAATTCACTTGAAATAAATACCTTAAATACGTTAGCACAAGGAGAATGGCCGTTAACTGAACAGCGAACGTTCTGGATAACGTTACTCTTGTTAGGTGGTGCTGTAGGTAAATCTGCACAATTACCATTACAAACCTGGTTGCCTGATGCTATGGCTGGTCCAACTCCCGTGAGTGCCTTAATTCACGCAGCTACTATGGTAACAGCGGGGGTTTATTTAATAGCTCGGATGCATAATGTTTTTATTCAGTCGCCAGAGGTGATGACATTAATCGCTTGGATTGGTGCATTAACGTTGTTACTTGCTGGCATAACGGCGTTAGTGCAGTCAGATATTAAGCGAATTCTTGCCTACTCTACCATGAGCCAAATAGGCTATATGATGTTAGCACTAGGCGCTGGTGCTTGGAGCGCGGGTGTATTTCATTTAATGACACATGCATTTTTTAAGGCACTGCTTTTTTTGACTGCTGGTGCAGTGATATATGCCTTACATCATCAACAAAACATTTTTAAAATGGGGGGCTTATTAAAGCGATTACCGGTTGAATCTGCATTTTTTATTGTCGGTCTAGCTTGTTTGGTTGCCTTACCAGGTACTTCAGGGTTTTTCTCAAAAGAAGCCATTATTGGCCACTTATGGCAATCTCCTACGGCAGGCCCTATTTTTTGGTGGTTAGCGATAATAGGTGCCCTAATTACATCAATTTATAGTTGTCGGTTATTCTTTTTAGCCTTTATGGGTAGCGCAAGAGAAAATATATCAATAGTAAAAAATGACGGAGTGCTAATTAAAGGGTCGCTGAGTTTGTTGGTGATTCTGTCATTGCTCGGTGGTTGGCTGAATATTGATCTAACCTCTGTCTTTCAACCATTAACAACGCAAATGATGAAGCAAGAACCTTCTTGGCTACACAGTGTTGCGGTTGCTACCCCCTTTATTGGTATTGCCTTTTCTTGGTGGTTTTTTCGTGAATACCGTTTGGGTCATACAACAAAAATTGCCCAGTCTTATCAACGTATTGAAATAAATAGGTTTAAACGTTGGTGTTATTCAGGCTTAGGTTTTGACACCTTATATACACAATTGGTTGTTGTGCCTTTTACCTTCATTGCTAAGGTTAATCGTAAGGATCTCATCGATCAATTGGTGATGTTGTGTGCTTGGTATGCCAAACTGCTACGTGACGTTGCTGCCTCTTTACAAAATGGCTTATTACGCTGGTACGCTGCTGCTTTTGCTTGTGGGTTAATACTTTGGTTAGGAGCGTGGTTAGTATGATTATCCTGTTAATGATTGCGTTACTACTTGTCTTTGCGTTACTCGCGTGGAGTGTTGAAAAATATCTTATTCAAGCACCTAAAATCATCGCGCTTATAGCTCTTGTTATCGTAAGTCTTTTATTTTGTTTTCAGTTGTTTCAAGCTGAACATAGTTTTGAAACATGGACGGTAATTGTTGATGCTACATGGATCGAAGCTTTCAATATTAAACTGCAATTTTCACTTGATCAGCTTAGTATTTTATTGATTTCGTTAACGCTATTACTTGCGTGTATTGCGATAGCCATTTCATGGCAAGAAGTGAGCGAACGGCAGGGGTTTTATTACTTTAATATACTTTGTGCAATTGCTGGGATCATTGGCGTCTTTGTTGCGAGTGATGTTTTTTTATTTTTTGTGTTTTGGGAAGTGATGCTGTTACCGATAACAGCGCTGATTGCAATATGGGGGCATGAAAGTCGTTATTTTGCTGCTGTGAAGTTTTTTGTCTTTACCCAAGTGAGTAGCTTATGCATGTTAGTGGCGATTATTATGCTTGCTTTCATGCATCAACAGCAGGTTGGACAATTCAGTTTCCTATATAGTGACTGGCAACAATTAGCATTTGCACCAGAAACCGCAACGTTCCTTATGATTGGCTTTTTCATCGCATTTGCCGTGAAGTTACCTTCTGTACCATTTCATTCTTGGTTGCCTGACGCTCACACTCAAGCTCCAACAGCTGGCAGTGTATTGCTGGCAGGTGTTTTATTGAAAACAGGTGCATACGGTTTGATTCGTTTTGTTATTTTACTGTTTCCAAATGCCAGCATGCAGTTTGCGCCTATCGCCATGACCCTGGGGGTTGTGAGTATTTTGTATGGCGCGAAAATGGCGTTTGCACAATCGGATTGCAAACGTTTAATTGCTTATAGCAGCATAAGCCATATGGGTTTTGTGATGATGGCATTATTTGCTTTTAACTATAATGCGTTTAATGGCGCTATTGTGACGATTATCGCCCACGGTATTAGCAGTGCCGCTCTCTTTTGTTTAGCAGGGATGATCTATCATCGTATTCACACCAGAGATTTAGCCCGAATGGGTAATATAGCGTTAAGTGCGCCTTGGATGGCAGGAGTCACTTTAGTGTTTGTTGCTGCTGCATTTGGCATACCGGGTCTGGCAAACTTTATCGGTGAGTTTTTTAGTCTACTTGGCGTATTTGCGGTTTCGCCATTACATGCATTATTAGCGACACTCGGAATGATTGGCTCAGCTATCTATGGCCTACGTTTATTTCAAACCGCTTTTCATGGTGTAAAACCTGATAATACTGCGACGAAGATAGAAGACTTATCGATAAGAGAAGGGGCGATCTGCTTGGTGTTAGCTGTACTGCTTCTGTTAATCGGAATTTACCCTCAAGCGTTATTACAATTTACTTTTCAAGGGGGTTATTAAATGTCGTTAAATACTTGGCTTTTATTGACCCCTCAATTACTCATTGCCCTAGGAGTAGTATGTTGCTTGTTGCTTATTTCTTGGCAACGTAGCCAACAACTTATCGCTTGGTTTACCTTAATGGTAATGCTGGTAACGATTGTTGCTACGGTATCGTTAATTGGGCAAACAGCAGTACATATTACTGAGTTAATATATGTTGATAGTTTTTCTTTGGTCGCCTTTTTGTGGGTGTTACTGGCGGGATTTGCCGCTGTTTATATGAGTAAAGCTTATTTACACAGTCACCTAGAAGTTCATGATGAATTTTATTTATTACTCTTACTTACTGTGCTTGGTGCTGGGGTTTTAGTTGCTAGTGATCATTTTGCGAGTTTATTTCTTGGTTTTGAATTACTAAGTATATCATTAGTAGGTTTAACGGGGTATTTTCGACACCAACGGCATGCTATTGAAGTTAGTTTTAAATATTTAATACTAAGTGCCAGTGCTTCAAGCTTTATGTTACTGGGCATTGCCTTTCTGTATAGCCAAACGGGCAGTTTATCTTTTGTGCAAATACAGCCAGAAAATGCCGATAATATGATCGCGCAAATGGGCTTTTTACTGTTTATCGCAGGTATTGGCTTTAAACTCTCATTAGTGCCGTTTCATTTTTGGACGCCTGATGTTTATCAAGGTTCACCAACGCCAGTGACCTTTGTATTAGCCACTATTTCTAAAAGCGCGATGTTTATTGCATTGGCTAAATGTATTTATGTAGAAGGCTTTCAAACACTGGTTGCATTACCAAGCATTCATCATGCGTTAAGTGCTTTAGCTATTATTTCTATGATTGTGGGAAACTGTTTAGCGCTAGGTCAAAACAATATTAAGCGTATTCTCGCTTTTTCTTCGATTGCTCATATGGGGTATTTGATGATTGTTTTATTGGTACATCAACAACAGTCAATACTGTTAGCAAGACAAGCGGTGTTGTTTTATTTATTCGCTTATTTAATAGCAAACATTGCGATATTTGGCATGTTAGTGTTAATTGAGCGAGATCGCAATGTTGGTAATAATATTGAGTTAGCACACTGGAAGGGCATGTTTTGGCATTCGCCCTATAAAGCTTTTGTGCTTATTGTGGCAGTGTTAAGTTTGATAGGTATACCGTTAACTGGTGGTTTTATCGGCAAGTTTTATCTGATGATATTAGCGGCAAATAATGCATTGTGGCCATTATTGATTGCGCTGATTGTAGGGAGTGGTATTGCATTAGGCTACTATTTACCAATGATTTTTCAGTTGTTTAAACAAGATGTTGTTAAAATAAGCCACATTACAACTTGGCGTACTCGACTGTGGCTTAGCGTTATCTTCTTGTTAAGCATTGGGGTAGGTATTATGCCTGATGTGATTATTACTCCTTTATTAAATTTTTAATGCCAGTTTGGCTAAGCTAAAAGTATTATTCATAGTAATACCAATTCGCATAAAGATTAAGTCAGTTCAGAGCGATGTCAGAGGTGGGAGAATAAGCGAAACGTGTGCAGGTATAGTTGTTCTACATCA
>NZ_MKQD01000084.1 GCF_001913705.1 Thalassotalea sp. PP2-459 | reverse complement strand
TTTGACCAAGTGGTTGCTGGTGGTCAAGGTGATATGTCGGTTGCGGATTACATGGCAAGTTTAGATTCATATCATGTGGGTGCGTTTTCATCAGAAGGTAACACCGATGATGAAGCGGATTTACGTACCTTTAGCACAAAGTGGAATTACGCGTTAGAAGATAACGATGTGATCACCAGTGTTGATTTTGGTATTCGTTATTCACAACGTGATGTAGACCATGACCAATTTACCTATACTTCAGACTTTGGTAATGGTTGTGATATTGCGCAATGGAAAGCCGTTGACCAAAACTTAGACAGAAGTACGAGTAATGCGCCTGATAATGCCTGTTATGGTATGGCTGGTACCGGTGAATACACGGCAGCAGAGCAAGGTAACTTTGCTTATAACGCAGAAACAGGTGAATACGAAGAAACTTCTCACTATCAGTATGATGAAAATACGGGTGAGAGAATGTATGTACCGAAAGTTGATGGAAATGGTGACCCAATCTATGGTGACTTTACATGGACACCATACACACTTTTACCACCAACACGTCTAGACGACCATACAACGGTTTCATGGCAAACAGACTTTGGTAACGTAAAAGGTATTCCAGGCGTTTGGGTGATTGACCCAAGTAACTTCCGTGACCCACGTCAATGGCATAAAGACACGTTTGGTAATGTACAACGTACTGAAAATGGCGGTGCTACGTATGATGTAGGCTTAGATGAGTTATCTTACTTCTTACAAGCGAACTTTGAGTACGGTAACCTATCAGGTAACGTTGGTTTGAAAGTAATTGAGACCACATTATTTGTGAAGCAAAACCTTATTGGTGGTAACTTACCGCATTCAGGTTTAGGGCCAGATATTGGTGATGAGGTTACAGAGCGTAAGTATAAAGACGAGCTACCGTCAATTAACTTAGCATACCAAGCAAGTGATGACGTGGTATTACGTGCTGCATTTTCTGAGAACATGCAAGCGTTGAATCTGGACCAATGGGGTGCAGGTAAAAACGTTGGTATGGTGTTCAACAATGGTTGTGGCTGTATGCGTGTACAAAACGTCACGTTAAACGGTAACCCAGCGTTAAACCCATGGCGCTCAGAGAACTGGTCATTATCAGCTGAGTGGTATGCTGGTGAAGCGTCAATGTTCTTCGCCTCAGCGTTTGGTATCGATATTGCTGAGTTTACTGAAAGCAGAACAGAATTACGCAACGAAGAGCCGGATAGTGATGGTGTTATCCGTGGTCCACACCCAACAACCTTTACGGCACAATCTGAAGGTGGTGAAGTCGCTGGTTTTGAATTAGGCGCGAAAGTCGCATTAAGTGACTTCTTAGGTGAAGACAGCATTCTTAAAAATGTTGGTTTTGACGTTAACTACACGTATACCGATTCAAAACAAGAAGCGAAAGATGTACACGGTGATGACTTACCGTTCCAAGGGATGTCAAAAGATACCTACAACGCGGTTGTATGGTATGAAAACGATACGTTCTCAGCGCGTTTAGCATGGAACTCACGTAGCCCACGCTTAATGACAGCAGGTAATGCAGGAACAGGTGG
>NZ_MKQD01000083.1 GCF_001913705.1 Thalassotalea sp. PP2-459 | reverse complement strand
TGTCATGCATAAAATCGAGCGCCCATTGGTGGTTGGCTTGCTCCTGCACTTCTAAAGGCTGAGCAATTCGCTTGGGTAGCACACGTTTAGTTCTTCGTTTTAGATTCAACCCCATCTGGCAATACACGCGATAAACGCGCTTATGGTTGAACGGAAAGCCTTTGAAGCGCATTCGGCCAAAACACTTCCAGAAGCCTGCTCGTGGCGACTTTTCAAGCACGGCATTGATAGCATCAATGACAGCAGCATCTGCTTTACGCCAGTCTCGTTCAGGGCGATAAAAGGTCGAACGGCCAATGCCAACAAACAGACAAGCCCTTACGATACTTAGCCCCGCACCAACCATTACGCTGACGCATTCTCGTTTATCCGCTGTCACCAGCCCTTTTTTGCGAAAAGCTCCTTAATCGCATGATTTTCTAGACTGACATCCGCAAACATCTTTTTAAGCTTGGCGTTTTCTTCTTCCAGCTCCTTCAACCGTTTGACGTCAGAGGCTTCCATCCCACCGTATTTGGACTTCCAGTTGTAATAGGTTGCACTACTGATACCGTGTTGACGGCACACTTCCTCGACTTTTCTACCAGCATCAACTTCTTTTAATACTGCGATGATCTGAGATTCTGTATAGCGTGATTTTTTCATAGT
>NZ_MKQD01000082.1 GCF_001913705.1 Thalassotalea sp. PP2-459 | reverse complement strand
CTATTGATACCTCTGGTGCTGATTTAGGTGATTTACCTGCGCAACTTTTTGGCGGTGTTGATGTGTACAAGTCAGCAACAGCTGATAACACTGCGCAAGGTATTGCGGGTGCAATTGATTTAAAAACTCGTCGTCCGTTTGATATGGATGAAGGGTGGACTTTTGTTGCCGGCGCAGAAGCGGCACGTGGTTCAATTACCAAAGAAACTGACCCAACGTTCCATGGCTTAGCGGCATATAACGATGGCAAATTTGGTTTCTTAATTTCAGCAGTCACTCAAGATGTAACCCTTGCAACCGATTATAATGGTCATAACGATACCTCTGAAAACGGTGGTTTAGGCTGGACATCAAACAACTATGCGTGGAGTACTCCAGCAGAAGGCGCTGAATATCGCAACATTGTACCACACGGTTTTACCGCGTTTAATAAAACAGAAGAGCGTGAGCGTGATGCTGTTCAAGCGTCATTGCAAGTTGATTTAGGTGAAGGTTTTACAGTAACAGCAGATTACTTCTACACAAATCAAGATCGTTTTAATGCACGCTCTGGTATTAATCATAACAACCGTTGGCAAACCTTCGCACAGTATGCGTTTGCAACCAACTATACCGGTGATTCATACACCGATGGTGACGGCAATGAATGGCGTGGTGTTGATGCGTTCAAGATGCGCCCATACCGTTTACAGTCATTCACGCAAGTGAACGTTAATGAAGAAAAATCACGTAACTTTAACTTACAGTTAGATTATGACAATGGCGGTGCGTTAACTGGTCAAGTACGTTTCACTGATGCTACTGCGACAGCAAAAATGCGTCATGCCTACGGCGAAGGCGATATCATGAGTATCGATGAAGGTGCGTTGGTATTAGGCCCAGGTGGCTTTACCTCGGCTGAACACTGTACTAACGGTGAAG
>NZ_MKQD01000081.1 GCF_001913705.1 Thalassotalea sp. PP2-459 | reverse complement strand
TACAGTCATAGTTAAATGTGGCATCCCTAAGGGGATTCGAACCCCTGTTACCGCCGTGAAAGGGCGGTGTCCTAGGCCTCTAGACGATAGGGACGCTGAATTATTGAAAAGCTTTACTTTTCTTTTTCAGCGCCAGGTAACAAGTTACCTAACACTTAAATTTTGGTGGAGCTATGCGGGATCGAACCGCAGACCTCTTCGCTGCCAGCGAAGCGCTCTCCCAGCTGAGCTATAGCCCCGCTAGCTAGAATATAAACGGCCTAGTGCTTATATTATAGACATCAACGTGTAGAGTTCTACTCGTTGAAAGCGAGGCGCATTTTAGGCAGCCCCCTATTAACTGTCAACCTTTAATTTAGTGTTTACGCTATTTTTTTACTGATTTGCGTTTAAGTGGCTAGATAAGCATCAACTTGACTATTTTTTATATATTCAACAGTTTAATGACGATATTTTCATAATGAATAAATACTTTATTAACCTCAAAGCTAAAATAAATGTCTGTCTACAAAGCAGCTGACTTTATTTTTCTCGGAAAAATAGCTATGGTAGGGGCTCAGGTAAAATATTAGAATCTTTCATGCTACTAAAAAATGCTAAAGTTGTTGCGATTGGAGGTGGTCACGGTCTTGGTCGTGTGCTCTCTTGTTTATCTTTTCTAGAGAAAAATCTTACTGGTATTGTCACAACAACAGATAATGGCGGCTCTACTGGTAGATTACGTAAACGCAGCAGTTCGATAGCGTGGGGAGATCTACGTAATTGCTTAACACAGTTGGTCGATGAAGATTCTATTGGCAGCCAACTGTTTAACTTTCGCTTTGATGGCCAAGACGAGCTCGGTGGCCATAATTTAGGTAACTTGATCTTGTTTGGTCTGGGTCAAATTCAATCTAGACCATTAGACTCTATTAAACTCGTAAGACGCTTGTTAAGAGTAAAAACCCCTGTTTTGCCTATGTCTGAAACGCCTACTGATTTAATGGCATTTTATCCTGAAGGCCGATGTCGTGTTGGTGAACTTTCGGTTGATGATATGCCAGTCATGCCAAAAAGCCTTATGTTGGCTCCTCTGGTTAAAACATTAAGTAGTGCAAGAAAAGCACTTGAAGACGCAGATTTAATTATTTTAGGCCCTGGCAGCTTTTTAACAAGCGTGGTTCCGCCGTTATTGGTGCGTGATATCGTTAACGCAATCAACAAAAGTAAAGCGCACTGTGTTTTTGTTGAAAATATTGTGGCAGAAGCAAGCCCTGCGGGAAAAGTAACACTCGATGAAAAACTAGATTGGTTAGCCGATAACATCGGTTGTATGCCGGTTGATAGCGTTATTGCGCCTGATGGCGTTACTTCCTCTTTACTGCCAGTAGTTAATTGCCAATTAGCTTCAACAACTGTGGCTCATTACCATGATAAAGATAAATTACTTAACGCGCTGCAACAGTGCATTGATATATCAGGCGAAACAACGCTGACACAAGTGGTAAATTCTTAACTCAGCGATTATTTAGCTGAGTTATCGTCTTCACTGATCCTACTAGCTACAGCTCCCATTTGCCCCTTATATTTGGCATCATTACGCTTATTGTAGGGACGAAGTGCAGCACCTGACATGGTTTCAAAATTAAGTGCGGCTATTTTCATTTTAGGCCGCAACGCAAGCGGTAACTTACCACTATTGTAAAATTCTAAAACAATTTGCCCTGACCAACCTGGATCAATGCGATGTGCCGTAACATGTACCATTAAACCTAAGCGCGCTAACGAAGAACGGCCATCGAGCCAGCCGACTATATTATCAGGTAATGTTACCGACTCATACGTTACGGCTAATGCTAGTTCACCAGGGTGTAAAAAGAATGCTTCACCATCAGGAATAACAATTTCATCACTCATCACTGAATTCATTGCTTTTTGCACCGATTCTTTCTGTCCGCTTAAATCTATATAAGGGGCAGTATGGTCTTGAAAAACACGAAACTCATTGCCTAAACGAATATCAACACTCACCCCTGATATCATACTTTCATCTGGCATTGGAGAAATTATAATGCTTTCTTGTTTTAGTAATTCTTGAATATCTTTATCGCACAATCTCATAGGGCTATCTTTCTTATTTTTTCAATAATTGCAATGATGTTATTTCTAACGACTTTTTGATGATTTACCGTTAAAAAGGCAAACAGTCTGAACCATGACGAATTAAACAAAACGAGGTAAAAACTATTCTACTTGTTTAACAAATAACTCGGTGCTGTCAGGACTTTGTTCTGATTTTTGTTTGTAAAGCTCAGCAGCAATGTTGCCCGCTATTCTACGGTATTGTTGCGCAATATCACTAGTGCTATTTTCAATTAATGGTGATTTCCCATTATCTGCATATTGGCAAATATCGATATTTAACGGTAACTGTCCCAATAAGGGTGTGGAAAATTCATCGCTAAGTATTGTACCGCCACCATGGCCAAATAGTTGTGATTTTTCACCGCAGTGTTGGCAAATGTGGTAACTCATATTCTCAATAATACCAAGTACAGGTACATCCACTTTTTTGAACATTTCAATCCCCTTCACAGCGTCTGCTAAGGCAATATCTTGTGGTGTTGTAATAATAATTGATGCGGCTACAGGTACTTGTTGGGCAAGGGTTAATTGAATATCCCCCGTACCCGGTGGCATATCAATCAATAAATAGTCAATATCTTGCCAAGCAGTTTCATTCAACAACTGATTAAACGCCCTGCTTGCCATTGGGCCTCGCCATACGGTGGCATCTTTTTCTTCAACCAGAAAACCTATCGACATTGCGGCAATATCATTTGTTTCTAGTGGTAACATTTTTTTTCCATCTGGAGAAGTGACAGGTTGCCCTTCTAAACCCAACATTTTCGGTATTGATGGGCCATAAATATCTGCATCAAGTATACCGACTGACGCACCTTCTGCGGCTAAAGCGTAGGCTAAATTGACTGTAGTAGTAGACTTACCTACACCTCCTTTACCCGAAGCAATAGCAATAATATTTTTGATACCTTGAATGTTATGGCGTTTTATCATTTGCACTTTTAATTGGCTATTCACCAAAATTGAAATATGCGTTTGTTCAAGTAAAGCAGATGCGAAACAATCTAACGCACTATCACAAGCAAAAGGTACTTCAATAGAAACAACTATGTCTTTTTTAACCTTGACTATTTCTGTGATTTTACAACATTTAGCAATGCCGTCGGGGAATATACCTTCTTGGTATTGATTGAAAAACTCAGTGATTTTATCGCGTGTTTCAGTAGGTACAGACGAACCAAATAAAGATGAAAACATGATCAGACTATCGTTTTGTTATGTTTTAAGAAAGAAAATCTCACAAATACAAGATTTGTCGATATTAGTTAATGATAAATTCAATTAAATTCTGTACCATTCCTTCCTTAATTACCACCTAATTTTAGTCACAATTAAATTCAGTTAGAAATCTATATGCAATCACCAAATAAACGCAAAATTCTTGTTACTTGTGCTTTACCGTACGCGAATGGTTCAATCCATTTAGGACACTTATTAGAACATATTCAAACCGATATCTGGGTTCGTTTCCAACGAATGCGTGGTCACGAAACATATTTCGTATGTGCTGATGATGCTCACGGTACGCCAATAATGTTAAAATCACAGGAACTTGGCGTTAGCCCTGAAGAAATGATCGCGGGTGTCCGTGAAGAGCATATGGCTGATTTTAGTGATTTCATGATCAGTTTTGATAACTACCACTCAACGCATAGCGACGAAAATCGAGCGTTTGCCAGTGAGATTTATAATAAGCTAAATGAAAGCGGTTATATTAAATCACGCACGATTTCACAGTTGTATGATCCTGAAAAAGGCATGTTTTTACCTGATCGTTTCGTTAAAGGCACCTGCCCTACCTGTAAAAGTGAAGATGAAAATGGCGATAGTTGTGATAGTTGCGGCGCTACTTACTCACCTACTGAGGTAATTAACCCACGTTCTGTTGTGTCTGGTGCAACCCCGATTTTAAAAGACTCAGAACATTTTTTCTTTGACTTGCCTGCGTTTGAAAAAATGCTAAAAGATTGGACAACTGGCGGCTCTTTACAAGAAGAAATGGCGAACAAACTCAACGAATGGTTTGAGCAAGGTTTACAGCAATGGGATATCAGTCGTGATTCCCCCTATTTTGGCTTTGAAATTCCAAATGCCCCAGGAAAATTCTTTTATGTATGGTTAGACGCACCTATCGGTTATATGGGTAGCTTTAAGAATTTATGTGATAAAGAAAACATCGATTTTAACGCATACTGGCGAGAAGATTCAGAAGCTGAGCTTTATCACTTTATTGGTAAAGACATTATCTATTTCCACAGTTTATTTTGGCCAGCAATGCTTGAAGGTTCCGGTTACCGTAAACCCACTTCTGTTTTTGCTCATGGTTTTGTCACGGTTAATGGCGCAAAAATGTCTAAATCAAAGGGTACGTTTATTAAAGGCCGTACGTTTTTAGAACATTTAAATCCAGAGTATTTACGCTATTACTATGCCGCTAAATTAACCAACCGTATTGACGATTTAGATCTTAATTTAGAAGACTTTGCACAACGGGTAAATTCAGATCTTGTTGGTAAAGTTGTCAACATTGCATCACGCTGTGCAAGTTTTATCACCAAACGTTTTGATGGTATGTTATCAGCAAATGTTGACGATCAAGCGTTAGCAGATGAAGTAACCTCAGCAGGTGATAGACTGGCAGAGCTTTACGAAAACAGAGAGTTTGCTAAAGCAATGCGTGAAATCATGGCATTGGCTGATAAAGTTAACGAATATATCGCGGTAAAAGAACCGTGGGTGTTGATAAAAGATGAAAGCAAACAACAAGCAGTACACGATGTTTGTTCTCTAGGCATCAACCTATTCCGAACACTGATGATTTATTTAAAACCAGTGTTACCAAAGCTTGCAGAAAGCACTGAAGCATTTTTAAATGATGAACTCTTATGGCATGGGCATCAGTCATTGTTAACCAACCATAAGATCAATAAGTTCAAAGCCTTATTACAAAGAGTTGATATGGATAAAGTAGAAGCAATGGTAGCCGCATCAAAAGAAAACCTAACTGAAACAAAACCTGTTGTTACTGGTCCAATTGCTGACGATCCTCTTTCACCCGAGATACAGTTTGATGACTTTGCAAAAATTGACTTACGTATTGCAAGAATAGTGAAAGCTGAGCACGTTGAAAAAGCTGATAAACTCTTACGTTTAGAATTAGCGCTCGATAATGATGGCAACGAAACCCGCCAAGTCTTTGCTGGTATAAAATCAGCATATCAACCTGAAGATTTAGAGGGTAAGCTTACCGTTATGGTCGCTAATTTAGCACCGCGTAAAATGCGTTTTGGCATGTCAGAAGGCATGGTCTTAGCTGCTGGCCCAGGGGGTAAGGACCTGTGGATATTAAACCCAGAAGATGGTGCTCAACCTGGCATGCGTGTTAAGTAAGCTTACCTTCGTTGAGCTAACATACATGAAGAAACACTAGGCGCTCATCGAGCGCCTTTTTCGTTAATATCGTTTACAAGTAAACAATTTAACCCTATATGAAAACAACTGCTAATTTAGCAACTAACAGCATGATCCACAAACTAGATAAAACCGATAAAAAAATGCTATATAGGTTTTATAAAGCCCAAGGTTATTCGGCGAGTTTAATGGGATATGATACGTGTTATACCATTAAAAATAAGCACAGTGAGATTATTGCTGCGGTCATTGTTTCTCAACTCGTTCAACAGAATCAGCAAGCTTTGCTGCATGGATTGGTTGTTTCAACTGAGCACAGAAACAAAGGTCTAGCAAAGAACCTTATTAAACATTGTGTACATAATCACGACACTGTCGTGTGTTTTGCAAGTAGGTCCTTAAAGGATCTATATCGAAGGGCCGGGTTTTCGATGCTGCTAAATCAACAAATCGAGCAACATCTTAATCAACTGTTGATAACACGCTTTCGTATTTACCAACAAAAACAACCATTATTACAGGTGTTTATTCAGCGTTAACAACTGAGCTATTTACACGGTTAGTTAAGTAATTAATGATATCATTTGATTCATACAACCATTCAACCGAATTATTGTCATGCTCAATCCGTAAACAAGGTACTTTACGCTTACCGCCTTGTTCAATTAATGCTTGATTTGCTTCGTCTGATTTATTTATATTCTGTAGCGGTAAGGCAATGCCGTTACGTTTCATCGCACGGCGAACTTTAACGCAAAATGGGCAAGCAGGTAATTGATAAAGGCTCATATTTTCAGTTGCCTGTGCAATATCAGCCTTTTGTGCCGAAGTAAGCTTTGGCGAACGCGGAGAAAAAACAAAGTCAAAAAATAAAATAATACGGCCAATAACCCATCGTAAAATAAACATCTATAGCAAAACCTTTGGTTTGATTTTAAAGGCGCGCATTCTATCAGCTACGCCCATAAACAACAAACTTGAGCCGATTAGCTCCCTTTTTGTTATTGCAATATGGTCGCTAATAATGTTGGTAAACCTACGGCCGCTGTTTGCTCAATAACGGTAAGATTTTCTCGCGCTTTTAAAGCATTATTAAGTTGTGGTTTAGGATCAAGGTAGAAAATCTCAGCTTTCTCGGGGGCAAAGCTCACTAAATTTGCTGCTGGGTATACTTGCATCGAAGTACCCACAACAATCACGATATCAGCAGCAGCAACCTGAGAAATCGCTTGATTCAACATCGGAACATCTTCGCCAAACCATACAATAAAAGGCCGTAATTGAGCACCTTGAGGACAAGCATCGCCAAGTTTAATATCATCCACCCATGAGCATATATACTCAGGATACAAAGTACTTTGGGCTTTTTTTAACTCACCATGCAAATGTATAACATGCTCACTGCCAGCTCTCTCGTGAAGGTCATCTACATTTTGCGTAATAATGGAAATATCAGCCGCCTGCTGTGCTTTAGCAAGTGCTATATGCCCATCATTAGGCAATACTTCTTTTAGTTGCTTACGCCTTTGGTTATAGAAATCAAGCACTAATGATTGGTTTTGATTCCAGCCTTCAATACTGGCAACAGACATAGCATCGTGGCCTTCCCATAAACCATCCGCATCACGAAAGGTATTAATGCCACTTTCTGCACTCATACCGGCACCACTAAGCAGTACAACCTTTTTACGACTCTGTTTCATTATAGCGTTACGACCAAACTCAAGTTTAAAGCATAAATTGTATTGCCAAACACAGCTAATGTTAAGATTTACTCTCTGCAAAGTTTTTTAATGCAGCTAAGCGTTGATCCCACTGCTGCTCTATTGTTGCAATAAACTGCTTAGCGGTTGTTAAAGTTGACAATTCTAAGTTCACTTGTGTTTCACGTCCTTGCGGTGTAAGCCTAACAAGGTGGGCTGATACCAGCACTTGAAGTTGTTTTCTAGCCCCTTGCCGTGTAATACCAAGATCTGTTGAAAGTTCACCTATTGTGTAGTTTTCACCATTGGCAAGACGCTTGATCATCTCTAGCCGTGTTGAGTCACCCAACGCTTTATAAATATTTGCTTCATTCATTTAAGCAGTTTCTACGTAGCTTACTAATCTGTCAATCATATGCTCCCATCCTTTTGTGTTTTGTTTAACAAATTTTTCAATAAGTTCCACAGGTAACTCGTCAAAGCCAGATTCAGTGAGTATCACTTTGCATACACCATCTTCTTGCTCTTGAATATGAAATTCCACCAAGGTATTAGGTACACTTAATACATCACCGACAAAATTACTCTCTCCTGGTACCCACCGAAAAGCAAAATAAGAACAAGGATCAGCCTGCGTAATATAGAGAGCACTTTGACCGCATTCAGAGAAATCAAAAATAGCTTGTTCTCCAGCGCGGTAATTACCGGTTAATTTATCCGGAAACCAGGCTATTACTTGTTCTGGCTCTGCAATGGCGTGATAAATTTTCTCTTGAGTCGCATTAACAATAATTTCACGTTTAATTGTATTTTTCATTATTTTTTCCTTAGCACTTGTACAATGATTCGTCTTAAGTAAAACAGATCAAACACAAATAAGCAACCAAATGGTTGCTTATTTGTGTTTTAGAATCAATTTGAAAAACATAAGATAAATACAAACGTTAAATAGCCTATTGTTTTCGTTTAACTTTAGGCTCGAAGGGGTAAAACAGCCGACTATTACTATGAACTTCAGTCAACCCAAGCTTCGATACAAGGCAAAACTATTTGAAGTAACCATTTTAATAACATATTGTTTATCAGATTGTTAGAAGCGGACAACCTTGCAAATATTAACAATAGGTTTAAAGCAATCATTAAGGAACCAAGCCAATGAAAAAACGGATAGTCTTAACAGGGGGGCCTGGCGGAGGAAAAACCACGGCTCTCGACCTTATTCGTAGAGAATTCAACGGTAAAATTGCTGCAGTACCTGAAGCCGCAACCATGATGTTTAGCGGCGGTATTGAACGCGCTTTAAATGACAACGTTTTACGCAATCAACAAACGGCGATTTTTACCTTACAAAAACAGCTGGAAGATATACAAAGAGCAACTTTCCCAGAATGTGTTATTTTATGTGATAGGGGCAGCCTTGACGGACTCGCATATTGGCCAGATGGCGAACAAGATTTTTTCGCCCAAATGAACACTACGTTAGACCAAGAGTTTTCTCGTTATGATGCGGTAATATTTTTTGAAACAGCAGCAAAGTCAGGGGAAAGTATTCGAAGCAATAACCCAGTAAGAAATGAATCTGAACAAGCTGCTATCGATCTTGACAGCAAATTACAAGCTATTTGGTCACAGCATCCTAACTTTAACTTAGTGGGTAGCTCCGAATCTTTTATTCGAAAAGTCATGTTTGGCATTATGACCATTGAAAATGTAATCGGCCAATATAAGCACTATTAGTGTTTTATTAAATTAACAGCTGGTATTAATGAAAATGATGTACACAATTTCGTGCAAATTAGACAAAAGTTAAAAATAAATTATTAAAAAGTTATTTTACCATCTTGAGATATTTCCTTAGAATCCCAACTATAAAGCAATTCGCATTAAATTAATTTGGAGTTTTTCATGAGCGAAGCAAGACATTGCCCATTACTCATTTTGGGTTCAGGCCCTGCTGGTTACACTGCTGCTGTATATGCTGCGCGTGCAAATTTAAACCCTGTGATGATCACAGGCATGCAACAAGGCGGTCAATTAACCACAACAACTGATGTTGAAAACTGGCCTGGTGACGCTGATGATTTAACAGGCCCAGCATTAATGGAACGTATGCAAAAGCATGCTGAAAAATTTGATACTGAAATTATCTTTGATCATATTGAATCAGTCGACCTTAACTCTCGCCCATTTAAATTATCGGGCAGCAGCGAATATACCTGTGATGCATTAATCATTTGTACCGGTGCTTCTGCACAATACCTTGGTTTACCTTCTGAAGAAGCTTTCATGGGTAAAGGTGTTTCTGCCTGTGCAACCTGTGACGGGTTTTTCTATAAAAACCAGAAAGTTGCAGTTGTTGGCGGTGGTAATACAGCGGTTGAAGAAGCGCTATACTTGTCAAACATCGCATCAGAAGTACATTTAATTCACCGTCGTGATACTTTCCGTTCAGAAAAAATATTAACGGATCGTTTAATGGAAAAAGTGAAAAACGGTAACATTACTCTACATGTAAACCGTACATTAGATGAAGTATTAGGTGACCAAATGGGTGTGACAGGCGTGCGTATTAAAGATACTGCCTCAGATGCCACCGAAGTGTTCGATCTTTCAGGTGTTTTTATCGCGATTGGCCACAAACCAAACACCGATATTTTTAAAGGCCAGTTAGACATGAAAGATGGTTACTTAACCATTAATAGTGGAACGGCTGGAAATGCAACACAAACCAGTATCGAAGGTGTGTTTGCCGCTGGTGATGTAGCAGATCACATCTACCGTCAGGCGATTACATCAGCGGGTGCGGGTTGTATGGCTGCACTTGACGCTGAACGTTATTTAGACGCGAAATAACCAACGGTTATTTGATTTTATGTCAGAGGCTATTCCATGGCTTGAGTTAGGAAGCTTCTCATTCCCTCCCCCAGAAAACGCTTTGCATGATCCTAACGGTTTGCTAGCAATAGGGGGAGATTTAAGCCCACAAAGGCTGTTAAGTGCATACAGTGCTGGTATATTTCCTTGGTTCAGTGAAGCTGATCCTATTTTATGGTGGTCACCTAACCCGAGAGCCATCATTCCAATTGCTCACCTAAATATTAATCGCACATTAAGAAAGTTTATCAAAAAATGTCCTTACACCGTGACCGTTAACCGCGCGTTTGAAGAAGTCATTGATTTTTGTGCCGATGCGCCATTTCGTGATGATGAAACCTGGATTGTCGAGGAAATGAAGCAAGGATATATCAACTTACATCAACAAGGTGACGCTCATTCAATAGAAGTTTGGCAAGAAGATGAACTGGTAGGCGGTTTGTATGGTGTTGCCATAGGTGGATACTTTTCTGGTGAATCGATGTTTTATACCAAGAGCAATGCGTCTAAGGTCGCACTTGTGGCGTTAGCTCAACTGCTTACTGCTCATAACGTTGCTTTTATCGACTGCCAATTATTGAATCCCTTTTTAGCCGACATGGGCTGTATAGAAGTATCACGCGCTTCTTTTTTACAACAACAATCAATTGAAAAACAACGCAAAGTAACGAAAGATTTTTGGCAACCAAGAACAATTTCCTTGTCTATACTGTAATTTATGAATACTAGTTACCAACTTGGGGTAAGCCAAGCATTTCCTTGTAATTACTTACCTGAACAAGAAGAACGATTGCTGATTGCTGTTGACGAACGATTGCAAACCAGTGATAAATACACTTGGCTTATGCATCAAGGTTTTCGCCGTAGTGGCGATCAAATTTACCGACCCTATTGTGAACATTGCAATGCCTGTCAATCGCTACGTGTGGTTACCGCAGAATTCACACCAACAAAAAGCCAAAAGCGACTGCTGAAAAAAAATAAACATCTCGAAGTGGTTATTAATCATAAGTTACAAGACTTTTACTACCCACTCTATGAAAAATACATTAACGAAATTCATTATGACGGTGCGATGTTCCCGCCAAGTAAATCACAGTTTGAATCGTTTCTATCATCACAGTTATGTCAGCAATTATTCATTGAGCTTTGGCATGACGATACGCTGGTAAGCGTTGCCGTTACTGATGTATTAGTTGATGGGTTATCAGCAGTTTATACATTCTATCACCCAAAATACCGCGCATCGGGCATTGGTAATTTTTCCATATTAAACCAAGTGCAAGTTGCAAAGACATACAAGAAGCCTTATTTGTATCTCGGCTATCAAATTGATGACTGTCAAAAAATGAATTACAAAAATCGCTACTTTCCACACCAGATATTACGAAATAATCGTTGGCAAACGATAAATAAATCATAGTATAGCTTTACTTTAGCGGAACATTTGTGCATGATCTGCGCAGCTTTTTTATCAATGCACAAATTAGAGGTTTAACGCCCAATGGCGAAAGAAGAAAATATTGAAATGCAAGGTACGGTTTTAGATACCTTACCAAACACTATGTTCCGTGTTGAATTAGAAAATGGACACGTAGTTACAGCTCACATTTCAGGCAAAATGCGTAAGAACTACATCCGTATTTTAACTGGCGATAAAGTTACCGTGGAATTAACACCGTACGACTTATCGAAAGGCCGTATTATTTTCCGTGCTCGATAAATTTACCACAAAAGAATGTTTATAAAGCTCCTTCATGGGGCTTTATTTTTATCTATCAAACTCCCGCTTTCTTACACTTTTTCAATTTTGTTAAACGTTTCTTTAACGCATTGATGATACTACTGTGTCTTTTATTGGCGTAAACATATTGGTTATATAAAGTGAGAATAGCAGCTAGTTCAACTGAAGCAACGACGCTTACCTTTTTAACTCGTGAAATATATTGCTGGTCAGTTTCTTGAAGGTTGCGCGTTACACCCATTTTTTCAATATGTTGACAGGCAGCTTTATAAACTCTTAAAGCTGGTGAATTCACCTTCTCGGTTAACCTTCTTAACCAACGCGTAAGAAAAAACAAGGCGACAATCAATGATAAGGCTACCAATAACACAACAACTACTTTGAGGGTGACGTGTTGACCAAACCATGCTTTTAAAAGCTTAAGTTGCTGCTCAGTTGAATAATTAATCACAAACTTTGTCCATTGATAGTCAATGGTGTCTAAATATAACTGTACCGTTTGCAAGAGACCTGCTTGTAACCATGTCGACATATCAAAACCCGCTAATTGGTCACGTTCTTTTAATAACTGTGACGAAAAGCCTTGCTCTACTCTGCTAGGATCTACTGCTGCGGTTGGGTCAACTCTAACCCAACCTTTACCGTCTAACCAAACCTCACTCCATGCATGGGCATCACGTTGATACACACTAAAATATCCGCCTTGTTTATTTAACTCCCCTCCTAAATACCCTAAAACCACCCTAGCCGGTATACCTGCCGCACGCATCAAATAGGTAAAGCTACTCGCATAATGCTCACAAAAGCCCGCTTGGGTGTTAAAAAAGAATTCATCTAATGAATTATTGGTTAATAAAGGCGGCTCTAATGTGTATCTAAAAGGGTTATTTCGATAGTGTTTAAGTGTAGAATCAATAATGTTTTGCGCATTTAATGCATTTTCTTTTAACGTTTGCCCGAACTTAAAGAGCTTAGGGTTACTATTGCTATCAATGCGTAAATTACGCTGAAGCACCGATGCATTTTGGTACAATGTTAAAGGTTGAGTTAAGTTACTCGTTACTTGGTATGATATTGGCCGCGTTATTTTGCGCGGTGAATACACGGAATAATCACGTAAGGTAGCAAGGTGTTCTGTGTCGCGGTTGCGATTCAACTGTCCCACATCTAATAAAAATAACCAGGGCTGAAAACTTGGCGTTAATATCACTTGATACGTGACAAGTTGATCTTCACCTGAGTATTTCAAACGCTTTCTAGGCACTTGTTGATATTGCTTAATATTCGCTACTTGTTGGTATTTTCTATTCCATTGTTGATCATCGAAGGTATCTAACACTATAGCGCGCCAATACAGCTGTTGATAATCTGGCACATCAGTTGAAAACTCAACCCTGAACGCTAAGTCATTAGATAATGCTAGCTTTGCGATATCCCCTATTTTCAATGAATCATTCAAGCCAGTTTCAACGCCTTTTGATTGTGGTACTTGCCAAAAAGGAGGAATTTTAGGAAATATTACAAATAACAACACCGCTAATGGCAAGCTTTGCACCACTAACTTTAGTGAAAACTTCATCTGCTTATTAACCGACGATAACGGGCTAAATAAACTATTTAAAAACATAAGGTTGGCTATAAAAAAAACCAGCACCAGTAAGGAAAAGTAAATGGATTGCTGAAAAATTAATGAGCAACACATCAATAACAAGCCAATTAAAAACCATTGGTATATGTCATAGCGTTTCTTTAATTCTAAAGGTTTTAATAAGTAGGAAAGGCACAATAGATGCAACATAGCAGAAAGTAAGCCAATGGCTTTACCTGTCATTACTAATAATACACAACCGGCGATGGCAATAATAACTTTGATCCAACCTTTGCCAATAGCCATAATGTTGCGATGAATGGCCCACTGCCACAACAACGTTATTAACGCCATCGCAATGAACCATTGTGATAATTCAGTCAGTAACAACGATAAATTCAATACAGGTAACAAAAGTAACCAATTCGTTGCAAACACCGGCATCTGTTTTTTGTTATCTTTCGAAAACATGTTTAGCAACCTATCGTGTGACGATGTAACTCTTTATCGTCAATAGAGGAATGCGTTTTACTATCTTGATCAGTACCATATTGAGCAATTAAACGTAAACATTGTTGGCTATGTTTCTCGCCTTGCGATTCAGCGATCATTTGATGGTCTAACGCCAATGAGAAGGGTTGCTGCCCATAGCTTAAATCAAGCACCAAATAGCATAGTTGCTTTAATTGTGTTTCAAGATCACGACCTGGCATGTCGGCCAAACGCAATACATGACGATCATAACGTACATAGTGAGCTGTTTGCTTAATTTGCCATGCTTGCCCTTTCGCTACGTTTTTCCATGCCACTCGCGTTAATGGCCAACCTTGTTGATACGGCGCAAGCGCATAAAAGTCATCACCTTCGAATAATGGTTGGGCGGTAAGGCCTAGATCATCTTGAACCGTAACATTAGTTAATTCAACAAGTTGACAAGCTATAGGGTGCGGATACACCACAACAGATAGAGGAAACCTCACGTATGTCCATGTTTTAAATAGGCCTAACGGAAATTCACTTAATAGGGTAAAACGACCGACTTTTTTCACACCTCGATGATTAAATAACAATATTGCTTTTAATGAATTTTTGCTTCCAGCAACGTGAGTAAACTGGCGATTTTGTTGTTCAAATCCATAAAAAACATGATAAATTTCACGAGAACTTTTTATATCAATTTCAAGTTTAAGTTCTTGTTCAGTCTGAACAAAGTATTCCCCCTGACATGATACTACGATGCCTAACAGGTTATGAAAACTGTAAAGCATGGCAATAATAAATGCACTTGATAACAAATAGCTAACAAACAAAATAAGGTTATTCTGATAGTTTGTACCTAAAACAAACAGTAATAAAATAAAGCCTAAAAAACAGCAACCAAAACCGGTTGGTAAAATATAAATTGTTCTATGTGTTAGTACATGTCGAGCATGTTCAGGTAGCCTTTTATCAACAAACGCAGTGAAACGTTTCATTATTGATATTTTTATCGAACTAAACATTGTTCTTCTAGCTATGAGTATTCAAAAGGTTGATGACTATTAACCGATGACAATAGCTGCTCAGCTAATGATGAATTGCCTTGGTATTGACTATCACCCTGAGGCTGTTGTCGACTGCCCACTAAACGATGTTCACAAACGGAATTAAACACTGCTTTTATATCGTCCGGTAAAACATGATCACGTTGATGAATAAATGCCCACGCTTTAGCTGCAGCTATAAGCGATTTACCTGCGCGAGGCGATAATGGATTCACTGATAAGTTGGTATGTCGAGAACGTTCACATAATGCGACCACATAATCAATTAACTCATCAGCGACATAGACTATGTTTACCTCTTCTTGAATGGCCGCTAACTGGGTTAAATTAATACATGCAGGCAGTTGTTCAAACAAGCGCGCATTATCTCCTTTTAATATCGCCTTTTCTGATGCACGATCTGGAAAGCCTAACGATATTTTCATCATAAAGCGATCAAGTTGAGATTCTGGTAGGGGGTATGTACCCGCATGAAAAAGTGGGTTTTGAGTAGCAATAACAAAGAATGGTTCAGGTAACTCATAGGTGACACCATCAACACTAACGCGATTTTCTTCCATCGCTTCTAACAATGCACTCTGCGCTTTTGGGCTGGCGCGGTTTATTTCATCAGCAAGTACTACTTGATTAAATAAAGGCCCTTTGTGAAATGTAAACGCAAGTTGTTGTTGATCGAATATTGAAACACCAATGATATCTGCCGGTAACAAATCACTGGTAAATTGCACACGTTGATAGCTTAATCCTGAGGTACTTGCTAATACGTGCGCCAATGTGGTTTTACCCATTCCAGGTAGATCTTCAATCAGTAAATGCCCTTTTGCTAACAAACACGCTAACGAGAGTTTTACTTGTTCAGGCTTTCCAATCACAACACGTTCAATTTGCGCAATGATGTTTTCAATATAATCTGACATATCAACTCACTCATTTACAGACGAACAGCCATTAAAACATATATTTCAACTTGCAAACAAACCTAGCGGAATAAATCTTTATGAATACAAAATTATCGTGACTTCTCCATGTAATAAACCAAGACAAATAGTTCAAAATTTGATTTTCATCAACATTTAAGACTTAAAAGGCCTTTAATATGCTTACTTCTGAATAGGTGTCTGTCTCTTTGGCATTAAACTGCTAATACTGGTTACTGATAATAAACGACTTATACCTTTCGACTTTTAAACCGTGACGTAATCAACGAAGGTTAACACAGCATGGAACTAGATTTTCAAGCCATTGAGTACTTAAAAAACCCAAATCAAATGCTACTAAAAGGTGACTTTCAGCAGTTTTTATTATCCCTAGATGTGCCGACCATCATTGATATTTCGGGAAAAAATGTTGATAGAACACGCGTTATCACGACATTATTACATGGTAATGGACCGTCAGGATTTATTGCCATGCACCGTTGGCTTACGGGTGATTCACATGACAATAAACCTGAAACCAACTTACGTTTTATTATTGTGTCAGTTGAAGCAGCAACAAGCACTCCCTTATTAACAACCTGTTATTTAGCAAATGGTATTGATATTAATCGTTGTTTTGGCAGTAATTTAAATCATGGATATTACCAACGCGCAAATCTTATCGCTCAGGCGATCAAGGAAGTATCACCTGAAGTTGTTATTGATATTCATAACACGCCGAGTGATGGCCCTTCATTTGGGGTTACTCCTTTAGTTTCAAACGATGGTTTAACTGCTAGCTCATTTTTTTGTGACACTTTGGTTTTATCTGGTCTATCCCGAGGTGCGTTAATGGAGCAAAACTTTGGCTGTCCGGTGATCACCATTGAATGTGGTGGTTCAAAAGATGAACAAGCCCATGCAGTTGCTTTGCAGGGTATAACAGAGCTTGCCCACTGCCCTAACTTATCAAATTATCATCAAAAAAATAATGTCAAGATCATCTATAAACCTTTATGTTTAATGGTTAATGCTGATGTTGATTTACATTTTTCACAACACGACGAAGGTTATTCAGGTGTTACATTTATCAATAAAATAGAACAACTTAATTATGGCGGGGTAAAAGAAGGACAAATGCTTGGTTGGCTTGATGAACATGGTCTAAATAACTTAATGTTAATCAATGATGTTGGAGACAATGTTATTGATAAATATTTTGCTGTTAGAGACAATCAATTAATTAGCCTAACGTGCCTAAAAGTGTTTATGGCAACAAATAATGTTGACGTTACAAAAAATGACTGCTTGTTTTATATCGTCAACATGTCAAATAGCTAATTTTGCTAATGTGAGCGTTTATGTGTCATGAAAATGCTGTTTGGATCACTCTGATAATCAGCAAATGGCCCGCATTCGGTAAAGCCGTGACGTAGATATAAATCTCGGGCAGGTTTAAAAAAGGCCATTGATCCTGTTTCTAAGTGAAGGGATGTATATCCCTTTATTGTGGCTTGATTCATCACGTAGTTTAGTAAACGAGTTGCCACCCCTTGACCTCTCGCTTCGTTTATTGTGCGCATAGACTTTATTTCTGCGACCGTTTCACTATGCGTTTTAATGGCGACACAACCTAGGGTTTTACCTGAATACTTAAAGGAGTAAAAAGTAATATTAGGTTGTTTAAGTGCTTGGGTATCAAGTGCATGGACACTTTCTGCGGGAGAATTCGCAAACATATCTTTGAGGTGTTCTTCGAGTATGCTAACGATTTGACCGTCAGTTAAATCATCTTCTTCAATCAATATATCAGATTTTTTCAAGATATTTTGTTTATATTGGGCGGAAACTATTGAACATTTTAACAAAAAATTCATCACTGAAAAGTGAAATAAATTCATCTATAAGACAACGTTAGCTTGATGAAAAAGGACTAACGCCCCTTTTCATCAAGCTAACAAAAATAGAAATATTTAATTTGAATAAACTTCAAGTTCATCTATTTCAATAAAAGCGTCGCCTTGATTAGAATTCACCTGAATTCTAAATATTTTAGCTTCGACCTTTGTCGGCAAATTTGCTCTTTGGTCAATCGACTTGCCTAAATTGTATTGGCCTTGTTCTTCAAATTGATCGCCCTCAAGCGAGGTTAAGATTGTTACATGTCGTGGCCCACGACCAAGCTCTGTTGCTTTTGTATTAACCATCACTCTAAAACCGGATATGGTGACAGGTTCTTCATACTCAACTTGCAGCCAATATGTAGTTTCTTTATTTTCGGTATCTTTTTTGACTAACCAAATTCCCCGATTAATCAGGCTACCTTCACCGTCAACAATTTGCTCATTAAAAATATGACCATCAAATGCTGCAGCTGGTACGTCTGCGCCGTAATTATCACTTGCATGGTAGCTCGACTCAGTCAATCCGTTAGTGTAAATTTGTGCAATATTACCGTATTGTCCAGTACGCTCTAGCGAATCCCCCACTTGGCCATCATCAACTATTCCGTCACCTTTTAATAGCGCAATATATTCAATCGCGCATTCACTATCTTCATTTTCTGCGTAGCCAATTCGTATCGTTTCTTGTGTTCTACGCACTAAGTTCAAAACATCAAACCAATCATTTGAATAATCATAACCACGTTCAAAAGTAAATAACCACGGCTGATCTGACTCTTGCTTCCAACAAGTAATTGATTGTTCATCAGATTCTTCTACACCCACCTTAATCAGTTGCGACTTACCGATTAAAATATCAGTTACCTTGCCTTTGTACTCCACAACATCCGCTTGTGTGAATAGTGGTAAACAAAAGAGTGATAGCAGTGCGATCTTTTTCATACATTAATCCCTAATAAAAGTTGTCATACTGCTATTCAAGATTAATGCCAATGTAACTGACAAGTTTTTGACTTTACTGGTTAAAGTTGAGCTCAAACAATTCGAACACTACGTGCTCCTCACATTTTAAATACAATAAATAAGGAGCAATAATTTGGAGTAATCATTAAATCGTAAAATAGTCGAGCTGCGATAATACATGACTGCTAGCATTTTTCATTTCGTTACTTTTCTCATTTGAGGTATTCACGAATACTGCATTTTGATCAACTAATGCTTTTATATCATGCATATTTTTACTTATTTCAACAACAACTGTACTTTGTTCTTCAGCTGAGGTTGCAATTTCATGCGCCTGGCTATTCACATCATTTACTTTATGGCGAATATCTTCCATTAACTCGTTACTATGAGATACGCGTTCATTGAGTGAGTGCGCTAAATCACTACTTTGATTCATTTGTACCTGTGCTTGATCGCCGGCAGTCGTTAAACTACCGAGTAAGGTTTCGATCTCGTTTACTGAAGTTTGCGAACGCTGAGCTAAGCCTCTTACTTCATCTGCTACAACTGCAAACCCGCGGCCTTGTTCTCCCGCTCTTGCAGCTTCTATCGCAGCATTTAACGCCAGTAAGTTTGTTTGTTCAGAGATCGCTTTAATGACATCAAGGATTTTTTCAATATTAACGGTTTCTGACTTTAAATTATCAACCGTATTACCCGTTTCTTTCAAAGCATTTACCAGTATTTCGATCTCCTTAACAGATTCTTGTGAGGCAGATAAACTGACACCCGCCAAGTCATTAATTTCACCGGCTGCTGCAGCTGTTTGCGTAATATTTTGCGCAATGTTCTGACTGGTTTGCGCCATTTCTTCTATCGCAGTAACCACGAGATCAATGTTATCAGTAATAGCATGTGCGCCATCTTGCAACTGATTATTATAA
This sequence comes from Thalassotalea sp. PP2-459, assembly GCF_001913705.1. Taxonomy (GTDB): domain Bacteria; phylum Pseudomonadota; class Gammaproteobacteria; order Enterobacterales; family Alteromonadaceae; genus Thalassotalea_C; species Thalassotalea_C hakodatensis. The sequence goes on along the minus strand of NZ_MKQD01000081.1, from coordinate 16,208 downwards.
CTCAGCACTTCATCACTATTACTCGCCACAATATCGCCAGAAGATTTAATATCTGCCATTGTGTTACGCAATCTCTCTACCGTTGTATTTATCGACGTTGATAACTCTGACATTTCATCACGCGTTGATACTGCGCAAGAAACATTCAGTAAACCTTTCGACAGCTTAAACGCAACGTCTTTAACTTGGGTGACGGCATTACTAATACCACGTGCAATCAGTTGACTTAGTATGATAGATACAACAAGGGAAAGTAGTAAACCAATATAGAAAACATAGGAAGCAATGGAAATGGCTTGTTCAATCTCTTGCTTAGTGTCTAATGCTGAACGATCTACATGCTGTTTAAAATCATCGAAAAAATCCACTAAGACATAATAACTATCAACAAACGATTTAAATATTGGATATGGTGCTTTATTATCAGGTGCACTTTCCATCGCTTTTACAAAGTCATCTGCTTTTGTCTGATAATCCTCAATTAAACTTTTTAGCTGGGTTATTTTACTTTTATCACCTTGATATGACGCGACAATTTTATTCACTAAATTCGGGGTTTGTTGATGATTTTCAGCAATTGTTGATAAGTACCCTTCGGTTTGTTCTTCTAACGTTAGTAAGTAACTTATCTGTAGACCTCTTATATTTAACATAGTATCAACTTGGACTTCTTTGATACGTTCAAACTGCATGGATGTGGTAAAGTTATTTTGATAAAACTGATTAAATTTATCTCCAATTTCATTGCTATAAAATTTAATCACCAACAGCGCTAAGGTAAACACAACGACTATTGCCAATGATAAGGCTTGCAGTTTTCTTAATATTGTCCAGCTCATTGTTATTCTTTAATAATTAGTTAATTCCTTTAAATACTAGTACAAATTTATAAAAAACAAAGCTATATGTTCACAACAAGCAACGAAAGAAACCTCGCGTTAACAGAACCATGGAATAAGGTGCATTAAAAGGCTTTGAAGTATGCCAGCAAATATTAATCACGAAATGGGTTGATAAGTGAATGATGTCATTCCTATAATTGCTGTATTCAAAACAGTACTTATCATCAATCTACATGAATGTGATAACCAGTTTCCAATAATGTCTAAGGTAATATTCTTTCTATGGTTAGTCAGCAACAACCCACTATTTTGTGGCACGATTACGAAACATGGGGCATCAACCCTAAATATGACAAACCATCACAATTTGCAGGTATTCGAACAGATCTTGATTTGAACATTATTGGTGAGCCTGAAATGTTCTATTGTCAGCCGCCTAGTGATTACCTCCCGCACCCTGAAGCAGCATTAGTAACAGGCATTACCCCTCAAAAAGCATTACGAGATGGCATGTCAGAAGCCGATTTTGCTCATCGCATTCATCAGCTTTTTTCTCAAGCGAATACTTGTGTAGCAGGCTATAACAACATTCGCTTTGATGATGAAGTAACGCGTTATTTGTTTTATCGAAACTTTTATGACCCCTACGCGCGTGAATGGCAAAATGGTAATAGCCGCTGGGATATTATCGATATGGTTAGGGCTTGTTACGCTTTAAGACCAGAAGGTATTGAGTGGCCAAAGGTTGTAGATGAACTAACAGGTGAAGAGCGCGTTAGCTTTCGGCTGGAATTGCTGACTCAAGCGAATGGCATAAACCATGAAGCCGCGCATGATGCAATGAGTGATGTTTATGCAACGATTGCTATGGCAAAGCTCATTAAAGAAAAACAACCCAAACTTTACGAGTTTTTATTTGATTTACGTAGTAAAAAGCACGTGAGTGAATTATTAGATGTTTACAACATGACCCCTGTTGTTCATACATCGAGTAAAATTTCATCTATCCATGGCTGCACTAGTTGGTTTGCCCCGGTTGCGTATCATCCACAAAATAAAAACGCCGTAATCGCCATTGATTTAGCACAAGATCCCACTCCCTTGTTTGAATTGAGTAGCGAGGAAATCAAAGCACGATTATATACAAGACATGATGAGTTGGCGGAAGACGAGTTACCCATTCCCGTTAAACTTATTCATGTTAATAAATGCCCTGTTGTTGCGCCTGCTAAAACGTTATTACCCGAAAATGCAGAACGATTAGCGATCCCGCGCGAGACTTGTTTAGAGAACCTAGCAAAACTAAAAATGCACGTTGAAATACGGGACAAGTTAAGTGATGTATTTGCACCAGAATCTTTTGATGATGACGAACAGCCTGATGCTGAAGAAGCATTATATGGCGGTGCTTTTTTCAGCTCAAGCGATAAAGCGCAAATGGACATATTGCACCAATTGCCAATAGAACAATTAGCAACACACCCGTTTCAGTTTCAAGATGAGCGTTTATCAACCTTGTTATTCAGGTTTAGAGCTAGAAACTATCCTCAAACGCTTAATAACGAAGAACAATTAAAATGGCAGAGCTATTGCCAAAGTAAATTGCAATATGGTGGTAAAGGTATCCTTTCTGCTGATGAATTTATGCTAAAAATTGAAAATCTTGTGCATGAACATGAGAGTGATCAGAGCAAAGTGGCAGTGTTAAAAGCCTTGTATGAGTATTTACAAGGAAGTGTTTAGTTAAATCAATTCAAAAAAAGGCGTCACTTAGAGTAAGTGACGCCTTTTTAAAGCTAAACATATCGTAACGAATTATTGGCAATGCCTTGGTACATTGACACTCAAATTACTGATGCTTTGTTCTAAATCTTCAATTTCAGCACAATCTATATTTTCATTTCCATAGAGGTTTAAGTAATTTAACTTCAACAAATTACTTAGTAGCGTTACATCATTTATATCATTATATGATAAATATAGTTCTGTTAGTTCACCTAACGACTGTAACTTACTGATATTTAAAACCTTATTGTTTTTTAGGTTTAAGTAAACCAATGACGGCATATTATCAATGTAAGTTATTTCATCAATAATGTTAGACTCTAGAGTTAGGTACTTAAGTGCTGGTAAGGTATTTTCAATATTAACAGAAGCAATTCGATTGCCACGCAAATTTAAATTAGAGAGTTTAGGGAGCTCTGAAAAGTCAGGTATAAAAGTTAATTGCCCATATATAACCTCAAGCGTAGTTAGATTTTTCAGTTCATTTAAAGGTGCGTAGTCAATATCATCCCCCAGATAATACAAGCTTAATTGACTAATATTATTCATCTGCTCTATACCATTAAGTGACTTAATACCACTCGAATAGCAGCTAATAGACGTAATATCAGCGATATCATTACCTCTGTTTCGTATGCATGCTGCAAGTGTTTCATCATCAAACAGTTCAAAGTTTATTGGACGTTCAACACAATTAGAAGAATATTTTAAAGTAGATTCAGGTCTCGCTTGCAAATAGCTATTAATGTCTTCACACAATAATGAAGAATTATTCGTTAAATCAATAGTCGTTAGTTTTATTAAATCAGTTAATGTACTAATATCAACTAACTGACTCATGCTTGTCATTTTAAGCGACTGTAATGAAGAAAGGTTAGCTAGCATATCTAATGAAGTTACATGATTATTAGCGTAAACTTCCAATTGTTTTAGGTTGACTAACGATGATAGAAAATCCATCGATTCAACGTTGTTAATATTCATCACTGTTAACATCTCTAATTTTGTCAAAGCACTAACAGGTGTCATATCATTTAAAGAATACATTCTGGTTAATGAAAGTGATTCCACATTAACAGCCCCCTCAAGGCCATCTAAAGAGGTTAAGCTCGTTAGGTCCTCTAACACAACTGATTTCAACGACAGTAGATTTGTCATATCAAACAATGTCGTTATATTAGCCGAGCTAATAGAAAGTTCTTCAAGCGCAGTTAAATTAACTAGCTCTTCAAGATTTTCATAGCTATTTTGAGCAAGTATTAATGCTGAAAGCTTTGTTAAGCTAGCAAGAGGAGAAACATCAATTGCAGCGTTATAATAAAGTCGCCCAATGTTTAGGTATTCAAGGTTGGTAAGGTTTTCTAGTGAGCTTATATCATCTAAATTACGGTTATTTGAAATATCCAAATAAGTCAGTTGAGTTGCAGTAGACAGTCCACTAATGTCAGATAAACGACTATTTTCTTGGATATTTAGTTTTTCTAAATTGGGTAATGATTCAACGAAAGAAACACTGGTCAAGTCTGCACGCTGCAATGAAAGTTCTTTTAATTTAGTGAGTTGCTTTAAACTATCTAAATTACTAATAGCGCTAACATTATTCATATTTAGCGCTTCTAGGTCTATCAATCCTTGAAGTTCGCTCAAGTCTATTTCTGCGTAATTATCAGAAATATCGAGCGATACTAATGAGGTCATATCACTGATAGGTGTGAAGTCAGTTGTGCCAATGCCATTTAACTTAAGATGTGTTATCGAATCTTTTAAAGCTAAGGCGCTTAAATCGGTAACATAATTATTATGACTAATGTCTAAATGCGTAAGACTTTCTAGCTTTGCTAAAAAGCTCAATGCGTTAAAACGAGAACCAACATTTGATAACTTCAAATCAGTTAAGTTCACCAAGTTTTCTATCCCTTGTGGGTTTACAAGGTAAACATTACTTAAATCAAGCACAGTTAATTGTGTTAACTCAGAAAAGCTATTAGCATCTAAAGAATAATGGTATGTGCCGCTACTAAACAAAAAGGTTTGTAACTTTGCTAAACGTTCAAACGCTAAATTATTTGAGTAAACACTATTATTGCTCAAATCTAAATATATAAGGTTAGCTAAACCAAATACCGTATCTATGTTTTGAATACCATTATCCGATAAATCTAAATATGTCAGCAGCTCTAATTCTGGTAGCGTTGATATATCATTAAGCTTAGCGTTGGAGATAGATACTTTGGTAAGGTTGGGGAATAACGCTAAATCAGCTAACGACGTAAATTCAATGCCATCACAGTGAATTTCAGCAAGCCCAAGATCATTTTCCGCTGAACTTGGTAAACACTGTTTAAAGCCATTATCTTCAAAAACTGCATTATCAATTGCGTCATAAGCACTGATGCTAATATCGACAGATTTACTCACAGATGCGCCGTTATTATCTGTTGCTTGCAACGTAAACGATAGTGTTTCATCTGCTGACACCGAGGGAGCAATAAAAGACAATTCCTTTTGATCGTCAACTAGTGAAGAAACCGTGGTACCCGCTGTTTGTTGCCACACATAACTTGTAATAGTACCATCACTGTCTGAAGCATTCCCTGTAATAATAATGGCGTCACGTTCGTAAGCCGTAACTTCACCAAAATCCGAAATCACGGGAGATTGATTAGCTTGTTGATTCGGGATGTTTGCTGAGGCAGAGCTAGAGCCTCCACCACCACAACCTATAGATAAGAGTGTTAACATCGATAATAACACTACATTTTTATTTTTAATCACAGTCAAGTACCATCCTTTAGATAAAATTTGGACGGCCACAACCAGTTAGCAGTCCATTGCTATTTGTACAATTGTTACATAAATGTTAACTACGAGACAAGAAGATATTATCTTTAATGTTACAATAACTTTCCAATCTATAGCTGTAGATAATAAAAAAGGCACTTTACGTGCCTCTTCGTTTTACGATGCTTTTCTTCTTACATTATCAAACCAAGTGTAGCTTAACCCAAAAGAACGATTGTCGAAGGTTCAGGAACACGAGCAAGGTACTCATCCACACATATGATCTATAATTCGCAATCTTCCTAAAATATATAGCTCTATTAAAGTATAAGTTAATTAATGCTATCCCAAACCTGCTGTTCTACTTGTTTAATATGACGTTCCATCATAATCTGCCACTTGCCATTTTGTTTCACCAATAACGCTTCAAAATGAGCGATAAACGGTGATTTTTTACCTTGGCTACCTATACTGTAATAATAGAAATAACCGGTTTGATGTGCCGTTGTGTTACTCAATAACGATGATGTAAACTTAAACGTTACCCCTGCTTTCATATTACCTGCTTTGGTGTCATCAAAGCCTTGTTTCCAGCGTGTTAGCGCATTAGCAATCGGGTAGCTTGTTTTTGCAATATCCGATACTAAAATAGCGTCTGAATGAAAAGTTGCTGAATAACCGTCAAAATCACCTGTTGCAACCGTTTTTTCTGCTTCTTGCCAAAAGGCAGCTAACTCTTTTTCTACCTCAGTATTTGCTTGAGCCTGAAAGTGAGTAAAGACACTGATCAACAGTAATAATGTTATATAATGTATTGTTGGCATGCGGTAATCCTTTTATTTATTATTGTATGTTGTTTATAAACTATTACTCAGGTTTTTTATAGCGAGCAATTAAGCTTGAAGTATCCCAACGATTGCCGCCTAATGCCTGTACCTCTTCATAATAATTATCAAGTTGTTTGGTGATAGTAAGATCTACACCGAGCTTTTCAGCTTCATCAAACGCCATACCAAGATCTTTGCGTACCCAGTCAACAGCAAAACCAAAATCAAATTCACGGTCACACATGGTTTTACCACGATTATCCATTTGCCAAGAGCCAGCTGCACCTTTAGAAATTGTTGCCAATAATTTATCGGTATCAAGCCCTGCGTGTTGGGCAAAGTTTAGACCTTCTGCTAACCCCTGTACGGCATTGACAAAGCAAATTTGATTCACCATTTTCGCGAGTTGCCCTGAACCGATGTCGCCCATTAGCTGGCTAAATCGTGCGTATGCGTCCATCACGGGTTGTACTTTGTCAAAAGTTACTTGCTCGCCTCCACACATAATGGTTAGTACACCATTTTCAGCACCTGCTTGACCACCTGAAACCGGGGCATCAATAAAGCCAATACCATATTCATTTGCAACATCATGCATTTCTTTAGCAAGAGACGCAGAGGCGGTAGTATGATCAACAACCGTACTTCTTTTAGTTAAGCCTGAGAAAACACCATTTTCGCCCGTTAATACTTGCCTAACGTCATCGTCGTTACCTACACAAACAAACACTATTTCGCAGCCTTGCGCCGCTTGTTTTGGCGTATCGGCATATTGTCCATTAAACGCTTCACTCCAGCTAACTGCTTTTGCTGTCGTGCGATTATAAACCGTAACCTCATGCCCTGCTTTGACTAAATGCCCTGCCATTGGGTAACCCATTACGCCCAATCCGATAAATGCAACTTTCATAATGATCTCTATACAACATACTGAAAACATAGTTTATAACATGATTCAGCACATCAGATAGTTGTTAAATTAACTTTTATCTATTATCGTTACCAAGACATCCGACCACAGGAACCAAAGATGAGCAACAACTTCTACCAATACCAAGTTGTCACCAATAGAAAACAAGCGTTTGAGTTAAACAGTTTAAAGAATAAAGTTGTACTGATTATCAACACAGCAAGTGCATGTGGCTTTACACCTCAATATGCTGGATTAGAAGAACTTTATCAAAAGTATAAGGATAAGGGATTCGAAATCCTAGCCTTTCCGTGTAACCAGTTTGGTAAACAAGAAAAAGGTGATAATGAAGCCATTCAACAATTTTGTGATCTAAATTTTAAGATAAACTTTCCGTTAATGGATAAAGTGGAAGTAAACGGTGACAATGCAGCACCATTATTTACCTTTCTAAAAAAAGAAGCGCCAGGTATTCTCGGCTCTAAATCAATTAAATGGAACTTTACCAAGTTTCTTGTCGACGGTAACGGAAACGTTGTTAAGCGCTACTCCCCTACAACCAAACCAGAAGAACTTAGTCATGATATTGAACGTTTATTAGCCGTATAGTACTCCATAGATAGTCACAAAAAAGCCACCTAAATTTTAAGGTGGCAAAAAGCGTTTGAATATGAATTAAAAATTAACGCTTTGCATCTAGTGCCTGTTGAATGTTATCTAAGTCATCAACGGTAAACTCGCCTTTTTCAAGCAACTTCATGATAAGATCAGGTCCAACGTGACCAGCTTTTTTAATCTGAATGACCTTATGTTCTCCATCATGCTTAATTTCCTTGACGATTTTCTTAGCGATATTGCTACCAGAACTCTCTTCTTCGATTTCGAAAACAAAAACTTGTTCTGCGTTACCATCTGTCCAAGTAGAGATTGATTCTGAATTAGAATGTATTTTTATCATATCTGCATCGACATGAATGTTACCTAATTGTTCTGCTACCTTGTCGCGCAAATCTTCTGGCAAAACACTTAACGCACCTTTCAATGCAGTTAGATCATTAAGTGTCGCTTCTGATAACACTAAATCAGCAACCTCACCATTTGATTTTACGAAAACTTGAACGTCTTTATCACCATCAGCGATAACTTCAATTTGATGTTCTTTACTATCCGATGTAGACATGGCTATTGCAGACATGCTACTCAGAGCCCCTAATACAGAAAACGCAATGGCTAATGTCGTTTTATTTATAGTTTTCATGTTAATTTTCCTTTCAATATTAAATGCGATAATCGTTTACGAAAGGATAATAGCGAATACTATGCCAATGAATAATTTTCTTTATTTTACATGGAATTAATGAAAATAAGTTACTAATTAATCATTGAAAATTTCCTGATATCGGGAACCGTTATTCCTGATATCAGTCAACCCAGCAGGTAAGCAAGGCCAAATAAAAAGCATACTTTATTAATACGTTGTTTTTATTATAATAATTTTTACGACTATCTTGGCATTATACTTGTTACTGTTACAACATAGTGGAATTTACATTTTTAATACGTTGGTATCTTATGTCATTGCGTGGCTATCTATTTTTACTTATTGGTGGGTTGATCACATTATTAACCTTGATTCAATTAGTGTTGGTGTATTGGATCGAAAAGAATATCGCGAAAGAAGTTGACTTAAAAGCACGCCAATACTCCGAACAAGTCATAGAGCTCGCGGTAGAGCAAATTAATGACCAACCAACAAACTTTATTGTTGAAACGCCCAAAGACAGCACTCATACATGGCAAGTTGAACAAAAAGTAATAACTACCGACGCTGAAAATACTAATGTAAAAGTGTATCGTTTTGAAGATAAAAAAGTTATCGATATAACAACGGAGCCTACTTCTAAGCCAAAAAGCCCAAATAATTCAAAGAAAACTCATCAAGAAAACGAGACGCAAGTACACATCAACAAAAAAATCCTCAAGAAAGAGTTCAAAACAATCATTGATAATATTCATCAACAGAATATCGACAGGCAAAGTAAGTCTCCCGATAACTTAAAAACGTTTATTGTAAAGTCGCCTAATGTTCATCAACAAACGTGGGTGTCTACAAGTCGAATTAGTGACAGCAGTAAAGCATTATTTGAAAAAATTCAACTTATGTTAATTGTTGTTGCCATAATTGGCCTATTATTCGCGTTTTGGTTAAGCTCGCAATTTAATAAGCCATTAAGGTTACTGACCAAAGGGTTTAAGCACTTATCACAAGGTGACTATAAACATCATGTTCCACAAGTAGGTATTAAGGAAATACGCACCACCATTGCTCATTTTAATGAACTTGTGCAACGTTTAGAACAACTTTCAAAAGCAGAACAACAGAACAAAGAACTTACTCACCTCGCTGAACTTGGAGAAGTGAGTCGAGGTTTAGCACATGCGTTACGTAACCCAATACACACAATTGGCTTATCGATTGAGCAACTTGAAGATGATTCGCTTGATGTTGATCATAAACATAAACTACTCGCCACAATTCAACACAAGATACAGCATCTAGACAAAAGCATTAAGGCACTGCTAACGCTCACTGCCAATGGCATTTCACGTGATGAAAATGTGCCAGTATTAGCCGTCATACAAGATATTATTCTGGAATATAAATCGACCATACAAAAAACAATTGATTTTACCTTGAATGTGCAAGAAAACCTTACCATTAAAGGCGCTGAGTCGGAAATTAGAAGTATCTTACATACGTTGATAAATAACGCATGTGAAGCATCCAAGAGTGGTGATAACGTCACAATAGACGCTCAGAATGGTGAGCAAGGTATCGAAATTACCGTTAAAGATTGTGGTGTAGGCTTAACTTCGCATATCAAACAGCAATTATTTCAACCGCATATCTCAACAAAACCAGAAGGTGCAGGTATGGGGTTATATATTGCCAATCGCTTAATAACATTACACTATCAAGGTAATCTTACGTTAACTAACAATCAAAAAATAGGTTGTACTGCATGCGCAGTCTTTGGAGTTTAAGCATGAATGAATTACCTTTTCAATTTCATATTTTAGTAGTCGAAGATGAGCCCGACCAGCGACAGCTTATCTGCGATATTTTGGTCGCCAGTAACTTTAAAGTCACAAGCGCCGACTGTGTAGAATCGGCAATTTTACTCACTAAAAAACAGCCATTTGATGTTATTTTTTCTGACTGGAAATTAGGTGAATTAACAGGCATTGATTTGCTCAATTATATAAGACATCAAGAAAACGACGTAGGGTTCGTGATAGCCACCGCTTACGGCACAATAAATCATGCTGTAGAAGCACTGCAAAAAGGAGCTGATGACTACCTTCCTAAACCTTTTAAACGACAAGAACTTTTGTTGACCATTGACAAAGCATTAAAAGCCAAACTTTTGCGTGGTGAAAACAAGTCATTAAATGCACAACTCAGTGAACAAAAACAACTAGTCGGTTTAGTGGGAAAAACCCTCGCAATGCAAGCTGTTTATCAACGAATAGAGAAAATTTCTGGCACTAATGCCACGGTATTGATTTTAGGAGAAAGTGGTACCGGTAAAGAGCTTGCTGCAAGAGCATTACATGACAAAAGTTCGCGTAAAAACGAAAAGTTTGTCGCCATTAATTGCGGAGCCATTGCAGAGTCTATAGCAGAAGCTGAGTTATTTGGCGCAGAAAAAGGTGCATACACAGGCGCAAACACCACAAAAATAGGTCGCTTTGAAGCAGCTAATAACGGCACAATTTTTCTCGACGAAATTGGTGAACTATCACCAAATTTGCAAGCTCACCTACTTCGTTTTCTACAAGAAGGAACCATAACTAAGCTCGGGAGTAACGACGAGATAAATCTTAATGTTAGGGTTATTGCCGCAACACACCGCAACTTAGAGCATGAGGTAAAAATAGGTAACTTTAGAGAAGATCTGTTTTATCGGTTAAATGTCGTGCCAATTAACATGCCGCCATTACGCGAGCGACAACAAGATATTCCATTATTAGCAGATCATTTTATCCAAGTACATGCCAAACAACACCATTGCCAAGCAACAGCCTTAACTGATGCAATGTACCGTAAACTTTTAGAATATCACTGGCCAGGAAATGTTAGAGAGCTATCAAACCGCATTGAACGATTTGTCTTGCTCAATGATGATACCGAGTTAACAGGTTCAAGCGACATCAAAAGCAATTTAGCAAGCGATATACCCACTTTTTCATTGCCGCCTGATGGGTTTAACTGGGAACAATTTGAATGTCATTGCTTAGCTGAAACGTTAAAAATGCATCAAGGAAATCGAACCAAAGCAGCTAAATACCTGCAAATGTCATATAAAGCGTTTTTGTATCGTCTCGAAAAGTACCAAATAACAAGCGATTAGATTGTTATTATAGTAGAGCATCTATAATGCGTTTTTTTTTAATAACAAACTTGTATAAAAAACAACCAATAGTTGGCTAAACTTAATAGAATGGTTCACCAGACCGTGTAGAGTTTATAAGCAAGGAAAACGTACACCTTGTTTTTTCATGAGGTAAAGTTTATGAGCGCATTATGGAGAAGTCATGCCTGTCGATTAGCAACGTTAATTGCAGATAATAATGAAACGCAAGCACATTTATATTTAGAGCAGTTAATGCTTTTTCCGGTTGATATCCAAGATAAAATCATCGAAGACATTAGTCACCTCAGCAATTGTAATAGTGAAGCAATTTCCAATGTCATTTCAAACTATACGATGTTTGAACTCAAGTAAAAGTAATACGCCAGCAACCACTTAAACAGCTTGTTTATTATACTTTTAACTGTTGTTGGCGTAGCTTAGCAATTTCATCGCGCACACTTGCTGCTTGTTCAAATTCTAAATTTTGTGCGTGATCAATCATTTGTTTTTCAAGTTGTTTCACTTTGTCATCAATCTCGCTAACTGACATAACATGGTATTGTGCGTCTGATTCAGCAGCTTTAGCTTTTTGGTTAATAATTGCTTGTTCTGGTCTATCACCAACATCCATTACATCGGTAATTCTGCGTTTTACCCCTTGCGGAGTTATACCGTGTTCAACATTGTAAGCTTGTTGCTTCTCTCTTCGTCTATCGGTTTCATCAATGGCTCTTCGCATAGAGCCAGTAATGCGATCTGCATATAATATTGCTCGACCGTTCACGTTACGCGCTGCCCGACCTATTGTTTGAATAAGCGATCGCTCTGAGCGTAAAAAGCCTTCTTTATCAGCATCTAAAATCGCAACTAGTGATACCTCTGGCATGTCTAACCCTTCCCTAAGCAAGTTAATACCAACTAATACATCAAAGTGGCCAAGGCGAAAATCACGAATAATTTCAACACGTTCTACGGTATCAATATCTGAATGTAAATAACGTGTTTTAACCCCGTGTTCATCTAAATATTCAGTTAAATCTTCTGCCATACGTTTGGTTAACGTGGTTGCTAATACCCGCTCGCCTATTTCAACACGAATACGGATTTCTGATAGTAGGTCATCTACTTGTGTTTCTACAGGTCGAACTTCAATTTGAGGATCTAACAAGCCTGTAGGTCTAACGACTTGTTCTGCTACTTCACCAGAAGATTTCTCCAGCTCATAATTGCTCGGCGTCGCTGAAACATAAATCGTTTGTGGTGCTAGACTTTCAAACTCGTCAAATTTCATCGGTCGATTATCAAGCGCTGATGGTAAACGAAAACCATATTCAACAAGGTTTTCTTTTCTTGAACGATCACCTTTATACATCGCGCCAATTTGCGGTACGGTAACGTGTGACTCATCAATAATTAGTAGACCATCATCAGGCAAATAATCGAACAGCGTTGGAGGCGCTTCGCCTGGCGAGCGTCCAGACAAGTAACGAGAGTAATTTTCTATGCCAGAGCAATAACCAAGCTCTGTCATCATTTCGATGTCAAATTGTGTTCGTTGAACAATTCTCTGCTCTTCAATTAACTTATTATTGTCTTTAAGCTGTTTCGCGCGTTCGCCTAATTCTATTTTAATATTTTCAACAGCAGCTAGAATTTTTTCTCTTGGTGTCGCGTAATGTGTTTTCGGGTAAACCGTTACACGTGCTAGCGTGCGTTCAACTTGACCCGTTAATGGATCAAACTGACTAATTCGCTCTATTTCTTCATCAAATAATTCAACACGCAAGGCTAATCGATCTGATTCAGCAGGAAAAATATCAATCACATCACCGCGTACGCGATAGGTTGCACGCTGAAAGGCGACGTCATTACGCGTATATTGTAATTCAGCGAGTCGACGTAAAATATCACGCTGATTAATAATATCGCCCTGACGTAAATGTAACATCATCGTCAGGTATGAATCAGGATCACCTAACCCGTAAATCGCCGAGACTGAAGCAACGATTATAACATCTCGTCGCTCTAATAAAGCCTTTGTTGCCGACAAACGCATTTGCTCAATGTGATCATTAATTGAAGCATCTTTTTCAATGAAAGTATCGGTCGTTGGTACATAGGCTTCAGGTTGATAATAATCGTAATAAGACACAAAGTATTCAACAGCATTATTAGGAAAGAACTCTTTCATTTCACCGTAAAGCTGTGCTGCTAACGTTTTATTAGGTGCTAACATCATGGTTGGACGATTGACCGTTTGTATCACGTTTGCAACGGTAAATGTTTTACCTGAACCTGTTACCCCTAATAAAGTTTGGTGTGCCAAGCCATCTTCAAGGCCTTCAACTAACTTGGCGATCGCAGTAGGTTGATCACCATTTGGCGTATATTCGGAATTAATGTGCAATGACTTCATGATGAAACAGCCTTTGGTGCTAAAGAAGTGTCGTCGAATTGTTTAGAAAAGGCTTTATAAGAAATTGCTGCCATTATCACGTTTCCAAGTAATCCCCCAATAAAAAAACCTTCAATGCCGTACCATAAACTGCCTAAATAAGATAATGGCACATAGCAAACAAACAATCGTAATATGCTCAAAAATAACGCGACCATGGGCTTATGTAAGGCATTAAATGAGGAGTTCGTTAGAATAACAATCCCTTGAAATCCATATCCAAGTGGTAACACCCAAATAAACAATTTGATAATCTTAGCAACGTGTTCTTCATCGGTAAAAGTGGTCGCAATAAGTGGTGCTGACAACACTAAAGTAACATAAATAACTATTTGCCAAATCATGACAAATTTTATCGACGTTTTATATCCTTGCTGTACACGATGCATGTGCCCAGCACCGAAATTTTGGCTAATAAACGGTGGTAATGTCATAGATAATGCTAAGATCACTAAACAGGCAATTGACTCAATGCGTGTTCCTACACCGAATGCCGCGACTACAGGCTCTCCGTAGGTTGCAGCAATTGCCGTTAAAATAGCAGCGGCAATTGGCGTTAACATATTCGCCCCTGCTGCTGGCAAGCCAATATGTAAAATAGTTTTAGACGCTTTAAAAAAAGTACTGAATAAATCAAGCGTCGTGTGTATTAACTTGCGTTGATAACCAACAATATACAAGACATATGCAAGCCCAAATACCCATGAAATTAACGTTGCTAAAGCAGCACCTTGTATGCCCATCGCCTCAATAGGCCCAAAGCCAAAAATAAAAATAGGATCTAAAATCGCATTAATAATACCGCCAAGCCCCATAATAATACTGGGCGTTTTGGTATCGCCACTGGCACGTAAAATAGCGTTACCAATCATAGGGCCAATTAAAAACACACTACCTAAAAACCATAAATCCATGTATTGATGAATTTCTGGTAATAGATCTTCATTGGCACCTAATAATGTGAAAATTTCATCAGTAAACACATAGCCCGTATACGAAAGTATACCAACCACTATTGCCGCTAATATCAACGCTGAAGTAGCTGAGCACTTAGCAAAGCTATCATCCCCTGTTCCTAATGATTTAGCGATAACCGCTGATGTACCAATACCAAGCCCAATGGTTAAGCTAATAACGGTAAATGTAATAGGAAAAGTAAAACTTATCGCAGCGAGCGGCTGAGTTCCCAATAAACTAACAAAAAACGTATCAACCAAGTTAAATGTCATCAGCAAAATCATGCCGTAAATCATTGGAATGGTCATTTGTTTTAAGGTTGGCCCAACAGGATCTGCCAAAAGATTTATTTGTCGACTATTTTTTTCCGCTACCATGACTTATTACTTTGTTACCACCACAAAATGTGAGCGTGTATTGTAAAAGATACTAAGAAGAGTCGCTATGTAAATATTAACTTTCATTGTTTTAGTTATATTTAATCAAACTGGATGAACATTTTAAAAATTTAAAAATAAACAGGACTGTGTATAACCCAACTTAACACACACATTTTGACTTAAAACACTGGTTGAACAAAAATAGCACAACAAGGCTAACGAACAACAAGAAAAACATATAACATATTGTTTAATAATGATTATTAACAAAATAACAATTATTTACCACCGACAAAAAACTAAGTATACGTCAATGAAAACGTTTTATTACACTTTCATCCACGTAGTTATCCACAGTTTTGGTGGATAACTTCAATTTAATAAACACTTACAATTGATTGCAGAAAGCTTCACCGATCGTTGATGTCAAATCAGCCAGACTGAGCGGAAAACGAGCAAACGATCCATGAAATCAAATTTTTCTTAATTTTGGGTTGACACACCGACTAGCTGCCATTAATATTCCGCCCCGTTGACGAGATACAATCTCTTAAACATGATTCCCCTGTAGCTCAGCTGGTTAGAGCGGTGGACTGTTAATCCATGTGTCGTCTGTTCAAATCAGACCAGGGGAGCCACTTATTTATATGTAATGGCACTTATTTATAAATGCGGTTACTGGCGAAAGCCAAAAGAATTATTCCCCTGTAGCTCAGCTGGTTAGAGCGGTGGACTGTTAATCCATGTGTCGTCTGTTCAAATCAGACCAGGGGAGCCACACAAAGAAAAGCTGCAATTTATTGCGGCTTTTTTTATGTCTATTTTTAGAGTTTAAGGTTATCAACTACCGCTA
>NZ_MKQD01000080.1 GCF_001913705.1 Thalassotalea sp. PP2-459 | reverse complement strand
TGGCTAAAGAAAAATTTGAACGTTCGAAACCGCACGTTAACGTTGGTACTATCGGTCACGTTGACCACGGTAAAACAACTCTAACTGCTGCTATCTCAGCAGTATTAACAAAAACTCACGGTGGTGATTTACGCGATTTCGCACAAATCGATAACGCACCAGAAGAGCGTGAGCGTGGTATCACGATCAATACGTCTCACATTGAGTATGACACAGCATCACGTCACTATGCGCACGTAGATTGCCCAGGTCACGCGGATTATGTAAAGAACATGATCACAGGTGCGGCTCAAATGGATGGTGCTATCTTAGTAGTAGCAGCAACAGATGGTCCAATGCCACAAACACGTGAGCACATCCTTCTTTCTCGTCAGGTTGGTGTACCTTACATCATCGTATTCATGAACAAATGTGACATGGTAGACGACGAAGAATTATTAGAATTAGTAGAGATGGAAGTTCGTGAACTTCTTTCAGAATATGACTTCCCAGGCGATGATTTACCAATCATCCAAGGTTCAGCATTAGGTGCATTGAACGGCGAAGCGCAATGGGAAGAGAAAATCTTAGAGCTTGCAGAGCAATTAGATACTTATATTCCAGAGCCAGAGCGTGCAATTGACGGTGACTTCATTCTTCCAATTGAAGATGTATTCTCAATTCAAGGTCGTGGTACGGTAGTAACAGGTCGTGTAGAGCGTGGTATCATCAAAGTAGGTGATGACGTAGAGATTGTTGGTATCAAAGATACAACAACAACGACTTGTACAGGTGTAGAAATGTTCCGTAAGTTGCTTGACGAAGGTCGTGCAGGTGAGAACTGTGGTGTATTATTACGTGGAACTAAGCGTGATGAAGTACAACGTGGTCAAGTACTAGCGAAGCCGGGTTCAATCAACCCACATACTAAGTTCGAATCAGAAGTATATGTATTGACGAAAGATGAAGGTGGTCGTCACACGCCATTCTTCAAAGGCTACCGTCCACAGTTTTACTTCCGTACGACAGACATCACAGGTGCAGTAGAGTTACCTGAAGGTGTAGAAATGGTAATGCCAGGCGACAACTTAAAGTTTGTAGTAGAGCTAATCAACCCAATCGCGATGGACGAAGGTTTACGCTTCGCAATCCGTGAAGGTGGTCGTACAGTAGGTGCTGGTGTTGTTTCTAAGATAATCGACTAATATCGATATCTAGTTCACATCGAACACCTAAAAAAGGTCGCGTCAGCGGCCTTTTTTGTTTTAGACCACCGAACGGCGTGAAGACCGAGCACGTGTAGAAATTGGTCACAGTTGACCAATT
>NZ_MKQD01000079.1 GCF_001913705.1 Thalassotalea sp. PP2-459 | reverse complement strand
GAGGCACGGCGTTGATTGCAGAGAATGGTTATTCAGGAGAACGTGCTCCTGCGTTCTCTAATAAGCTACATCCTTGTAGCGTCCTTTTCAAAATTAATAACACAGGCAAGCGTTTAAACTCGCCTTTTGGGAGCGTGTTAGAGGCGCGATAATTGCGCAACACGTGTTTGATGTAGAACAACTATACCTGCACACGTTTCGCTTATTCTCCCACCTCTGACATCGCTCTGAACTGACTTAATCTTTATGCGAATTGGTATAACTTGTCTATTGCAAATAAAGTTAACGCAGTAATAAGGAAACACAACTGCTAGAAAGTAAGTGTTATCCTGAGCTCAGGTTATTTATTGTATCAGCTGATTTTTTGGACAAAAAAAAGCCCGCTTAAGGGAAGCGGGCCAACTTAATTTCTCAAGTTGCTAGAAGGAATATGGTATTCCAGGAAACATGTCAGAGAGATAAGATAGCAAACTATCTAATCTAAAAATTCACTGGCTAATGATAAACCCTAGGGGTAAAAGAAGTTTATCAGTGCGCTAGCTCAGAAAACATGTGTATTTTAGATAAAACATTGATCTAAAACAAACGAAATAAATTTATCTTATTCATTAGAAAAACTAATGAATAAGGGGCTGAATTAGCCTTGGCTACTTTCAGCGTAATTATCAACGCTAACAAAAGATGTAATTTATTTGT
This sequence comes from Thalassotalea sp. PP2-459, assembly GCF_001913705.1. Lineage (GTDB taxonomy): Bacteria > Pseudomonadota > Gammaproteobacteria > Enterobacterales > Alteromonadaceae > Thalassotalea_C > Thalassotalea_C hakodatensis. Next base: position 6,045 of record NZ_MKQD01000079.1, on the reverse strand, counting down.
AAATTCTTACAAAACGTACATTGTAGGGGTTGTTTGCATCTATCATTTTCTATTACTATACCTAGCATATAAAAACCTGAACAAGCCATACTTTCATTAATGCAAACAGTTGAAGACCATTTTCAAATTAGAGTGTTTTATGAAGATACCGATGCTGGCGGAAATGTTTATCATGCAAATTATTTGAATTTTTGTGAACGTGCTCGTACAGAATGGTTAAGAAAGCTTGGTATTAGCCAATCAACTTTTTTAGAACAAAGTGCGGGCTTTGTGGTCAGAAAGCTTGAAATGGATAACTTAGCGCCCGCTAAATTAGATGATTTGCTAACGGTTATTACCACAATTGAACAACTTAAACGCGCAAGTGTTAGTTTTATTCAACACGTGTTTAATGAACAACAACTGTGCATGTGTCGTATTAAAGTTGTGGTTGCCTATGTTGATCTTATCCATGTAAAACCATGTGCCATACCCAATAATATTTTAGGAGCGTTAAAAAGTGTCAGCTGAACTTTCAATTTTGGATTTGTTTTTGGAAGCAAGTTTGCTCGTGAAAACAGTAATGTTAATTTTACTTGGCTTTTCGGTTGTTTCGTGGGCGATGATTTTTCAACGTCGTAAAGTTCTTGTAGAAGCCACTCAGCAATTAGAAGAATTTGAAGACAAGTTTTGGAGCGGAGCTGATTTAAGCCGTTTATATGCCGAAGTCACTGCAAATCAACAAATAAAAGGTATTGAAAGTTTATTTGTAGCGGGCTTTAAAGAGTTTGCACGGATCAGAAAAAGTAATATTAATACGCCTCAGGCTGTTGTTGACGGTACGCATAGAGCTATGCGTGTTGCGCTTTCAAGAGAAGTTGATACGTTAGAAACACATTTACCTTTCATGGCAACCGTTGGTTCTATTAGTCCATACATCGGTTTATTTGGTACGGTATGGGGTATCATGAATTCGTTTATTGCTCTAGGTGCAGTACAACAAGCGACACTTGCGATGGTTGCACCGGGCATCGCCGAAGCTTTAATAGCGACAGCCATGGGCTTATTTGCAGCAATTCCTGCCGTAATGGCATATAACCGTTTTACTCATAGTGTTGAAAAACTTGAAAATAGATACGCGAATTTCATGGAAGAGTTTTCAAGTATATTACAGCGTCAATCATCTGCGGCTCAGTAATCGCGAAGGAGATTTTATATGTACAGTCGTGTTAGACGTAAAAAAGTCGCCGAAATAAACGTTGTACCTTATATTGATGTAATGTTGGTATTGCTTATTATCTTTATGGTTACGGCACCATTAATTACGCAAGGGGTAAAAGTAGATTTACCCAAAGCGGATGCTGAACCTTTAGATGAAGACTCTAAACCGCCATTGGTAGCGTCAGTAGATGCGGAAGGTAATTATTATTTAGCAATAGGCACAAGTAAAAATCAGCAGTTATCTGCTGAAGAGGTAGCAACCTTAGTAAAATCACACCTTGCTAAAGCCCCTGAAACACCTGTTGTGGTCAATGGTGATGGCGCTGTGTCATATGATGCCGTCATTCAACTAATGGTGTTATTACAAAAAGAAGCGGGTGTACCTTCGGTTGGGTTGATGACTGACTCTCTCGAGGAGAACTAACGCGTGCAAGGACCATTTGTAAAAGCGTTAGTAATTAGCTTTTCTGCGCATATTATTATTGCCTTAGTGTTATTGTTTGCTGATTTTTCTTCGTTAGCAAAACCAACACCTACAGCAAGTCATGCTACTGCGCCACCAAAGCCAATTAAAGCCGTTGTTGTTGAAAAGAAAACGATAGAAAAGCAGTTAAATAAAATTCGTGAAAAAGATTTAGCGCAAAAACGTAAAAAAGCTGCCGAAGATAAAGCAAGAAAAGATCGCATTCGTAATGCGGCGCTTGCGAAAAAACGTAAACAAGAGCAAGCAAAACGCAAAAGAGAAGAAGAGTTACGAAAATCAGCGTTAGCGAAAAAGAAAAAAGCGGCAGATGAGAAAAGACGTCGAGAAGCAGAAGCTAAGCGAAAGAAAAAAGCTGAAGAAGAAAAACGTAAACGCCAAGAAGCTGAAAGAAAACGCAGAGCTAAAAAAGAGCGCGAAGAGCAAGAGCGTCAACTAGCAGAACAAATGGCGCAAGAAATGGCAGCAAGAGCGCAAGCTCGCCAACAGCGAGTAACCTCAGAGCTTGACCGTTATACAGCATTGATCACACACATCATTCAAAGTAACTTATTAACAGATCAAGCAACGATGGAAGGTAAGTCGTGTAAGCTGAATATTACCTTGGCGGCATCAGGCTTTGTTATTGATGTGTCAAGACAGGGCGGTGACCGTATAGTATGTGATGCGGCACGTAATGCAGTTAAGAAAGCGGGTACCTTGCCTGTGTCAAAAGATCCGGAAGTGTTTGAAAAAATGCGTTCGATCAGTTTAACTGTGGTGCCAGAGTTTTAATTAACCTTAAAAAAAGCAATTTGATATCTTATGAAAAAACTCAGAATATTTATTTCTTTATGCGTGTTGTTAATTACAACGCGAACATTTGCCGGTTCATTAGAAATAGTGATAACCGAAGGGGTGGACGGTGCGCGTCCTATCGCAATATTACCTTTTACCTATGATGGGCCTGGTCAATTGCCTGAAAATATCACTCAAATTGTCAGTGATGATTTACTACGTAGTGGTAAATTCAGTCCTATATCACCCACAAATTTTCCGCAGTTTCCTAATAAAGTTGAAGATGTTGATTACGCAGCTTGGGCAAATATTGGTGTAGAAAATGTTGTTGTTGGCAAAATATCGTCAACTGGCTTAGGCCGTTATCAAGTGACCTTTCATTTAGTCGATGTAGTGCGTGGCCAAATTACTGACGGTAAAACGCAAATGTTAAGCGGTGGCAAGCTTGTAAAAAGTACTGATCACATTTTAGCGGAAAGTAGTGTTGAAATAAGCTCAAGCCAATTTCGACGCTACTCTCATCGAATTAGTAATAAAATTTACCAAACATTAACGGGTACTCGTGGTGCATTTTTAACCAAGATAGCTTTCGTGATTGTAAGAGACCAAGGTGATTATCCGTATCAATTAGTGATATCTGATTACGATGGTTTTAATGAACATACGTTGTTAAGTTCAAAAGAACCATTGATGTCACCGTCTTGGGATCCTTCAGGCAATCAATTAGCTTATGTGACTTTCCTTAATCATCAGGCTCAAATCTATTCTATTGATATTTATACAGGTAAACGTAAATTAATTGCTTCATTCAATGGGATCAACAGTGCTCCTCGTTGGTCGCCTGACGGTAAGAAAATGGCGATGGTATTGTCGAAAGACGGTAATCCAGAGCTTTATGTGATGGATGTAGCCACTAAAAAACTACGCAGAATTACCCGTCATCGTGCTATTGATACGGAGCCAAGTTGGACACCTGATGGTAATTCATTGATATTTAGTTCAGAACGGGGTGGAAAAGCGCAGCTATATCGCGTAAATTTAGTGAACGGAAAAGTAAGGCGACTCACTTTTGATGGTGAAATGAACCTTGGTGGCTCATTATCTCCTGACGGTCGTCAACTTGTAATGGTAAATCGCACACGTGGCCAATATCATTTGGCAAAGCAAGATTTGGATACGGGAACCTTCCAAGTGTTAACGCGAACTCGATTAGATGAATCACCAAGTATCGCACCTAATGGTGGTATGATCATCTACAGTACATTACATAATAACCGACAAGTTTTGAGCTTAGTCTCATTAGATGGTAGATTTAAAGCACGATTACCTGCGCTTAATGGCGAAGTGAAATCACCTGCTTGGTCACCATTTTTATAAAAATTGTAAGAATTAAAATTATTGAAACAATAAGGAAACCTAAAATGCGCTTGAATAAAACTGTGAAGGCTCTTGCTGTAGCTTTACCTATTATGGCTTTAACTGCTTGTAGTTCAAATACTGAAACTGATGAGCAAAGCCAGGTTGATACAAATACTCAAACTCAAACTACAACTGAGCAAGATAACGTTCAAGTGACTGCAGCTCAACGTGAAGCTGAAATTGCAGAGCAAAAACGTCAAGAAATGGAACGTTTACGTTCAGAACATATTGTTTATTTTGGTTTTGATAAATCAACAGTAAGTGCAGACTTTTCAAATGTATTAGACGCACATGCTACGTTCTTATCAAAAAATAGTGATGTAAATGTGTTAATTGAAGGTCATGCAGATGAGCGTGGTACGCCTGATTACAACATTGCATTAGGCGAACGTCGTGCTAAGTCAGTACAAACGTATTTAGAAAACATGGGGGTTTCACCTTCTCAAATTTCTATCGTAAGTTACGGTGAAGAAAAACCAATGGTTAGAAACCGCTCTGAGAGTGCTTTTGCTAAAAACCGCCGTGCGGTATTAGTTTACTAATTGAGTAACCTATAAATGAAACTAAACCAAGTTTTATTTGGTGTACTTTCTGCTGCCGCCTTTTATGGTCAGGCAGCAGAACCAGCACCAGTGATTGATGCATCTAACGTTATTTCTAGCTCTGCAAGTTCTGGTTCATTGCATGAACAAATTGAAGACATTGTTCGCCAAAATAAGGTGTACACACGTAATCAAATTAAAATGCAGCGTCAACTTGATGAGTTACAAAATGAAGTAAGTGAACTTCGTGGTGTTACAGAGTTGCATTCACATCAATTATCGCAAGTATTAGATCGACAAAAAGAACTGTATCAAGAGCTTGAACGTCGAGTGTCGCAAGCACTTAAACCTAAAACACCTGCGAATACGTTTGAGCAAGCAACTGTATCAACTCCTACCGTTAGCCCGACAGCCACGAATGGTGATGATGTATATAATGCTGCGCTAAACTTAGTGTTAAAAGAAAAACGCTACGATGATGCGATACCTGCATTTCGACAGTTTATTTCACAATATCCCAATTCGAGTTATGCCGCTAATGCGCAATATTGGTTAGGGCAATTACTCTTTAGCAAAGGTGAGCTTTCACAAGCTAAATCAGCGTTTTCTGTTGTCGTGAATCAGTTTAAAGATTCATCTAAACGCAGTGATGCAATGCTTAAGTTAGGAATGGTCGAACAAAAACAAAATAACGTTGCTCAAGCCAAAAGCATCTATCAACAACTTTTATCGTTGTACCCTGATTCAAGTGCTGCAAAGTTAGCACAGCCAAGATTATCGTCACTACAGTAGTTTTGTGGCGATAACTTGCTCAGTGTGTTGGCTTTTTAAACAAAAAATCACAGATAGCAAAAAAACTTAATTTTGTTGTTGCACTCGCCAAAATTATGAGTATCATATGCGGCGCGTTGAACGAGACGTTCCACGTAAATAAATGTCGGTCGTTAGCTCAGTTGGTAGAGCAGTTGGCTTTTAACCAATTTGTCGAAGGTTCAAATCCTTCACGACCGACCACTTTCTTCATACCAAAATAGAAAGTGTGGCTCGCCATTTATTAGATAGTAAAATAAGATTATCGGTCGTTAGCTCAGTTGGTAGAGCAGTTGGCTTTTAACCAATTTGTCGAAGGTTCAAATCCTTCACGACCGACCACTTTTTACTTGAGCAAAGTTAGGTTGAAGGGTTGAACCAAGAAGAAGGTTCACAAAGTTGTCAGGAACAATTTTGAACGCGCAGCGGCCCAAAGGGTGTAGTACAGGATGTACGGAATAAATCCTTCACAATCGAACACTTCTTAAGTATTTAAGTCGTAAACAGAGTCTACATTTTATTATCATACCCATCTATCATCGGTCGTTAGCTCAGTTGGTAGAGCAGTTGGCTTTTAACCAATTTGTCGAAGGTTCAAATCCTTCACGACCGACCACTTTTAAAAAATTATTTATCGCCTTAACCGTGTAGCTAATAATTCAGCTAACGTTTTGAACCAAGAAGAAGGTTCACAAAATTGTCAGGAACAATTTTGAACGCGTAGCGGCCAAAGGGTGTAGTACAGGATTACGGAATACAAAATTGTCAGGAACAATTTTGAACGCGCAGCGGCCAAAGGGTGTAGTACAGGATTAC
>NZ_MKQD01000078.1 GCF_001913705.1 Thalassotalea sp. PP2-459 | reverse complement strand
TTTAGTATTTAACAAACTAATTATGGCTCTGGCTATCAGCTAATCCACGAATGATTGGAGATCAGCACTTTCGTGGGGAGTCATTATGTCTAGGTTACTAAATAAGTTTGCATCAGATTCAAACTATATTTGTATAATTACAACTATGTAAATGGACTCAAATTTTCAAATTAAGGATATATCATGAATAAAGTATTTAACTTTCAATCAATTGTTATAGCTATATTATTAATTGCTTTAGCTTCGTTGGTTTATACTAACAAACAAATATTAGAGCAAAATAACAAGTTAACTAATCAAATTTCTTCATTGAATACCAAACTTAACAAGGTCAATGTTTCAACTAATAAAATTGAACAGCGTATGGCGCAACTGGAAAATAAACTTGAACCAAAATTTCAAGATTTATTAGCCCTGAATAAGTAGTAACCTAACAAGCCAATTCAGTGCGGGACTGCTAACAGCTTGCTCGGTTCCGCTTCGCTGCACATTTTAGCAAGCTATTATCAGCCCCTGATTGGGGCGTTATATACCAAGGGAAATATGGTTCAACATTCTAACTCTGTTCAAATAATGGCTTATGTTTGTGGAGTCATACTTTTGCCTGTTTATGCACTAGGTCCTCTATCTTTGATTTACTTATCAAGCAATAGAATTGCGGATGGTGATTGGCAGACTTTAACTTTTTTATTTTTCGTATGTAGCGCTTTGGTTTATTTTTGTGGCAAATATTTTTTTCTATTGGTTCGTTTTCTTAGGAGTTTAAAGTTTAGTTTTACGTTTGATTCTAAAGGAATCGTTCTATGTAAAAACGGGCAATCATCATTCCATGCTTGGAATGATTTAAAAAACTCGAAAGAATATGCTAATTGCCAAATGTATTGTTTAATCGACTCAAATGGAGAGCACCTATTTTCTATTTGGGAGTATGCTGACAACTATCAAGAATTCCGAGATGCAGCTCTGGAGCATATCGGTATATAACAAGGCAATTATGTGTGGGACGTCTAAAGCTTGGCTGACGCTCATTCTTCGCTAATTTTAGCCAAGCTTAATACGCCCCATATTGCGGCGTTATATGTCTTCATAGGAAAGGTGAAATGGAAAATTCTGTATTAATACTTATTTTCGCTTTGGCAATTATTAATATTGCAGTTAGCATTTTTCTGTTTCGAAGGGATGATTTAGAAAAATTTCAAAAGGTTGGTCAAACTATTGTTGTTTGGTTGCTCCCTTTTGTTGGTGCTTTAATAATGTGGGTATTCAATCGTAGCCAAGAGCCACATATTGCCAAACAGAAAAAACCTTTAGGCGGAGAAGCTCCTGGCGAACATCACGTGGGCTAAGCGACATATAACAAGCCATCAAAATAAACTAGACACCCAAAATTAACTTGTAAAATTCCAGTGTTTGTCTAATCTTTGAGTCATTGTAAATCAATCGCAAGGAAGCGAAATGACTATCGTTAGAAGTCGTCAAGTATGTTTGGCGGCTACACCTTATTATCATTGTATTTCCCGTTGTGTTCGCCGTGCTTTTTTGTGTGGCAAAGATATTGTT
>NZ_MKQD01000077.1 GCF_001913705.1 Thalassotalea sp. PP2-459 | reverse complement strand
TCGAACCATAGAGCGACTATGCTTAAATTATTTAGCTTGTTCTAAGCGCGCTAATGAAGTGCTAAGTTGGCTAAATATTTAATAGAGTTGGTATAATAAGCTACTCCTTGTAGCGTCCTTTTCAAAATCAACAACACAGGCTATGAAGCGTTTAAACTCGTCCTTTGGGAGCGTGTTAGAGACGCGATAATTGCGCAAAACGTGTTTGATGTAGAACAACTATACCTGCACACGTTTCACTTATTCTCCCACCTCTGACATCGCTCTGAACTGACTTAATCTTTATGCGAATTGGCATAAGGTCTGTTGACGACACAAATAATCGACATAATTGGCTGAATAAAGCAAACGATTTAGCAGGTTAAGATAAGACTTAGATAAACGTAGCATGCTAAGGTTAATTTGATTATGATGGCTTCGTTGACTATTTATAGGCTAAATCAACAATACCGGTTACATCAATAACGTGTACACTTTGCAGCAAAATGCCTAAAGTCAGTTGAACTTTAAGCTATTTTTTGCAACAGTTTATTGCTGATGATTCAGTGTTAGATTAAAAAAATAAAGACTACATTAATTAACTTGTGTTTTATTCATCGTAAGGTTTATTCACTCGTATTCACGTGTTATTTTTAAAGGAATAGATATTTGGATTTTTCATCAATTTTCAGCTTAATCGCTCTTGTTTGCTATATCATGGCATCTATAGCAGTCGTTGTTCGTTTATTTCATCCAAAAGGACCAAACATTGTTAAAGTATTGTTTATTGGTTCTATCGCGATTATTAGTCATACGTTATCTACCGGGCATTTTTTGTTTTCAGAACAAAGTGTAAATTTTGCGCTGCCGAACGTTATTTCATTAGTAACACTGATTATTTGCTTGTCGATCACTGCGCTAGCACTTAAATATAAAGTAAATTTACTTTTACCTGTTGTCTATGTATTCGCTGGCTTATGGCAATTAGCCTCATTGTTTATTCCGCATAAAAGCAATATGCCTTTAGTCACAACAGATTTTGCAGTTGCTAGCCATGTTATTTTAGCGTTAATCGCATACTGTATTTTAATTATTGCGATGTTATTTGCCTTCCAAGTCACCTATATCAATATGAAATTAAAAGATAAAAATTTATTAGCGGTAAACCACTTACCACCGTTAATGCAAGTTGAGGGACAATTATTTGCAATTTTAGCGATTGGCACACTAGGATTAGTAGTAAGTCAGCTTGTCGGCGTTATCTTTTTACAAGACTTTTTGGCAAATAATGCGCATAAAACAGTATTGTCATTGCTTGCGTTACTCCTCTACTGTTTTACTTTGTGGGGTCATTTCAAACAGGGCTGGCGAGGACACCGCGTACTTATGTTAATTATTTCAGCGACGACGCTACTCACTCTCGCGTATTTTGGTAGTCGTTTTGTGAAAGAGTTTCTATTATCTTAGTATTTAAGGTATAACTAGCATTCGGCTTGATAAAGCACATGTTTTTGGCAATTTAGGACCCATAATTGGATACCATCTCAACCAGTACGCTCTTTCTCATTTTAGGCTTACTTATTCTTATATCTGCATATTTTTCTGGCTCAGAAACCGGCATGATGTCGTTAAACAGATATAAGCTTAAGCATTTAGAAAAACAGAAACATAAAGGCGCTAAACGCGTAGGTAAGCTATTAAAACGCCCCGATCAACTGATTGGTCTAATTTTAATTGGTAACAACTTAGTCAACATAGCTGCCTCTGCTATAGCCACCATTATAGGGATTCGCTTTTTAGGTGATGTTGCTGGTGTTCTAGCAGCGACTATTATCTTAACACTTGTGGTATTAATTTTTGCAGAAGTTACGCCAAAAACACTTGCCGCTCTTTATCCTGAAAAAGTAGCATTTCCTAGTTCCGTTATCTTATCCTTTTTATTGAAAGTCTTTTACCCAATCGTAGTCGCAGTAAATTGGATCACCAATGGCATTCTTACCTTATTAGGTGTGAGTCGTGAAGAACGAGAATTACATAGCTTAAGTTCAGAAGAGCTCCGCACTGTAGTGAATGAATCTGGTGCCTTGTTAGCTGAACGCGATCAAAGCATGTTGGTGAGCATTTTAGATTTAGAAAAAGTAACTGTTGAAGACATTATGATCCCACGCAGTGAACTCGTTGGCATTGACATAAATGAAGATTGGAAAAAAATTCAAAAACAATTAACCCAAGCCACACACACTCGTGTTTTACTATATAGAGATACCATCGACGATGTGGTGGGCTACATTCACATGCGCGATGCATTAAAGCTACTATCAAAAAACCAGTTTACTAAAGCCACTTTACTTAGGGCAGTTAGAGAACTTTACTTTATTCCTGAAGGCACCACATTAAGTGTGCAAATTTTAAAATTTCAACATGCCAAAGAAAGACTTGGATTGGTTGTAGATGAATATGGTGACATTCAAGGATTAGTCACTTTAGAAGATATTCTTGAAGAAATTGTAGGTGATTTTACCACAACTAAAGAACCAGCACCGTCAGAAGAAGTGCATATTCAACCTGATGGTAGTTATTTAGTTGACGGTAGCGCTACGGTACGTGATATAAATAAAGAAATGAATTGGCACTTCCCAACCGATGGCCCTAAAACCTTAAACGGTTTAGTATTAGAGTATTTAGAAGACATTCCTGAAGCAAAACTCAGTGTAAGAATTTCAGGCTATCCACTTGAGATTGTTGATGTTACCGATAATATGATCAAAACAGTTCGTATTATGCCAGAGTTCTACCAGCAAAAACCTGAGCACAGAAACTAGGGTCTATTGGCTTTTCGAGATTAAATTTTGTTCGAACTAAACCCGAAAAATTAACAGTCCCTAAATCATCACCAGTGTGTTACCGATTAGCTTTTTTTAAGCTGAATGAAATAGAATTGTTAACCTAAACGGACTAGTTCATAACGCTACACAGGCAACAAACTTCATTGGTTTTAGTTAAGGACTCTTGCCTTAATTGAATAACTCTACTGAAAGCAAAAAACCGCTTAAACTATTTTTGTTGATGCTCGCACATTTGAATAAATGTAGTCGATATAATTAACCTTCAGTTATATTACTTTCTATCATCTGAAAGAAACCGCTCATAAAGTTAAACACAAAGTTATCCACAGACATTTACGGTAATTAACATTTCCACAATTTCTGTGGAAAACAAATGCAAAGCCATAGGGAATGAGGACTTCGTTTTTGCAATATTTATTTATGAAAAAAATGAAGTTTTTTTAACATTTTTTTTAAAACCATACCCGACGAGCACTTGCAGCAATTTTCAATAAAAATAACGCCTTTGGCAAGAAAAATGCTACAGTCATTACAGTTTTAGGTAAGTGATAAGGTTGTTAAATATTTGTACGTTTCTACGAAATACTCGGTATTAAATTTTGTAAATTTTACCTAATTATAACCAGAGAAAACCTTAATATATTTACGTCCAAACCACTTGTTTTTCGATAAATAAAGCGGTGGATGGCGAGAAAACAAACCCTTCGTCTAAAAGTTATCCAAAGGGCGGTGAAACGTTGAGCTATGCCATCTTGTTAACCAAACAACCAACGCCATAAACTGCTTTCATTAAGCTCGGCTTCGCATGATTTTAATTGCCCACTGTAACGTCGAGCACGATTATCAACCTTTCTTGCTACTTTCATTAGCCACTGCTTTTTTACATAAGATTTTCTTTGAAAACCACCCCAGCCTTCATGGTAATTTAAATACTGGTTATAACCATCCCACTTTGACACACGATTAATTTTATTTGTTTTAAAAATAAACCACGCCATAAAATCAACAGCGTCGTCAAAATCATCACGATCAGCACCTGAGTTACCAGTCTCTCTAATATAGTCTTTCCAAGTCATCGTTTTGGCCTGTGAATAGCCGTAAGCTGTACTTACTCTGCCCCAAGGTATAAAACCGAGTAAATAATCTCTTGGTGGCAAGGCATCATTTCTAAACGAACTTTCTTGATACATCATGCTCATAGGAACATGAATAGGAGTTCCCCATCGATCACGAGCGTCTTTAGCAGCAAAGTACCAATCACGATGCTCTCTAAATATCTCGCACAAATTCTCTGGGTTTTTTGGGGGTGGTGTAGCGCAGCTACTTAATAACAACGTTGAAAGTATAACAAAAATTAAAACAGGTATTTTATTCATAAGGCCACATAACGACGTTTTTCACGCTTTTATAATGCCAGAAAAACATTACTTTACCAAAATGAAAAAAAATTTATTTTTCTTTGAACTTTTTTAAAACATCCCACTCTTATATTACAAGACTTTCATATTGTGTTTCCCTTGAACATCTTATAAGCGCATTTTTTAATGCGCTTTTTTTTATCTAAATTTTGAACTTTATTATTTTTTTACACTCCAATCTTTTAAGAAGTGATATTCCCTTAGTGTTTCATGTTTAGTTTGCGCATTTATATTAATGCGCTTTTTTTTGTTTGTTTTTTGAACTTAATCGTTATTTAGTACTCCTATAAAATGAAGGTGTTATTCCCTTATGTTTCATGAACGATTCGCGCGTTAATTTTTTATTAACGCGTTTTTTTATGTTTATTAAAGACTTATACAACTTTAATCGCATCAATAGATATTTATTAATACTAATTGAATAAAAATTGAACTTTAAAAGAACGAGCATGTCTCATGTTATGAGAGCAAAACACCTCCCTGGACTGCTTTCTTTGTATTTAAGGCGCGTTACCCTAACGCGCTTTTTTTTTGCCCAAAAAAAAGGAGCATTGAAGCTCCTTTAAATCTCTGTACCAAAAATTATTGTGCAAAATATTGTGTTAAAAATTCATCGAATGTTAATGTATCACTTTGTTCAATACTTTTTTGTTGAGCAATTGATTTATCAGCTTGTTCATTAAAATAAGCTTCATCATAATATTGATAATCACGTTTTAACGCATCTTCACGATAACTGATTGCTTGCTGTAGGGTAAACTCCGTTAAACTTTGCTGATTATCTTGCACAATTTTCAGTAATTTAGCCGAAGGCGTTTTTTCAGGATCATTAATCTTATCGAACTCAATCGCTAACGCTTGTTGATACTTAACAGTATTGTGGGCATCATCAAGTAACGCTGCAACTTGCTGCATTTCAGCAAAAAGTTCCCTCCCCCATACCTTTAACGATACTTTTTCACCGTTATTGTCGAGTAACAACGCAGGATCTCTACCACGCATCACGACATCATCCATGTTGTTATCACAGACTTTTTGCATTTCACAAAGTGGCACTGGGCTTTCTTTAAGCGCACAAAAGGTAAGAAATATATCAAGAAAATAAATTTGCTGTTCACTGATGCCAGTATCGACAAATGGATTTACATCAAGCGCCCGAACTTCCACGTATTCAACCCCACGACGACTTAACGCTTGAGAAGGTTTTTCGCCAGATTGGGCAACTTGTTTTGGCCGCACAGGCGCATACAACTCGTTTTCAATTTGCAATACATTGGCATTTAACTGCTGATAGTTGCCATCAACTTTTATGCCTATTTCTGCAAATTTATCTGAGCTTAAACTTATCGCTTCTTGCACGCCTGAAATATAATCATCAATATTGTTGTAACAAATCCTCAATGCCGACTGTTCACTATTGGTATAACCAAGATCACTCATGCGTAAACTGGTTGCATGTTCTAGATAGATGTAACCACTCTCGGATTTTTTAAAGGGCAACGTTGTTTTTTTGCCTTGTAAAAAAGACGGACATATTGCCGGAGAACTTCCGTACAGATAAGGGATCAACCAGCAATAGCGTTTATAGTTTCTTAATAAAGCAAAATAACCCGCTGAAATATAATCTTGCTCATTCATTGACGAGCTTTCTGCCGTTTTAAATAATTGCCAAAACGATTTAGGAAATGAAAAATTAAAATGTATGCCTGCAATAACTTGCATCATGCTGCCATACCTGTTTTTTAAGCCTTGTCGATATACGGTTTTCATTTTACCGATGTTAGACTGGCCAAAATACGCTAAGGCGATATTTTCTTCGTCGTCAACAAAGCAAGGCATACTCGTCGGCCAAATAAGCTCACCATTAATATTTGAAAACGTATATTTCTGAATATCTTTTAATTGCGCAATTGTTTGTTCTACAGAGTGACTTACTGGGGTAATAAACTCCAATAAGCTTTCTGCATAGTCGGTGGTGATATTTGGATGAGTAAGGGCGGAGCCTAATGCTTGATAATGACCATGCTGCGAGAGCTTGCCTTCAGCGAGTACCCTTAATCCTTCGCGTTCGATGCCCCGCCCAATGTCTGTTAGCGCAGCTTTATTCCGTTCCTCGCTAAGAACGTTTATTTTCTGTTGAAAAGATAGTGTCAAAATGGGTCCTGTTGCATCGAGCGATTTCTGCATAAAGATGTATGGCTAAAAGATTGCTTTTCAATGCTTATTTAGTAATTGTTAAATAAAATAATCCGTTTGTTATATTCTGCTGTGATAGCTTTTGTAAAAACGTTTATACCAAAGTAGTTATTCAAGCTAGATACCATGACCGCATGTTTACTCATTAAATTCCAATTGGCGGCAAACTTCTGGCAAATATTCCTTCTACTGTTTCTAATAATAGCAACATAAGGTAAAGTTGGTCGCAAAATAATAATCGTTGTAATCTCATGCAAGACAGTCCACTTAGCTTACTTCCTCCCATTGTCGCCATTGTTATCGCTATCTGGCGTAAAAATGCCTTATTAGCATTATTCTGCGGTATTGCTTTATGCTTTATCATGATTGAAAACTGGCACCCAATCAATGGCGTAACAAGTACAGCGTACGGTTTAGCTGGCGTGTTTGATTCAATTGGCAACATATATATCATAAGTTTTAGTTTGCTTATTGGTGCTCTGGTTACATTAATGAACCAATCAGGTGCCGTAAATGGTTTTATTGATTCTTTAGCAAAAGTGAATTTAGTCAAAAATTCAAAACAAGCTGCATTACTGCCTACCTTTGTTGGCACGAGTATTTTTACTGATACTAATTTAAGTATTTTTACTGCTGGAATGGCAAGCCAAACTTTGTTTGATAAATATAAACTGAGCCGTGCTAGGTTAGCTTACTTAATCGATTCAACTTGTGCCCCTATCAGTATCCTCTTTTTAATAAATGGTTGGGGGGCATATGTTCTTGGTCTACTTGATGGCCACCAACTCAACGATCCTGTTGGTATACTCGTCGGTACGATTAGTTATAACTTTTACGCGATCATTGCCGTATTATTTGCCTATTATACAGCAGCAAGTGGCAGAACTTTCGGACCACTTAAATACGCTAAATCACGCATCATTGATCAACAAACAGTAGAAAAACAGAAAATATCTCCTGCCATCATTATGTGGTTGCCATTGATATCTTTATTAACCATTACTCTATCTTTGCTTTGGTTTACCGGTAACGGTGATATGCGTCAAGGTTCAGGTTCCTTTTCTGTTTTTTGGGCGATCGTAAGTGCGGTGATTATTTTAATTACCATGATCAAAATCTACGGTGTAATGTCTTGGAAAAATATCGCTAAACATGCCTTACTAGGCATCAAACATATGGCTCCTGCCGTAGCAATTTTGATACTTTCTTTCGCCTTTGGCGATGCAATAAAATCACTAGGCACGGGTATATATGTCAGCCAATTGCTTAACGTTGAAGTTCCGCTATATTTTATTGCGCCAATTCTATTCCTCGCTGCCGGGTTTATGGCGTTTGCTACAGGTACTTCGTGGGGTACATTTGCTATTTTAGTGCCGATCGCAGTTCCGTTAGCGCAACAAACTGGCTTACCTATCGAGTTTCTTGTCGCGGCAGTTTTAGGCGGTGGTATTTTTGGAGATCACGCCTCACCAATATCAGACACCACCGTTGTTGCTTCTATTGCAAGTGGTTGTGATCACTACGAGCATGTAAAAACACAATTACCTTATGCCCTAACGGCAGGTAGCCTTACTTTGATTATCTATACACTGATAGGCTTAAATTTCTAATGAAGCCATTTACGATTGTCGATGAGCAACAAGACTTTATTATCATTAATAAAGCTGCAAATGTTAGTTTTCACGATGAAGGCAATGAATTAGGCTTACACAGTCTTGTAAAACAGCATGTAAAATTAGGACATCTTTATCCTGTGCATAGGTTAGATAAAATAACTTCAGGTTTACTTATTTTTGCAAAAAACAAATTAACTGCGCAGACGTTCCAACAACTGTTTGAGCGTAAAGAGGTTATTAAATTTTATCTTGCGATTTCCGATAAAAAGCCCAAGAAAAAACAAGGGTTAATCGCTGGCGATATGGAGAAAAGCCGTCGTGGCATGTGGAAATTAACTCGCTCAATGCATAATCCTGCCAAATCACAATTTTTCAGTTATTCACTGACACCTCAGTCGAGATTATTTTTGATAAAACCATTAACAGGAAAAACGCATCAAATTCGGGTAGCACTTTCAAGCATTGGTAGCCCTATTCTAGGAGACACGTATTACGCTAAATCTACAGCCGATAGGGGGTATCTTCATGCTTTTGGTTTATCGTTTACTCTCAATGAGCAACAGTATCGATATCAAGTAGCACCAGATTCAGGTGAGCATTTTTTAACAGATGACTGTTTATCTGCTATCGATGCTATTAGCGATCCTTGGCAACTTCCATGGCCTAAAAAATATTAACGGTGCTATTTTAACTGCTGGGCAAAAAAGCGCTTCGTATTCTTGTACTCTCTCAAAAGATGCCATTTTCGATATATTTTCTCTGCTTTATTACTTTGTATAAAGTCGATAAAATGTTTATCCCAAAGCGCCTTTAGCTTTTGTCCACGAACAGTATTGGCAAAGGCAACATGGATTTGTAAAACACCGACTGGTTTAGTAACAAAATTAATCGCAGAGGCATTTTCAGTCATTTCAGTAAGATATGAACCTTCAGAATCGATCATGTAATCAGTACGGGAATGCCTTAGTTTATTAATTGCCTGTTCACGAGTCCCCACTTCTGACATATCAAATTCAACCTCTGGAAGGTAAGCCTTAAAAGGTTTAGACAAACCAGCAATCATGGTGACACTTTTACCTTTCAAGCTTGAAATACCTTGCCAATTATCAAAATTATTTTCTTTAAATATGGCTATTAATATATCAACATCATGGGGGTATGCCGAATAACTCAATTGATAATTATCATCTTTTAACATACCAATCATCATATCAGCATCGCCGCGCTCAACTAAAGCAACAGCCCGCTTATATGGATACACTTCAATTGCAACTGACAAATTTAATGGTTCAAAAATAGCGCGAACCACATCAAATTGCTGCCCAGAGCCATCAGGCAAAGTAAACGGCGGTAAGTTTTCACCGACTACGTTGACAACAGATAAAGCTGTTTGCTGACTTTGCGCAGAAAAGTGAGCAGTGATACAGATGAATAAAGCTATTTTAAAAACGTTTTTCAAGCAGTCGTCCTTGGTTGTTTGAATTATTCAAAGTACAGAGAAATAGAGTCTAAATGTTAATCACAAGTATATCATAAATAACAAAAGTGAAGATAATTTCAAATGTATTTAAACAATAGTTTCAATTGTTATTAGGGTCTGTTGATCTTTCGAGATTCAATGTTGTTCGAACTAAACGCTTTATAATCAAGGCGTGAGCAATGTCTTGTCTAAATACCCATAAACTGTTGCAAACTAAAGCGAAAGATCAACAGACCCTAATCATAGTCATGAAGAAAGACAGCCAATTTTACTTTGAAAAAAATCTAAAAAAATGCGTGTTTTAAGGGGA
This sequence comes from Thalassotalea sp. PP2-459, assembly GCF_001913705.1. Taxonomy (GTDB): domain Bacteria; phylum Pseudomonadota; class Gammaproteobacteria; order Enterobacterales; family Alteromonadaceae; genus Thalassotalea_C; species Thalassotalea_C hakodatensis. The sequence continues at coordinate 100,207 of NZ_MKQD01000077.1, read as the reverse complement.
ATATTCCTACTGTGATAGAGTACTGATAATTGTTGAGCAACAATTGGCACAGGGTAGTTCAACGTTTTAATACCTGTTATTCGTTTACCAATGTAGTCAGGCAGCTTGATGACACCAATCCCCTGTTCACATGCTTTTGCCCGCATTTCAGGACTCGCTAGCATCATGACAGGTTTCGGATTTAATTCAGTCACTTTTCCATGTTCTCGAAGTAACCATGTTTCTGAACCGTCAGCAAGAATAGCATCAATATTATTAAGTTGTGCTATCTCATTCACCGATACAGAATTATCCCGTTCACTGACATAGATGGATTGAGAAAAACTTAATAAACTTTTGCTGATCCAATTTGAGTTTGGTAGGGAGTCTTCATGCAAAACAAACACTAAATCAAATTGATGATCATACGGTGGAGTTATACCCGTATAATGCTGACATTGAATTTGTAGTTCAGAATATTGCGTTGCAAATGTTGTCATTAATTCACCAATAACTTGGTTGAAAAATTCTAACGGGAGTAATAACTTTAATACGCCTTTTATCTGATGATGACTATCATAAATAAACTGTTCTACATCAGTTAGCGCTGCCACATGCGGTTGGCACTGTTGATATAATAAATGACCAGATTCTGTGAGTGTTATTGTACGAGTAGTTCGAATCAACAATTGGCTACCCAACTGCTGCTCTAATTGAGCCAACCGTCGACTTAATTTTGATTTTGGGATACCAAGTTCAGCAGACGCTTTCGTTAACGAACCAGCTTCAACAATCGCGACAAAAAAACGATAATTATCTAGCTCTAGTGAATTCCGTTTATTTTGCACTTTTATCTCATAAATAGAACAATTAATTCTATTAAAGCCAACTAATAAAACAATATCAAGTGAAATATACTCTTTCCTTCATTTATCGCTATATAAACAGGAAAGAGCATGAGCAGTGTGAAAGAAATCACATCCGAAGATTTTCAACAACAAGTGTTAACATTCAAAGGTAAAGTGTTAGTAGATTTTTATGCCCCATGGTGTGGTCCTTGTAAAATGATTGCACCAGTACTTGAGCAGGTTGCTAATGAAAATTCAGCGTTAAAAATAGTTAAAGTAAATGCTGATGAAGCACCCGAGTTAATGGCGCAATATGGCGTACGAGGTATACCTACTTTACTTTTATTAAATGATGGAGAGCTTGTTGATCGAAAAGTAGGTGCAGCTTCTGTTCAGCAAGTGACTAAGTTTGTTTATGGATAAAATAAAAGGCGCATAGCGCCTTTTATTAACGTAGAGAATGTATAAATACGATTGCAATCGCCGTAGGACAAACAAACTTAGTATACCAAGGCCAAATTTTCCAAAAAATTGAGTGCTCAACTTTTTCATTACCTGATTGAATTTCTTTCAGTATGTCATTTCGGTGCCAAATCCAACCGACAAATACACAACAAAGCATCGCGATAATAGGTTGACCGTATTCTGTGGCAAGGGTTGCAACAAAATCTAACATAACACCTAATTGACTAATAATACCGACACTCATAAAGAAAATCAGAATACCAATAAACGTTGTCGCTTTTTTACGTTCAATGTTATGTCGCTCAACAACATATGATACTGGCCCCTCTAGCATTGAAATGCTCGATGTTAATGCAGCAACTGACATCAGTACAAAAAAAGCAAAACCAACCATTAACCCCATACTTCCCATGGTATCAAAAAGTGCCGGCAACACAGCAAACACCAATCCTGAACCTGATATTAGGCTGCCATCATCAGCAAAAATAGCAACACCTTGTGCTTGTGCAACATACATCGCTGGAATAATTAATAATCCTGCTAAGAACGCAATGCTCACATCTATTAACGTTACCTGTGCGCCTAACGAAACTAAATTTTCTTTCTTAGAAATATATGAACCATATATCACCATCACACTGGTACCAAGTGATAACGAGAAAAAGGCTTGCCCCATTGCACTGATCAAAAGCCCTGGATCTAACACACGACTAAAATCAGGGTTTAAATACGCGTTAAGCCCTTCACTAGCGCCTTCTAAGGTAAAAACATAGCCTATCAGTAAAATCAGTAAACCGATTAATAATGGCATCAGGCGCTTTGACCATTTCTCTATGCCGTCTTCAACGCCGCGCCTAATAACAAAAATGGTTAAAAACATGAAGCAAGCTGTAAACAGAATGTTCCGTGTCAAAGATTGCGAGACCACCCATTCAGCACTGTTTCCTGCACCAATAAAATGAGCGACTGGCTCTATTGCATAAGACATCATCCAGCCGGCAATAATGCCATAAAAGCTTAAAATAAGTGCTGCACAAACCACCCCACCAAAACCAACAATAAAGGCAAACTGTTTGTGACCTTTCGTACGCGACATTTTTTGCAATGAAGTGACTGCATTCGCTTGGCCATAACGGCCAATTAACAATTCCGCCATAAACGCAGGGTAAGCTAAACAAAATGCTAAAATCAGATACACAAAAACAAAAGCTGCGCCGCCGTTACTTGCTGTTTGAGTTGGAAATCCCCAAATATTCCCTAATCCTACTGCTGAGCCAGCAGCAGCCATAATAAAACCAATACGAGAGCTGAACTCTCCTCGAGACGTAGCCATGAAAACCTTTCTTTATTGTTATTTATATATTCATAATTAGAGTGTATTAACTATTGATGATATTAATTTACAACCATTAAATATGCAGTTTGCGTAATAAAACTTGCATACTTAATCTTAAGAACGAAACAGTAGAGTTGCATTAAGTTAAACATGCAAACTGCTCGTTTATGTACTTATAATATAATCTGTACTTTAGTTCACAATTTCTACTTAAAATGTCAGTGACAAAATAAAATCATGCAAAGATTGTTTCGGTAAAAAAACACACTAAAAACTAATAAGCCCTAGACTTCGGATTAATTTACTTAATCTCAGCCAATAAAAACAGCTTTTTAAGTTCAATAATAAGGATTATTTTTCAGAATCTCTGAACAGCTGTAAAGTAGACGATACCAAATAGATTATTTTTTCAACAACGGCAGATAATTAGCGCTTATTTATACTGATTTAAAATAAGCGCTAATAGATAACCTGAGCTCGGGTTAGATAGAAATTTCTGGGTTAATCGCGAAAGTTGGTAAATTGAAAAGATTGTTCTAATTCTTGTTCTCTTACTAACTTCATTACAGCTTGTAAATCATCACGTTTCTTACCGGTAACACGTACCTGCTCACCTTGAATTGCAGCCTGCACTTTTAGCTTACTATCTTTTATCGCTTTAACGATTTTTTTCGCTGTAGGTTGATCGATGCCTTCTTTGAAGCTACAGGTCGCCGAGCATTTTTTCCCTGAAAACTCAGGAGTTCCCACAGACATTGATTGTGGGTCAACGTTACGTTTCGTTAATTGATTACGTAACATATCAACTAATTGTTTAATTTGAAAATCACCTTCTGCAGTTACCACCACATTTGGGCTTTTCCATTCAAAGCTCGCTTCAACGCCTCTAAAATCAAAACGTGTGCTTAACTCTCTTGTAGCATTTTCAGAGGCATTACGTACTTCTTCTATATTAATCTCAGATACAATATCCATTGATGGCATAATATTTTCTCATTTAATCATCGTTAATGGCATCATAACAAAATCTATAATTGCTAAAAACCAATATCCATGGCATTTTTTTATTCACCTCTCATGATATGATGTAATTTTCGCACGACAAATCATAATCATACAAAATGAACAGCCAAAAGCTTTTGCTTATTTTATTTGTTTTTATCCTTATAATCGCTAGTGTAAGCCTACTCGCCAAAGATTTAGAGGCTATTATTAACCGGGGAACTGATATCGACTCTATTGGTCATATGCTAGGATTTTTTCTATTAACTTGGTTTCTAAATAGTGCTTGCCGTTTTCCTTTGATCACATTATCTATCGCATTAATTTGTTATGCTGCACTTACAGAAATTGGGCAATGGTATTTAGGTTTCAGAAACCCTGAGCTAAGTGATTTTATTGCCGACACCGTCGGTATTTTAACCTTTGTCACATTAAAGTGGCTCAAGTTAATGTATTTCCAGCGAGTACGTTGATGAAAATAGTCGTAATAGGACAAGGTGCAATCGGTTTATTATGGTATTCACACTTAGTTATCACTAAGCATTCCCCAGCATTATTATGTTCACAACGTGCAGTTATTACTGACACTAATATGTCACTGACCACCTACGATAATCAGTTATCGGTGATACCACTTAACATCATAAATAAAGAACAACTTCAACTTGCAGATATCGTACTCTTGTGTTTAAAGGCTTATGATATTTTACCTGCATTAAAGCAGTATCAAGCTTACTTAAATGAAAAAGCAACGGTCATTTTATGCCATAACGGCATTATTGCACCAAGCGATATTCATGCTGTACTACCTAAGCAAACTGTCCTTACCTTGCTTACTACCCATGGCAGCAAAAAAACGGATAACTTTGCTATCACCCATACAGGTATAGGTCAAAGCCAACTAGGTAAGTTGCAACAGGTAACAAAAGCAGAACATCAAACACCAACAACTATATTGAATCAAGCCTTACCGAGTGTAATTTGGCAGGATAATATTGCTTATCATCAATGGATAAAATTAGCCATCAATTGCGTAATAAACCCCATTACTGCACTCAATAATATTGATAACGGTGAATTACTCAAGCCACAGTACCAAGCGTTAATAAATAAAATTTGTTATGAAATTACGCAAGTCGCTGCGGCGGAAAATATCAAACTAGAATTGCAGCAATTGATCAACAATGTGCTTAAGGTTGCATCGATTACTGCTAAAAATTGTTCTTCCATGCGAGCGGATTTTCAACAAAATAAAGCCACTGAAATTGAACATATCAATGGCTATATTGTAGAGTTGGCAAAGCAACATCAACTAGAAGTACCAAATAACTTGTCACTGTATCAACAAGTCAGCCAAGCATACTAATTGATAGTTTTACTTGTTAAGGCCGGTAAACCTTAACGTTGTCAAAGCCAATATCAATCAAGTATAGAGCCTGTAACTTGCTCATTACACCTTGTTCACAATACAAATAATATTGTTTGGTTTGATCTAAGTCACCAAATTGGGTGGCTAATTTAAAAAACGGTAAATGTTGCACGGTTACATGCTCTATCTCGAGCGGACGTTCGTCTTCTTCTTCAGGGCTTCGAATATCTAATACAATAGCACCGTCACCTAGCTCAGATACTGCTTCAACAGCATGAATTTCTTGCTCGGTTTGCTCACCTATGTCTTTTATGTCAAAAATTCGAGTTTCTTCAACAACCCGATCAAGAATGGAAAAATCAAAATTTTCTTCTTCCGCTTCTATTTTCGATAGTACCGCTTTAACTGTTGGCTTTTTAGAAATCACACCACAATATTCAGGAATAGTTTTAGCAAAATCTTCGGTGCCAATTGCGCGTGCAATATCGATAATATCTTGTTTATCATAAGCAGCTAACGGACGTAATATTAATGTGTCAGTCACACGATCAATGACATTTAAATTAGTCAAGGTTTGACTAGAAACTTGCCCTAATGCTTCACCGGTAACAAGCGCTTGTATACCACGTTTTTCAGCAATTTTTGCAGCCGCGCGCATCATCATACGCTTTAAAATTACGCCCATTTGACCGTTTTCAATGTTTTCTAAAATTTCGGCAACAACAGGTTCAAAATCAACTGCAAAAAACTTTACTCGATGTGATGCTCCGAATTTATTCCACAGAAAATGGCTTACTTCTTTCACACCTACTTCGTGCGCCGAGCCACCTAGATTAAAAAAGCAGTAATGGGTACGTGCGCCTTTTTTGATCATTTGATAACTTGAAACACCTGAATCAAATCCACCAGACATTAACGAAAGAACATCTTCTTGAGTTGCAATTGGAAACCCGCCCAAGCCTTTATGACGTTCAGTGACAATAAACAAATCTTTATGCTTGATTTCTAACCGAACGGTTACATCAGGTTTTTTCAGTTGTACTTTTGCAGAGTCAACTGCTTGATTAAGCCCGCCGCCAACATATTGCTCAGCTTGTAGTGAAGAAAAATCATGTTCTCCGGTACGTTTTACACGTACACAAAAAGTTTTGTTTTCAATATGTTTGCCGTGTACTTCAAGTGTTTTTTCAAAGATGTCATGTAAATCGGTAAATTCACGTTGTTGCACTTCAATGATCATCGCAACCCCAGGAATACACGTTAATGCGTTCACTAATTTTTCGCGATTTTCTACAGAGTTATTTTTACTATTTACTTCAATACTGTCCCAATTAATTTTTGACGTAACCTGCTCATCTACGCGACGTAAAACGTTTTTTATATTTGATTCTAAAATCTTAGTGAAACGTTTACGTACAGGTCTACTTTTAATCGCAATTTCAGCCTGAAGCTTAATAATAAATCTCATAACAACTTATCCGGAATTTTGGTGGCGCGGATTATACATCAAGCAAGATAAATGTGCGAAAAAAAAGGATCGCTAAGCGATCCTTTTGAATTAGGGTGTTGAGCTAGTACTTTGACTATTGTGACTCACTAGAAATAATCGACACTGGCTCTGTTTCTTTTGCTTTGCCTTGATTAATCGCAATTTCAACCCGGCGATTACGGCGACGATTAAGCGCGTTGTTATTAGGCACTAACGGTTTCGCATCAGCATGCCCTGCGACAATCATTCTTGACGGATCAAAGCCATCAACGTTAACTAGCTCATGCGCAATGGCTACTGCTCGCTTGCTTGATAAATCCCAATTTGAGGTGAATAACTCAGAACTAATACCGCGATTATCCGTATGACCAGATACCATAATTTCACCTGGCACTGTATTTAATAACTCGCCAATCTCTTGAATAATAGGACGAAACTGAGGCTGTAAAAAAGCGGAACCAGAGGGGAAAGAACCATTTTCTCTGATACGAATAATGATTTGTTGACCCAATTGCTCTAACTCAATAGCGCCGTCTTGTATTTGCTGTTCAAGTTGATCTGCGATTTTTTTAACCAGTTCATTTACTTGTTCTTGTGATGCCTGTTCTAACTCATCACTGGCTTTTTGTCGCGCCTGCGCTGACATTTCATCAGCCGTACTTTGTGATTGTCCGCCCCGTTCAGTACCACGCTGTTCTTGGCGACCACCAGCAGAAGTTTCATCACCCGCCTGAAATTCTAACATTTGTTGGGTCATTTCGACTGTTTGTTGTTGGATCACCTCAATAGGCGTGGGCTCAGGTTTACCAGGCCTAAATTCTTGCGCAATAATACTGGTGCCTTTGGGAATATCTTTTACTTCAATTTTATTTTGTACCCCAAAAGCAAATTTCATTGACCCTGCAATTTGCTTAAACTTCAGCACGTCCATTTCAGAAAAAGATAATAATAAAACAAAGAAGCACATCAATAATGACATAAGATCGGCAAAGGTACCCATCCATGGCGGTAGGCCAGGTGGTGGACATTTACACTCAGGAGGATTTGCCATATGCTAGCTCCCTACTCTTCTGTTGTATTAACGGCTCGTTTACTTTCAGCAAGGTAGTTTTTCAACAACCCTTCAATTACGCGCGGATTTTGCCCGTCTTGAATGCCAAGCACAGCGTCTAAAATAAGTTCTTGGTTGAGTTTTTCTTCTGCCATACGTAGCTTTAATTTATTCGCGATAGGTATAGCAATGACATTAGCCAAAAAAGCACCATAAAGAGTAGTTAATAATGCAACCGCCATTGCTGGGCCAATCGCTTTAGGATCATCCATATTTGAAAGCATCGCAACCAGACCAATTAAGGTACCAATCATACCCATTGCTGGTGCAATTTCGGCTAATGCCGACAGCATTCCTATACCGGTTTCATGTCGCTCTGTTGTTAAGTTAATATCTTTTTGCAGTGTACCTCTAACCACATCAGCGTCGTGGCCATCAACCAGCATATCAACACCTTTTTGCATAAAGGCATTGGATATTTCAGCTTCTTCTAAAGCTAAAAAGCCACCTTTTCGAGCAGCATCAGCCATTTCAACCGACTTTTCAATTAACTCATCAGGCTTTTCAATCTTAAACATAAAGGCCTTGCCCATAATCTTGCCAATACCAAAGAATTGGCCAAGGTTATAATTCGCAAGTACAACAAAAGTAGAGCCACAAAATACGATAAGTATGGATTGGGTATCAATAAACATATTGATGTCGCCGCCCAATACCATGGCCATGACCACGAACCCAATGGCACCTAAAATTCCTAGTAGCGTAGCTAAATCCACACAAGCCTCCGAAAAAATGTTGCTAAATTGCTAGCCCGATAATGATAATAACCTAAGGCGTATTAATTCGCGACTGCATTATAATCTATCACGAGAATACTTATATTATCGCCCATATTGTCAATAACTTAACAAATATTTTCACTTTATTTCATTGAAAGTAATTTAGTTGCTCAGTTGAACAAAGCGCACAGCTAAGGTATCTTGCGCGTTACTTATAAAAAGGCGCGGTTTGAGCGAGATCATGGCACGTAAAAAAATTGAGAACTTAAGTTTTGAAGAAGCGTTAAAAGAGCTTGAAACAATTGTCGATCAACTTGAAAAAGGCGAATTGAATCTAGAAGACTCAATGACCTTATTTGAACGCGGCTTAGCATTAAGCCAAGTTAGCCAAGAAAAACTGAAAGACGCTGAACAAAAAGTGCAAATTTTGATGCAACGACAAGAAAAGTCAGCATTAGAAACATTTGAATCAAACGAGCTATAGCCAGTGCAACACTTGTTAGGATTACCCCAATACCAACAACGTATTGATCAATACCTTATAAACGCATTAGACAATATTGCCGTTAATGACCAACAATTACATGATGCCATGCGCTACGGTTTACTCATTGGTGGTAAGCGTATGCGGCCATTTCTTGCTTACATTACAGGTGAGTCTCTTGGCGCATCAATAGAAGATATTGATGGAATTGCTGCAGCAATTGAGTGCATTCACGCCTATTCATTATTACATGATGACTTACCCGCCATGGATGACGATGATTTACGTCGCGGTAAACCAACATGTCATAAAGCTTTCGATGAGGCTACCGCGATTCTTGCCGGCGATAGTCTACAAACACTTGCGTTTGATATTTTAATAAACCACCCTTTTTCAGAACAAGTAAAAAGAAAACAATTAACCTTAATGAAATTACTGGTTGATGCGGCTGGCTATCAAGGCATGTGCGGTGGCCAAGCTTTAGATCTTTCAGCAACTGATAGCTGTATTACGTTGGCTGCACTTGAACAACTACATCATTTAAAAACCGGCGCTTTATTGCAAGCTGCCGTGTTAATGGCAGCGGAATGTGCACCTAATGTTACAACCGGTGAAAAACAGGCACTAAAAGAATATGCACAGCATGTTGGCTTAGCTTATCAAGTACGCGATGATATTATTGATATTACCTCTAGTGAAGAAGAGCTTGGAAAGCCAACAGGATCTGACCTAGAAGCAAACAAGAGTACCTACCCTTCATTATTGGGTTTACAAGGTGCGCAACAAAAAGCAGACGACTTGTTTCAACAATCACTTCAAGCTTTGCGTAGATTGCCTTACAATACTCAAAATTTGTCAGACTTTGCGACATTTATAATTCAACGAACGAGCTAGGTTCTATTAAAACGAACAACTATGACGATAAATCTAAACGATTACCCGCTACTCTCAAAAATTGATACGCCCGATAATTTGCGTAAGTTATCGCCCGATCAATTACCAAATGCCAGTGATGAGTTACGTCGCTATTTGCTTAACTCTGTCAGCAAAAGTAGTGGTCATTTTGCATCTGGCCTCGGCACAATAGAATTAACGGTTGCTTTGCACTATGTTTACAATACGCCTTTTGATCATTTAATTTGGGATGTAGGCCACCAAGCATATCCTCATAAAATTCTTACTGGCAGGCGTGATCAGCTCCATACTATTCGTCAAAAAGATGGTCTTCACCCTTTTCCTTGGCGTGAAGAAAGTGAATATGATGTGCTTAGTGTTGGTCATTCAAGTACTTCAATTTCAGCCGCACTAGGATTAGCCGTTGCCGCAGAAAAAGAAGGAAAAAATAGAAAAGTTGTGGCTGTCATAGGTGATGGTGCCATGACGGCAGGAATGGCCTTTGAAGCATTAAACCATGCTGGTGATATTCACAAAGATATGTTGGTGATTTTAAACGACAATGAAATGTCGATTTCTGAAAATGTAGGCGCGTTAAATAATCATTTAGCGAAAATGTTATCGGGTAGCTTTTACACGGGATTTAGAGAAGGCAGTAAACGCTTATTAAATAATATTCCCCCCATTAAAGAACTCGCAAGTCGCGCTGAAGAGCACTTAAAAGGTATGGTCGTGCCCAGCACCTTTTTTGAAGAGTTAGGGTTTAATTATATTGGCCCAATTGACGGTCATGACGTTACTGGCTTAGTGAATACTATTAGTAACATGCGCAACCTTAAAGGGCCGCAAATACTGCATATTGCCACTAAAAAAGGTAAAGGCTTCCAAGCAGCAGAGCAAGATCCAATAAAGTATCATGCTGTACCAAAATTTAATCCATCTGAAACAGGGTTACCAAAAAGTCCGCCAAGCTTACCTACTTATTCGAAAATTTTTGGCGATTGGCTATGCAGAATGGCAGAAGTGGATGAAAAACTAGCAGCTATAACGCCAGCTATGCGTGAAGGTTCAGGTATGGTTGAGTTTAGCCAGCGTTTTCCTGAAAAGTATTACGATGTTGCCATTGCAGAGCAGCATGCTGTCACGTTTGCTGCTGGGCTTGCCATTGGTGGTAATAACGCGATTGTAGCCATTTATTCCAGTTTTCTTCAACGTGGTTATGATCAATTGATCCACGATATCGCAATACAAAATTTGCCAGTATTATTTGCCATAGATAGAGCTGGTATTGTTGGCGCAGATGGTCCTACACATCAAGGGGCATTTGATCTTAGTTTTATGCGCTGTATTCCTAATTTAATCATCATGACACCATCAGATGAACGTGAATGCCAATTAATGCTAACAACCGGTCATAAAGCCAATCAACCAGCGGCCGTTCGTTACCCTAGAGGTAACGCTATTGGTGTTGAATTACCTGCATTAACCGAAACCATTGAGATAGGTAAAGCGAAACTTATCAGCCAAGGTGATAAAGTCGCTTTTCTTAATTTTGGTACCATGCTGACAGAAGCTAACATTGCAGCAACACATTTTGATGCAACACTTGTTGATATGCGTTTTGTAAAACCATTAGATGAAACACTACTCGAAACAATTGCGCAACAACATGATGTAATAGTTACGATAGAAGACAATGCTATATCGGGTGGCGCTGGTTCAGCAGTTAATGAGTACTTACTCAGTAAAAAAGTTCAAGTGAGTATTTTAAATATTGGTTTACCTGATCAGTTTATTAAACACGGTACGCAAAACGAAATTCATCAAGAACTTGGCTTAGACTCAAAAGGAATAATCGCTAAAGTTAATGCTTTTCTCGATTAACAAGTTTAAAACGTTGTGCTCAAATCATCCGATATAACAGTAAAGCACAGCGTTTTTTGTAACCCTTGCTGCACAGTTGCCACTTTTTTTCGTTTACTTAATTTTTCAATTTTCTGGACAATAAGTTCTGCGCTACGTTATAAAAACAAAAAATAATAATTAAGGATCACTATGCGCATACTCACTGTCATGCTGTTTTTGCTTGGTCAGATATTATCTACGCAAGCAAATACGAATACCCTACCTACCACAGAGACAAAAATTACCACCATTCACCAACAGTTTAAACAAGAAACACTTACTAGCGAGCAATTGGTTAAGCATTATTTAGCACGTATCAAACAACACGATAAACAAGGCGCAGCCCTTAATGCCGTTTCTCAAATTAACCCACACGCCCTTACCCGTGCAAAAGTTTTAGATAAGCAATTTAAACAACATGGATTAACCGGCCCTCTTCACGGTATCCCTGTGTTATTGAAAGATAATATTGATACCACAGATGATATGTCAAATAGCGCAGGCTCATTAGCACTTAAAGAACATTTTCCCGCCAATAATGCATTTTTAGTTAAACAGTTGCTTAACGCTGGTGCAATTATTCTTGGTAAAACTAACCTTAGCGAGTGGGCAAACTTCCGCTCAACATCGTCATCTAGCGGTTGGAGTAGCATGTATGGTCAAACTAAAAATGCGCACGATGTAACACGTAGTCCATGTGGCTCAAGTTCAGGCTCTGGTGTTGCTATCGCTGCAGATTTTGCTGTATTAGCCGTTGGTACGGAAACTGATGGTTCAGTTACCTGTCCGGCTGCTATTAACGGTATTGTCGGCATCAAACCTACACTTGGTACGGTGAGCCGCAGTGGCATAATTCCTATTGCACATAGCCAAGATACCGCTGGCCCAATGGCACAAACAGTAAGCGATGCCGTTATTATGCTAAGCGCTATGACGGCTATTGATAAACACGACCCTGCACCCGTTGCATCGACTGTCGATTATGTAAAGCATCTTAAAAAAGACGGTTTGGCTGGCAAACGAATAGGTGTAGTTAGAAATTTAATGGGGTATCACAATAAATTAGATAGTACCTTCGAACAAGCAATAAAAGATCTTCGTGCCCAAGGCGCAATCATCATCGATGATATTACTTTTGAAACTAAAGATACATGGGGTGGCAATGAATTTGAAGTATTGCTCTATGAATTCAAGGCAGATTTAAACTCATACTTGGCAAATACATCAAAAGGATTACCTAAATCACTGGGAGCGATCATTGAGTTTAACCAAAAAAATGCTGAAGAAGTGATGCCACATTTTGCTCAAGAAATAATGCAAATGGCCCAATCAAAAGCGGCATTAACTGCTCAAGATTATCTCACGGCATTAAAAAGTGCTAAACAAGCGACACAAAAAGATGGCATAGACAAGTTGTTAAACGATCACAAATTAGATCTTTTAGTTGCTCCAACAACAGGCCCTGCTTGGAAAATTGATCATGTAAACGGAGACCATTATCTTGGTGCTGCTTCAAGCGCTCCTGCAATAGCTGGTTATCCACATATTACCGTTCCTATGGGCTTTGTTAAGCATTTACCGGTGGGTATATCGTTCATTGGAGGATTTTTACAAGAAGGTACATTAATAGAAGCAGCATACAGTTACGAACAAGCAACACAACACAGACGAGATCCGGTTCAATTAAAATAAAACCTCATTTTGTTAATCAAATGTTGAATGTAACCAAACGCTCTGATAGCGTATGGTTACATCATTTACGATAGTATATAAAAAATAAGTTGTTGTATTGCTTAATAAACTTTTTCTTACCGGCATCGTATTAACGTTTTTTCATGCTTGTGCGCAAGCCAATGAAACCATTACATGGCGAATAGTCGATTGGCCACCTTTTTATATTTTACAAGGGCCCGATAAAGGCCAAGGAATTTACGATAGTTTGCTTGATCAAATAATCTTGCAAATGCCATCGTACCACCATAAAAAAGTGGTGATGAATACACAACGCTTACGCCGAGAATTTACCAAAAAAACCAAAGTATGCTCACCTTCTGCACTGTCTAATACCCCCGCATTACTATCAAACACAAACAGCTTTTTATTACCCCATCAACTTATTTATCATCAAGATGACTTTCCCAGTTTAAAGTATCAACCTTCTGTTTCTTTAGTCTCTATACTCAAAGCTAGTGATACAAGGATAGGTGTCGCCACGCAACGCTATCCAAGGGTCATTAATGATATTCTAGCTGTACATTTATCAGATAACCGTGTTGTTTGGCAAAATAACTATAACAGTCTAATACGTATGTTTTTTCGTCGCCGTTTCGACATGTTAATAGAGTACCCGCCCGTGATAAATTACGCTAAACATATGCTTGGACTTTCAAGTAATTATTCAACGATCTCATTAGATGAACTCTCATCAAGTGACTATTTACCTGTACACTTTGCATGTTCAGATAATGATTGGGGAAAACAAGTTATTCATCGCATTAACCAGTTGTTATCACAAGAAGCTAAACAACCTAATTATTTAGCACCGCGTTTACGTTGGTATGAAGGGGAAGAAAAAATACGCTTAACGCAATATTACCACGCACATTATCTTGACGATAAAAAAACGCCTTTTGTTAGCCGCTGAGCAACAAAAGGCGTCCATATAGTACGCGTTAACAATCAGAATCAATAACGCTATTCTTCATTAATATATTCCACAACTTCTAAACCAAAACCTGATAGTGAATGATATTTTACTTGTGAGCTTAATAAGCGCATTTTACCTACACCTAAGTTAGCCAAAATTTGTGAACCAACACCAACATTTCGTGATCCAATATGACGCTGCACTTCTTTTACTTCTTCGCCAGCATCAAGCTTAGCGTATTTTTTTACTTGCGTGATAAGCTCGTCAGGCGACTCGTGCTTACCCAGCAACACTAATACGCCACCTTCTTTACCTATTCGGGCTAATGCATCACCAATCGGCCACTTAGCAACACTTTCACGTTGACTAAACAATAAGTCTCTAAAGGTATTTTCTAAGTGTACACGCACTAAAGTGGGGGTTTCGTGCTCGATTGCACCTTTAGTTAATGCAAAATGTGCTTGGCCGTCAATAGTATCTTTAAAAACAGTAAGTTCGAACTCGCCGAAAGCGGTAGGCAGTTTACATTGTGACACGCGCTCAATCGTTGTTTCGTTGGCATTACGATATTCAATAAGGTCGGCAATTGTTCCCATTTTAATGCCATGGCGTTCAGCAATTACTTCTAAATCAGGGCGGCGGGCCATTGTGCCATCTTCATTAAGGATTTCCACAATCACAGAAGCAGGTTCTAATCCTGCTAACCTTGCCAAATCAACACCAGCTTCTGTATGTCCTGCTCGATTAAGCACTCCGCCATCTTTCGCCATCAAAGGGAAAATATGTCCCGGCTGTACGATAGAGTGCTGATTTGCTTCTTTAGAAACTGCAGCTAATACAGTCTTAGCACGGTCTGCGGCTGAAATTCCCGTTGTAACTCCTTCTGCCGCTTCAATTGAAACCGTAAAATTCGTTGAAAACTGTGCATCATTTTTACTGACCATTAAAGGCAGGTTTAATTTTTTACAGCGTTCGATGGTCATTGGCATACAAATTAAACCACGACCGTGTGTTGCCATAAAATTAATGGCTTCAGGCGTAACAAGTTCCGCTGCCATGATGAAGTCACCTTCATTTTCGCGATCTTCGTCATCCATTAGGATGACCATTTTTCCCTGTTTAATATCGTCAATTAGCTCCTGCGGAGTATGTAAATTCATGACAGCCTCTTAATTTTTAATAAAACCACTTTGACGTAACAACGATTCTGTCACGCCAAGTGTTTGTGTGTTGTTGTCTTGTTTTTTTAACAATAAACGTTCGATGTAACGTGCCATTACATCTACTTCAATATTTACCTGACTACCTATCTGATAGATTGGCATAATAGTTTGGTTCGACGTGTGTGGAACAATAGTCAATCTAAAGGATGTTGTATCTACTGAGTTGACCGTTAAGCTTACACCATCGATAGTAATTGAACCTTTTTCCGCAATATAGGGTGCTATATCATCAGTCATTTCTAACCAATAATCGATACTGTTTCCAACTCTATTGATTTGTGTGATACAAACAACAGCATCAACATGTCCAGAAACAATATGGCCGCCAAACCGTGTTGTAGGTAACATGGCTTTTTCTAAATTTACCTGTTGGTTCACTTTATAATGAGCAAATCCGGTACGTAAGAGTGTTTCTGTAGAGACATCGGCACTAAAACTTGTGCTATCAAAAGCAATCACAGTTAGACAAATACCATTGGTTGCTATTGAGTCGCCAAGCTTTACATCTGACATATCTAATACGCCTGTCGCGATAACAATTCGAGCACCATGCGACCCTACTTGTATTTGCTTGATCGTGCCGACAGCTTCAATAATTCCAGTAAACATGCTAGTTCTCTACTTTTACCTTGTCATGAGTAAAGTGTGCAACAATCTTTATATCGCCACCTACTCGAGTAACATCTTGAATGTGTAATGATTTTGCTTGTGTTAACCTATCAATATGAGAAAAATTCACCAAACCTTTCCCAGCATGGCCAAGTAACTTGGGCGCTTGATATAGAATTAATTCATCAACTAAGTTTTGTTCAATGAATGCGCCCGCTAATTCCATACCCGACTCGATTAACACGTCATTTAAGCCTTTATCCGCTAATACTTTCAACGCTGCGGTTAAATCAATATAGTGACCACATTGTGATTGCTTAACACAAATATGTTCTACGAAATGTGGCCATTGATGAGTATTTTCAAGTCGAGCCGTTAATATCAACACGGGTGATGTAGTTTCAAAAAGTGCAAGATCTGGGGTTAAGCGGTTTTGCGAGTCGATGACCACGCGAACAGGTTGTCGAACTTCTTGTTCTGCATAATGTTGTTTAATATCGCCCAGTTCTGACCAACGTACGGTCATGCGTGCGTTATCATGCAAGATAGAATCGGCACCACTAATTACCGCACAACTTTGTGCTCTAAGCTGTTGTACATCGCAGCGAGCTTCACGAGAGGTGATCCATTTACTTTCACCCGAAGACATCGCTGTTTTCCCATCTAAACTGGCTGCAAGCTTACAACGAACATAAGGCTTTTGTTGAGTCATCAACGCAATAAAGCCCACGTTAAGTGCTTGAGCATCAGCTTCAAGTAACCCAGAAGCTGTTTCAATGCCTGCTTGCGTTAACATTGATAAACCATTACCAGATACTTGTGGGTTTGGATCAACCATAGCAGCAATTACTTTGACAACACCAGCGTCTATTAACCCCTTAGCACAAGGTGGTGTTTTACCGTAATGTGAGCAAGGCTCTAAAGTAACATACGCTGTTGCGCCTTTTGCCTGTTCTTCGGCCTGCGCCAATGCGTTAACTTCAGCATGTGCAGAACCTGCTTGTTGATGCCAACCTTCACCAACCACCTTGCCATCTTTCACCAACACACAACCTACGCGTGGATTAGGTGAAACGGTATATAACCCTTTTTTAGCAAGTGCTATCGCTCTTGCCATGTAACGGTGATCATCAAGGGTAAAAGTGTTACAGCTCATCTTAGTTATCATCACCTAACCGAGCAATTTCTTCGCCAAATTCGCGAATATCTTCAAAAGAACGGTACACAGATGCAAAGCGAACATAAGCAACCTTATCAAGCTTTTTCAACTGCTCCATAATTAGATTACCCAACATTTCACTTGAAACTTCACGTTCACCCGTTGCGCGAAGTTTGGATTTTAGTCGATTAATTGCTTTTTCAGTTTGTTCGACACTGACAGGACGCTTTTCTAAAGCACGCATTAAACCAGAGCGGAGCTTTTCCTCATGATACGGCTCTCTTGAACCATCTCGCTTGATTATACGAGGCATAACAAGTTCAGCCATTTCAAACGTAGTAAAGCGTTCTAAGCAAGCAATACATTCTCTACGTCGCCTGATTTGGTGGCCATCTGCCACTAGACGAGAATCTATCACTTTAGTTTCAGTCGCCGTACAAAATGGGCAATACATGCCTGTTCCTACTATTTACAAAGATGAGGTTATTTTAAAGGAATTTATGCGTGAAGTAACTGACAAATACTAAAAAGCCCAAAGTTTCCTTTGGGCTTTAATCTACTTAGGCGTACAGAGTTTTATCTGTCCACCGATCTTAAACAGAGGTTAACTAGGCATAAACCGGCAAACGAGCACAAAGTTCTTTCACTTTTTCCTGTACCGTAGTTATCGTTGCTTCATTATTGATATCATCAAGAATGTCACAGATCCAGCCTGTTAATGCTTTAGTTTCTTCTACACCAAAGCCACGACGAGTAATTGCCGGTGTGCCTAAGCGTAAGCCTGAAGTAACAAAAGGAGAACGTGGATCATTGGGTACCGAGTTTTTATTCACAGTAATGTGTGCACGACCTAACGCCGCATCAGCATCTTTACCTGTGATATCTTTATCAATTAAATCTAATAATAATAAATGGTTTTCAGTACCATTCGAAACAACTTTGTAACCGCGTTCCTGTAACACTGCAACCATCGCTTTAGCGTTATCTAGCACTTGTTGTTGATACACTTTAAATTCAGGCTCTAATGCTTCTTTAAAGGCAACTGCTTTAGCTGCAATAACATGCATTAATGGGCCACCTTGACCACCAGGAAATACGGCTGAATTTAATTTCTTATAAATAGCTTCGTCGCCACAACCAGCAACAATTAAACCACCGCGAGGACCAGCCAATGTTTTATGCGTTGTCGTTGTTACAACGTGAGCATGTGGAACAGGGTTTGGATAAAGGCCTGCAGCCACTAAACCTGCAACGTGCGCCATATCAACCATAAAGTAAGCACCGATGCTATCAGCGATTTTACGCATACGCGCCCAATCAACCACTCCAGAGAATGCAGAAAAACCACCGATGATCATTTCCGGCTTATGTTCTTGTGCTAAACGTTCCATTTCGGCGTAGTCAATATCACCGGTTTCAGGGTCTAAACCATATTGAATCGCTTCATAAGATTTACCAGAAAAGTTTACGTGTGCACCATGTGTTAAATGACCACCATGCGCCAAGCTCATACCAAGAACTTTACCGCCAGGCGTTACAAGTGCTTGAAATACAGCAGCATTTGCTTGAGAGCCAGCGTGCGGTTGCACATTGGCATAATCAGCACCAAATAATGCTTTAGCACGTTCAATAGCAAGTGCTTCAGCTTTATCTACAAATTCACAGCCACCGTAGTAACGTTTACCCGGGTAGCCTTCAGCATATTTATTAGTTAACTGAGAACCTTGTGCCTCAAGTACACGAGGGCTACAGTAGTTTTCAGAAGCAATGAGTTCGATGTGCTCTTCTTGACGAGTCGTTTCGTCAGTCATTGATTGCCATAGTTCAGCATCAAAGTCAGCAATATTCATATCACGAGTAAGCATGTTTTTACCTCAAGTTCTCAGCATCATGGCCTTGCACTATACGAGGCATTTGCTGGAGGGTTGTCTAAATTAATTGCCGCATATTTTGCCTGAATCAGGCGCTAAAGTATACGCAAAAACCCGATGCAGTTATTTCATTTTTTAATGAAATATATCGATTGCTCTTTGTGCTATATGCGGTAAAAGTTTTCTTTTGCGAGATCATATTCGCTATTGAAGTAATATATCGAATAAAAAACCAAAGAACAACATATTAAATTCAGGATTAAAGAATTAAAACCGAATTTAATATGGCCTAACCAACAAAAGCGGTTAATTATTCTTTGTTTTGGCAATCATTGCTTTAAGCTCTTTTTGGCGTTTTAGTCCAAACCAATGAGTAATAGCAAACATAAGAATTATAAGTATATTAATAGTAATTAAACCGTTCGTTGCCGGTTTTTCCGCATTAATTGCCGTTTCATAAACAAAAAAGTTAGCTAATAGCCCAAAGGGTATACAAGACCACTTCGTTAAACGAATATAGCTTAATGAGGACTCAATACCTTTTATCGCATTATTAATCGCATTTTCTGGGCTATCATTGATTTGTTGCCAGGCTGTTTGTCTGATCTTATATTCGTAATAACAGAAAACAACCGAAAGTACGAAGCTGCCCCACATGTAACTCAGAAATGATCTTTCCCAAGAGTCTTCAATCAATGTGCCATACATTGCGCCAAATAAAAGCCCTATGGTTGCAACCACATTTCCCCAGAATAAGCATTTCGCTTTACGTGTTCTTCGTTTTGTTTCTTTAAGTAGCTTTTTAATATCAGCTTTTTCTGTTGGTTGCTGCTGCCAATCTTTCGCCAATTCCTGCCATTGTTCATCAATAAATGAAGTGTCAGTATCGTTATCTTGATTCATGTTGTTATCAGGTTCATTGTTATTTGCAGTCATTATGAGTGTGCTCCGAGTATCTTACTCAATGATGCTTTAGCGCGTTGTAGCCTAACTCCCACTAAATTTGTACTAACAGATAGTACGTCTGCAATCTCTTGGTAACTCATCCCTTCTAAAGCAAGCGTTATTACCTGCTGTTGATCCAATTTTAATTGACGAATAGCCTGCGCTAATTTTTGCTGACGCTGTTGTTGATCTAAAGACTGAAAGGGTGTTGGTTGTTGATGATCTTTTTCTATCTCTTGCGGCATATCACTAAGATCGTGATCAGCCTTTACCGTACGAACGGCTTTAGCAACATGTGTTGCTAATACATTATGTGCAATTCGTGCAACAAAGGTTTTAACGGCCGAGTCATGCCTAAACGAGGGTAATGCTCGCCATATATTTAAAGCAATTTCTTGAAAAAGTTCATCTTGTAAAGCCGGCTTAGCTTCAAAACCCGTGATAATATGACGAAGCAACTTTTCGTGCTCCGTCATCCACTGCGTAAAAGTTTGTTGATGATCCAAAACGTAAGAATTCCCATCTGTTGCTGTTAAAAAGCAATCTTGTTTTAATGCGGGCAATTTTAACGTTTTATTCACAGATCACCAACTACCATTTAACTTAAAGACATAATTACTTTTTCAGACTTCAAGCGTTTCGACATTCCTACCACTAATGCAGCAGTCAAGGCGAGTGTTGCAGCAGTGCTAACCAAAAGCGCACTCCAATCCACAGGTAAACCTTTAAACAAATCTTCCATCAGTATAGATTGTGCGGAAATTGGTGCCCATTCAACCCATGCCGGTTTGTTGTCCATCATCATCATCGCTAACGGAACCATAGCAGGAACCATAATAAGCATTGCTACGGTTGATTGCGCTTCTTTAAAAGATTTTGCTTGAAAAGCAAAAAACAACTGTAATGATGATGCTAAGAAACATAAGGGAATCAGTAGCATAAGTAACGCTATAAATGTTGAAACATCTAAGCTGAACGTTGCTCCGATTTTTGCTAAATCAACAAAGCTTACTGATACCGTGGTTAAGCTCAACATTAGGGTCACAGAAATTGTGGCGATTAAACTTGAACAAATCAATTTAGCTAACACTATTTTATATGTTTCAACGGGTTGACATAATAATAGCTCTAGCACATTTCGTTCACGCTCACCGGCACTTGAATCAACAGAAATTGATTGACCAGAGACAAATGCCCCCATCATTAGATATAAACCTAACATTAAGGTAATAATCACCGCATTACTTGTTGGTGCCGAGGTATCTTGCTCTTGTAAATTAATAGGTCGCAATAATTTTACGTCGATACCACGGACTAATAAACGTTTATAACCGATGCTTAATGAATGTTGACGTACTTCATCCTTAATACGACGTATTGGTGCATTCAACGATTTTTCACTATAGTCAGCGCGTAGAATTAAATCTATTGGGTGACCTTCACGCAAGTTGTCAGCGAAGTTATCAGGGATGATCAATTCAACATTATATTCATCCCACTGGCGTTTTTTATCCTCGGGTACTTCTGCAAAAGGAAGAATATTATTATCGGTAAACGATTTCATCAATTTTGGTGCATATTCAGCCCCAGTAATTTTCACATATATTGGCGGATTATCAACTGCCTCATTGATGGCAAACTTTGAAAAAACCATAATAAACACAGGCATAAGTAAACCCATACTTAATGCAACCATTAAAGCACGTTTGTCACGAAATGCTTCTTTTAATTCTTTTATTAATAATGCTTTAAACTGGATCATGCTGCTACCCCTTCGTCTGAGCCGATTAATTTTACAAAGGCTTCTTCTAATAGCGTTTCACCCGCTAAATCACATAACTCTTGAGGCGTACCTTGGGCGGCTAATTTGCCATTCGCAACAATAATCACGCGATCACATAGCGCTGCAACTTCTTGCATCACATGAGATGAAAACAAAATACAATGACCTTTTTCTTTAAACTTATTAAGATAAGTGCGTAGCACGCGTGTACTCATTACATCTAGTCCACGGGTAGGCTCATCTAATACAAAGTTCTGCGGCTGATGCACTAGCGCCTGAGCAAGGGTTACTTTCATCCGCTGACCTTGAGAGAATCCCGCCGATTTACGATGTGCCAGTTCTTGCATATCAAGATCTGTTAGAATTTTCTCTATCGCCAGTTTTTTTTGCTCACCGTGCATACCATGTAAACTCGCGAAGTAATCAATTTGTTCATAAGCAGTTAAACGTTCATACAAACCAAATTTATCAGGAAATATGCCAAGCTTTGCTCTAGCTTGTAACGGGTTTTCCGTCACTGTTACTCCATCAATTTTTGCATAACCCTGATCTGCAGCAAGCAAACCATACAATGTACGTAAACAAGTCGTTTTACCTGCGCCATTAGGACCTAAAATACCCGTAATTTCACCATCATTTGCCTGGAATGATAAACCATCTAACGCGGTAACAGACTGCTTTTTAGATTTAAAAGTTTTATGTAGTTCATGTACTTCTATCATAATATTTCCTTACACTCCGCCGTTTAAGCTGGTCATAAATGATTCTGCTGGAATATCTGTAAGACAAGAGTCATCAAGATCATTTGGGTTTTGGGTTGTTAAAAATTCACTGATCATTCCCATAGCGCAAGGTTGAACCCCTGGTGTATGTGAGCTGTTTGGTATGATAATGTGTTTACTGTTTGGCAAAGTTTTATCTGAATATTCAGCATTACTTGGCGGAGTAACAGGATCTAAATCTCCAGAAATAATTAACGTAGGAATATCAGCATTTACAGGTAGTGAAAAGTCTGTTGATACTTGATACGTTGGCCACAATGGACACGCAAGCTTTAACCCGTATTGTCCAATACTGCCATTAAAGGTATTCTCAGCATCCGCTTGCCACATCGAGTCAGTAACTCTGGGCACATCTTCATTACAAAGAATATTAAACGTTAAGCCAAGAAACATCCCTTCGCCAATATCACCAGCAGCAGTTAGACCAGCTAGAGGTGCATAATTACCGAGCGATGCCTGATGTATAATCAACGGAACTAATGAACGCATTTCGACAGAATAAAGTTGAGAAAAAATAGTAGACACAAACTTTTGTTCATCAACCTTCATCGACATTGGCGTACCTAATCTTGGATGAGGTAGCGAAACAGTAACTGGCTGTTTAGCAAGCTCTGCTTTCACTTGTTCAAATTCTTGTGCTAGATTTGGATAGGCATTTTGGCAACTTTCTTCAGCGCGACAATTTTCAAGAAGCATATTAAACGAACGCTCTGCACTTTTACCGAATAAACCGATAGGTACTTCGATTGGGCCAACACTGTCTAAAATAACGGAGGTTAAAGAGTCAGGGAACATACGCATATAAACCAGGCCTGCACGAGTACCATAAGAGCCACCGTATATCGCTATTTTTTCGTGGCCTAATGCAGCACGAACAGCTTCAAAGTCTCGAATGGCATTTTCAGAGTTATATTGTGATAAGTCGCCTTCTAGTTGCGTTAAGCATTGTTTTATTTCTTTAACAGAAAAGTCAGAAGGTAAATTGGTATATGGATCAAGCTGCTCTGCATTTTCACATTGAAGCGGGTTTGATTCCCCCGTACCACGTTGATCAACTAAGATTAAATCGCGGGTTTTTCTAACTTCGTTAAAGGCTTTATATAATCCACCAGCTAAACTTACTGCTGCTTGACCGGGGCCCCCTGCCAAAAACATTAACGGTTCATTTTTCTGACTATTATCAATGGCTGGCAGTACCGCAAAATTAATTGATATGGTTTCACCCGTTTTAAGATTATAATTTTCAGGTACTTCAAGTTTGCCACATTGCACTAACTGGGTAATTCCCTCAAGGTGGCAATCATTTAATGATAATTTTTCATCGCTGGCTTTCGATAAGCTAGATACTGTGACTAAGCCCATCACCGCAATACTTTTCCAAGGTACTGTCATTTTGTTATTCCTTCTAAAAACTTAGGCAGTTAGTCTTAGCTATAATTGTTTTATTACAAAAAATGTAAGAAATTTATATTAGCGCGTAAAACATCCTAATAAGAAGAGATTATCCAAGTGAAAAATAAAAGAAATGTAATCAAAGAGACCGATAAAGCACAACAACCAGCCCGCATAGTTGATCAGCTAACACCTCAGCTCAAATCTAAGCTTTTCACCAGTGAAAGCTTGAGTATTTTTCTAGCCGTGTGCGCAATTTTTATTTCTGCAGCTTCATTTTATGCGACATATATTCAAGCTGAAGCAGCAAATAAACAGGTAAAAGCAATGACGATGCCGTTAATACAAATCGATTCTGGGAATTATGATATCAATGCTGAAAAAGCTAAAATATCAATGAATATAAAGAATGCTGGCGTTGGACCAGCGATCATAAAATACGTTACTTACGGCTACAAAAATAAACGTTATATGAATTTAAGCTCTTTATTACAGGACTGTTGTTTACCTAAAAATGTTGAACCTCTCTCCCTTCACCAAAGTGGTTTAATCACTTCTCCTTTACATAATGCCATTATTGCAGGCAATGATACTCTTCATCATATCACTCTTGATCAAACTCCTGACAATTACCCTTTTTGGCAAGCCCTTGATAAGGCGAGAAGCGAACTGAAAATATCCATTTGTTATTGTTCAATGCTCGATGAATGTTTCATCAGTTCCCAGCCAGACCGCTATCAACCTGTGCAACAATGCTCTGCCATAGATCAATAAGAAAAAAAGCCGCACGAAGATTGCGGCTTGGTAAAAGTAAGCATTAAGAAGGCAATAGGGGAGCCCTCTTAATGCTTAAACCTGAGAGATTAACTGTATAACAATTACTTATAAGCTAGTCCAGATATAAATATATTGTATACAGTATACCACTGTAAATAACTTAAATGGATTTTACAAGCATTATTCAATATTAATTTAAGTGACTAGGGCCTGTTGATCTTTCGCGTTTATCTTTGCACCAGTTTATTGGTCTTTAGACAAGGCATTGCGATGAATATGTGGTTATTCCACATAAAAAAGCAATAACGACGTATAAATGACAAAAAGCGTTTAGTTGGAACAACATTTAATCTCGAAAGATCAACAGACCCTAACAATATGAAATAAGCACAACTAGTTGTATATTCGGTACTCAGCATCTTTTCTCTTATTTGTTAACTGGTTGATGAGTTTAATATCATAGTGTTCGTATTGGGTTTTAATAAATTGTGCACTATTCAAACATTTGTTATTTAAAGAGATGAAAAATTAAAATAAACATTCACATCGGCTCCAATTAGCGATAAAGTCTAGTTAGATGTAATTGAATTTAAGGACACCTGATGGATTTAAATCAGTGGGTAGACGAATTATTTGAAGTCTTTGATGAAGACAAAGATGGTGAGATCAGCAGAAGTGAATTTGTTGAATTAATTGACGTACTTTTACAAGATAAAGGTATTAGAATGTGTGAAAGTATTTTTAAACGGTTTGACACAAATCATGATAATTCAATTTCCAAAGAAGAACTAAAGGAAATGGTCATTGATCTAGCGCTTTGATCTATCTCTATTAGGGAGTTTGTATCACTTAACGGTATGATTTACGCGTCACAATGATAACCCCCTACTTTATCATTGTGTCTGTCTTATTCAGTCTTAATCACTAATACATCCATTTTAAGGATGCTCAAAATACTTCCTGCCGTGTTTCCAATTAACTCCCCTGTTAATCCTACTCGACCCACAACACTATAACCACAATTCCTGTATTGGTTGCGTTAATGAACCTCATGAAAAGTCAAAAGCAAGAGTTAGTTTATATATTCATAATTATTTTTCTTTTTGGTAAATATGAAGGTTTAATTAAGCTAAAAAAACACATCAAAAGGAATTTTTATAATTCATTACTACTACCATCTTTAACACTGTTTTTACCTGATAGTTTAGCCTGATAAAGCGCTTTATCTGCCATTGCATATAATGTTTTTGCATGAACCTCAGGTTTAGTTGAAGTACAAACACCGAAGCTAGCTGTGATATTAAGACCTTGATTTTTTTCATCATTAAAAATGAAAGCAGCAACGTTTTGACGAATTCTTTCCGCCACATTCACACCTTGTTCATTATCTGTACGTGGCAAAATACACATAAACTCTTCCCCACCAATCCGAGCTACAATATCCCCTGGGCGAGAACTTTCACGTGCTATCTGCGCAACTTCAATCAATACTTGATCGCCCATTGGGTGGCCATATACATCATTAACGGCTTTGAAATCATCAATATCAAACAGTATGATCGTAAAAGCACCTTTATCAACTTTTGTTTTCGCCAATAAAACTTCTAACGATTCAAAACAAAAGCGTCGATTATAGAGCCCAGTTAATGCATCTACTCTTGTTAATGCTGTTATTCTACGATTGTTCTTGAATTGGTATGTTAAAACAACAGTTACAATAGTCAGTAAGGTGATTAAAAACACAATGAAATAACTTTGCTGCAGCGCTTTTTGCTCCCTATTTTTATTTGCTAAGGTCGATGCCTTTTGCCGCTGTTTAGACAAAGCTTTTTCAACTTCTTGCCGCTCTAGTTCGAGAGACGCTCTAATATTATTGACTCTGCTGGTAGAGTTATTGATTAATACTTGGCTATATGCTTGATAATAAGATGTTATCAGTTGATATGCTTGCTTATAATCTTCGCGAGCAAAGGCCAGATGCCCACGAATTTTCTGATTTTCAAGTTGCCATGCCGTATTTGTTAATTCAGGCATTGTTGCAAAAATAGCTTCGGAAGATTCTATTGATCTTTCAGCGTGTTCAAGCTCTCCCCTTTGAATATGACAACTCGCTTTACGCTTATAAAGTTCCGCATCATAATCATCAAGACCATTTAAATTAAATGCTTGTTCAATATAACTAAGTGCCTGCTGACAATCCCCCTTTTCAGCAAAGCTCATACCTAATCCATAAGCAGAAAAGTAGGAAAGATGTTCGTTAGGCGTATAATTAACTTTCTTTTGGTAACGTTTAAAAAGCGAAATGGCTTGGTCATATTTTTTCCAGTATCTAAACGTCGTAGCCAAGCCATATATCGCTTCAGCGACATGTGCTTGATACCCTAACCGTTCATAAGTATCTAAAGCCTTTTGATAATATTCAATTGATTTTTGATATTGACTCATATACCCATAAATTGCGCCGTAAGTTTCATTAATTGTCGCAATTAAGAAATGATCTTCCATCGCAAAAGCCTCAACAAAGGCTTCTTGTAAGTCTTTCAATGAAGTGTCGTATAAGTCGGCTAAACTGTAAGTATACGCAAGTTCTTGCTTTGCTCTTATATAAACCTGATTTAACTCAATACCTTTTGCCAAGGTCATTCCACGGTTAAACAAGCTTCTTGCTTGTTTATAGTTCCCTTTTCGCTGCTCGATTAAACCAGAAAAATAATAAAAATATGCGTTAATTGCAGGATTATTTTGCTCAGATAATAGGGGTTTTAATGTCGTTAACGTTTGTTCAAATTTTTCATAAAAATACAGTAAGTTTTCTGACTGTGCTTTACGTATTAACCACCATTGGTAATGCTGTTCTTCAACTTCAGAGGGTTGGTGTTGTAGCAGAGTTTGATAGGCTGACCATGGGTCCCGATATATATCTTCATCCATTAACACGTAATCATTTTTTGTATGACGCTGATCGGCACCAACTTCCATTTTTGCTACAACAACACGTGTAAAAATAACAAGCAATAAACATATTAAAATAGAGCTTGGAATACGAATGCGAAATTTATCTTTCAACCAAAACACCTTCTCATGATTGTTAACGCCACCTAATTAGCTACTGTATCTAACCTGAGCTCAGGCTATCTATAATCATACTTGAGTATAGTGAATTAATATAGTTACAAATAAACTAAACAAAAAATCAAAAACAGTTGTTTAAATGTGCAATTTATGCGTAAACTTAACCCCACACAGTATGGACTTTAACGTCAATTTCTATAAGGAAGTTTTAATTTTTAGCCAGAAAGTTTAATGATGCAAACTGAAAAATTCGACAACATAATTATACTTGCTCTTATCTCCTTAACCTTTGTTGTGATTGGTTTACATAGTTTTTCATTAAATAAAATATTCACTCTAGATACAAAATCTCCGTATCAAACTTATGCTGTTAGCGACCTTACTTCTGGCGGTAAATCAACCGCAAAACTATACACTAGAGGGGATAAATACTTACTCGACTGTCACATTATAGAATCTGACTACGCTTGGCCGTTTTGCGAAGTTACTTTTTCAGTTGGTGTAAATGCTCAAAATATTCCTGAACAACCTGTTGATTTATCAAGCTACAGTTCGGCACATGTTTATGCAAAATACGTTGGCGAAAATACCGCCAGTTTTCGCTTTCAATTACGTACCTTTAACCCAAACTACTCATCACCAAAGAAAGATAGTACTTGGAAGTATAACGGCATAGAATATTGGCCAAACAACAATCCATACCCAGTAAAAATTCCCTTAAATGCCATGCAAGTAGCTACCTGGTGGCTATATGAGAATGAAATCCCAATTGAATACGCCAGTCCTGAATTTGACCAAGTTCTCGTTGTAGAGGTTGCCACAGGCAATAGTATTTCACCTGGCCATTACCAGATAGAAATCGAAAAAGTTGAGTTTACCGGTAAGGTATTTACTAATAAGCAAGTGTTTAGTTTCATTATTGCTATGTGGATTTTCACTGCAATAATTGGCCTCATTATGAATTTATACCGCTCTAAAGCTAAATTAAAAACTGCCGAACGGCGTGCTTTTGAACTAAAACAACTGAATAGATTATTGAACGTTGAATCTCAAGAATTAAAAGATTTAGCTGAAAGAGATCCCTTAACTGGCGCACTAAACCGCAAAGGTATAGAACACATTTTTACCAATGAAATAAAAATTATGTCATTGATGTTTATCGATATCGACCATTTTAAACCACTGAATGATCGGTACGGACACAATATTGGTGACATTATCTTAAAAGATTTTGTAAAACTTATTAGTGAAAACTGTCGAACGTCTGACTTTCTTGCTCGATGGGGCGGCGAAGAATTCCTGTTAATTTGTCCGAACACTAAAGTACTGGAAGCCAATGAATTGGCAGAAGATTTACGACAGCTCATTGCAGAACATAATTTTGTTCAAAACATTAAAATTACCGCAAGCTTTGGCCTAGCCCAAAAAGAAAACGAAACAATAGCAGAGCTTATTGAAAGAGCTGATGTTGCGCTATATACCGCAAAAGCACAGGGTAGAAATAAGGTTATCGTCTCGAATAACGTCGACTTACTGTAGTAGGGTGTAATGATCTTTGCCGTACACTTTTTTGGTGTTAGTCCAAGGCTGAACTTATGTAATACAATTGAAATAAACATTGGGTCACTTAGCGAGAGTTATAAGCGCGCTAATGAAGTTCTACGTTGATCAGATCTTTAATTCAATTGGTATAATAAGGCTATTCCTCATAATTAAATGGGAATGCCGTAGAAAAGTTAGATAGTTGCTGTCCTTTAGATACGTAAAACCATTAACCGCTCAAAAAATACCTTGTGATAGAAAGCAAAAAGCCGGCTTAGCGCCGACTTTAACTTTACCTATAACGAATTAGTCACGTATGTATCGTTAAGAGTTTTTCACCGCTTCTACTGAAAGCTTTGAAGTAATATCTTCAGAATCTATTGACTTTTTACGACGTATTAAGCGTTTCAAATCTTCAAAAACCACATATAACGTCGGTATTAATATAAGTGTTACTACCGTGGCAAACAAAACACCAAATGATAACGATACAGCCATGGGAATAACAATTTGCGCCTGCATACTTGTTTCAAAGAATACGATCGGAACTAAACCAATAAACGTAGTGATAGATGTCAGCATAATCGCTCTAAAACGTTTTGTACCGGCATGAACCACCGCTTCTTTCAGTGGAATTCCTTGTCTACGTGAATTATTGACATAATCAACCATAACCAAAGAGTCATTAACTACTACACCTGCGGCGGCAATGATACCAAATAACGATAATGCGTTAAGGTCCATCCCTAACATCAGGTGACCAAAGGTTGAACCGATTACACCAAACGGTATAACAATCATGATCATAATGGGTTGAGAATAAGACTTTAATGGGATAGCCAATAACGAATACACCACTAACATTGAAATAACAAACCCTTTCAGTTGATCGATAAAGCTATCCATTTCCTCTTGGATACGTCCTGTTAACTCAGAGTTGAGTTGTGGGTATTTACGTTTTAACTGTGGAATAAAGTTTTCTCGAATATCGTTCGCAACTTTAAATGGTTCAACTTGATCAGCGTCAACACTCGCCCACACGTTTATAGTACGATTTCCATTTTCACGTCGTATACTGGTCACCCCTTGCTTAACGGAAATATCTGCTAATTCTGACAACGGTAATTCAGCACCATTTGATGCTTGAATCATCACATCTTCCACTTGTCCCACAGAATTACGCTCTGCTAATGGGTAACGCACCATCACTTTAATTTCTTCAGTATCACGCAAAATACGTTGTGCTTCTAAGCCATAGAAACTATAACTTACCTGTGAAGCAATATCTTGCAAGCTTAACCCCATACTGTGAGCAAGTGGTTTTAAGGTAAACTGAACCTCTTTCGCACTGGTTTGACGACTATCATTCACATCGCCTACACCTTTTAATGAATTAAGCTTCGCTTTTAATTCCTCAGCTGCGGCAAGCAATTGTTCATCACTCTGGCTTTCTAAACGGAAGCTAATGTCACCATCTTCACGACCACTGCCAAATAAATTGTCATCAATTGCAAAGGACTTAACGCCCGGCATCGTTGGTATTGCAGCACGCCATAATTCTGCTAGTTCGAAAGTATCCATCGCACGTAACTCAGGCTCTACCAGCTTTACTGTAATTTCACCACGAGTTCGTCCGTTTAATCGAACATTCATATCTGCAATCATCGCGTTACCATGCTCAGATATAATTTTCTTATCAACAGTTGTCAGAATATCTTCTATACGTAATAACGTGTTTAATGTTGCTTTTTCTGAAGAGTCAACATTCATCTCTACAGATATTCGTGGGAAGTCGTGCGGAATTTTTGGTTGACCAACAAAACGTACAAACCCACCTGAAAACAACCCTGCACTTAATAAAATTACAGCAAAGAATACCGCTAATACAGCATATCTATACCCTAAAAACTTTTCTAATGATGGACGATATACCGTCTCAATAAAGGTTGATAACTTGGTATCAATCCAACGACGAGCTCTATCTATAGGGTTCTTAGCGTTAAATTTCTTCACTTTCATATTGGCTAAATGCGCCGGTAAAATCAGTTTAGATTCCACTAATGAAAATAATAAACAAAAAATAACGACAAAACCTATAGACTTATTAAACGCTGATGCAGGGCCATCTCCCAATACAAAAGGAACAAATACCGCGATTGTTGTGAGTACACCGAAAGTAGCCGGCATGGCTACACGTCTAACACCGCGAATAACATTTTCCGTGGTGTGGCCTTTTTCTTCCATTTCAGTGTGTGCACTTTCTCCCATAACAATAGCATCATCGACCACGATCCCTAGCACCAATATAAAGGCAAACAAACTGGTGATGTTAATTGTTACATTGACAAATTCCATCGGCATAACAAGGATAGTTCCTAAGAAACATACGGGTAAGCCCATCATTACCCAAAAGGCTAAACGCATTCTTAAAAATAATGCCAACATCAAGAAAACTAAGATAGCGCCACTGAACATGTTTTCTAACATCATGTCTAAACGGCCTTGTAGGTAATACGTTAAATCAACCCAAGGCTCTAGTTTTACTCCTGCAGGTAATTGCTCTTGCTTTTGATCAATGTATTTATGAATAACTTTTGCGACGTTAGTAATACTTTGATTATCAGCCGCGCCAATAAAGAAGGTCGCTGAATTCATGCCATTAAATTTAGAGTATTGAATGCCTTCTTGGAAACCATCATGTATCGTTGCGATATCACCAAGCATTACTTTGGTGCCGTCAGATAACGTTAAAACAGGAATACGCTCAAATTCATGTCCGCGATATGCTTGATTTTCAACACGTAAATTAATGTAGCCATTTTCAGCGCGAATTTGTCCTGCTGACATGTTACGCGACTGGCCTCTGACAGCACGTGCAACATCATTGAAACTTAAGCCGTACTCTCTTAATTTGTCCTTACTCACTTCAATGGATATTTCGTACCCTAAACCGCCATAAAATTCAGAAATATTAACGCTGGGTAGTTGTTGGATTTCATCATGAATACTGCGGCCTAACTCTTTTAATTCAGCGCTGGATAAGTCACCATAAAGCGCGATATAAAGTACTTCTTGACGAAACTTTATTCGTTCAACTTTAGGGCGTTCCATACCATCAGGAAAGCTCGGTATCGAATCAATCGCTGACTTTACTTCTTCTAATACCACTTGAGGGTCGTAACTTTCATCAACACGAAAATAGCCGCGCGAAAAGTTACGATTTGAATAAGTGATAACCCGCTCTAGTCCTTGAACTGTTTCTAACGCTTCTTCAATTTTTATTGTGATCCCTTCTTCCACTTCTTGTGGTGCAGCACCAGGATATGGTGCACTAAACTCTATCCAGTTAATTTTAACTTGAGGGAACATTTGTTTGTTAATGGTTAATGTTGTTAATAGCCCACCGATAATGATGAATGCCATTAACAAATTAGCCGCTACGCTATTACGCGTAAACCACGCAATTAAGCCTTTATTAGTATCATCCATTATCTAATCCTTAACGCTTGCGATTTGCGCGTCTTCGTTAACATCAGTTTCTGGTAAATCAACATCTTCACCCGCTAAAGACAATTTCATTCCTTCAATAGGGTAGTCTAATGCTGAAATTATCATGCGGTCACCGGTTTTTAAGCCGCTTGAAACGATCACGTTTGAGCCGTCTTGACTAACAATTTCAATATTTGCAAACGTTAATGTTGAATCTTGGTTTAGTAGCGCAACACGATCTTTGTTGACTAAATGTCTTGGTACTGATGTTGCCATCGCTAATTCTTTGCCTAATACTTTAGCATTTACATAAGAACCAAAACGAAGTGGAATGACGTCTGATGTCGCTTTTAAGCCATAAGGGTCAACAACTTCAGCAACTAGATAGCTCATTCTACTGGTATCATCAATGACTCCTTCACCTCGTGCGATACTAGCTTGCCAAACTTGTTTTTGGCCCGAAAATTCACCTTCTAAGTTGACTGTTGCCGCTTCACCTTGATTAACTAAAAATTGCAGTTGGTTATCCGCAACTGGCAATCGTATTTCAGCCGTTTCAGTGCCTAACATTTTGCCAATATTACTGCCCGTCGCAACAAACGCTCCTAGGCCTATATGGCGAGATTCAATCATGGCATCAAACGGTGCTTTTAAGTAGGTGCGTTCAAGGTTTCTTTCAGCACGCAAAACACTTGCTTTTGCAGCTTTAACCCGTGCTTTTTCCTGAGCTAATTGTGGTTTACGGAGACTAAGCGCTGTAGGCGAAGCATTTTGAATGCGTTTCCATTCTTCTTCAGCCACTTTTCCGCGTGCCACCTCCTCTTGTAATGACGCTGTTGCTGAGGCTAAATTAGCTTGTGCATCAATTAACGCTGCTTGGTAATCACTGGGATCAATACGTGCAAGAATCTGCCCTTTAGTAACAAAGCCTCCGCGAACAAATTTATCAGAAAGTTCAACGATTTGACCGCTAACTTGTGCCACTAATTCAATTTCATATTTTGGTGTTACCACACCGTAGGATTCAACCGTTAAGGTTAAAGGTGCTACAGAGATCTCTTCTACCGCAACAATAGGTGTATTATCAACTTTAGGTTTTTCCTCTGGTGGCTTTTTCATACTTGATAAAGCGAAAAAGATCACTGCCCCAACTAGTAAGATGACAATCGGAAGTATTATTTGTTTTTTTCGAGTCACCGCGATTTCCTCATGAATGATGTTTAGACGTAATTTTTATGTCAATGTCACTATGATAACGAATTACACAAAAGTACGATTATGAAAGTTGTAAATGCTTGTTACAAAGATCGCGCCGTTTCTACTGTTAGATAATCAAAAACACAAATTTAATTATTTATACAAATAAAACAATAAGTTAAAAACAAGAACAGGATAAATTTTTATTCAATAAAAAAGAGCGTTATAAACGCTCTTTTTTCAATGTGGTGAATTTAACTAAATATTAAACTTTTATAAAAATTTTTCGACAATATAACCAATAGAGTATCAACCATTGTATAAGAAGCATGCCACCGAACAAGATCACATCTTGCCAACCGGCAGGAGCAGCTTTAATCAAACCACCAAAAAGGCTTGTGCTCGTGTATTTCCAATTAATTAAACTCGATGCTAGATAGACAATGATCGAATTTGTGCCGATTACCGCAAAGAACTTAGCCCATGTTGTTAAGCCAATCACATCAATGAGTAAATAAAATAAGGTGAGTAATAAAATGCTGTAGCCAGTAGTCACTAACACAAACGAACTTGTCCATAAGGTTTTATTGATTGGAAACACTAAATCCCATAGATAACCTAACGCAATACAACCACACCCAATCACCAATAGTGTTACTACAAGCTTCTTCGGCTGCTGAATATTTTTAATCATAAAGCGACCAACAAACACACCGATCAAGGCATTCACGATAGAGGTAACATTTGACAATAATCCTTCTGGGTCTAATGGTAAATTTCGATACGTAGTTCCCGGTAGTAAATGTTGATCAAACCAAACATTAATTGCACCATCTGCAGTGAAGTTACCACCGCCATAACCGCCTAAAGTGACGAACGCTAAAAGCAACCAATAACCGATAAGAATGCCAACAGCAACAAACCATTGAGTTTTTTCACTGACATACCAAACCAGTAACGCAGCAACAAACCATGAAATGCCAATACGACCTAATACACTTGCAAAGCGAACGTCGTCAATATTTACCGGTAAGCCTCGACCCCAAGCATGGTTGTATATCACTCCAAATAACAATAATAACGCTAAACGTTTGATCCCGTGACGTAAGGTTGCTTTAGCCTTTTCTGGAGGATAAGTTGACAACGGTTTTGCCGCAATGCCTAAACTAACGCCGGATAAAAAGATGAACAATGGAAAAATAAGATCATAAGCAGTGAAGCCGTGCCAAGTTGAGTGCTCCATTTGCTTTGCCCAAAAATGAAAGAAAGACCAACCAGTGATCACAAAAAAGGCTAAAAACAGCTTTTCACCGCCTAAAATCCAAAACATGTCAAAACCACGTAATGCATCTATCGATAATAACCGTTTTTTCTTGGGTGGCTGCACCCCCGCTACTTGTTGAGTCATATTATTCCTATTTTTCGCACCAAAAAAGACAACGCTGTCATTTTAATTAGCCTCAT
The DNA here is from genome assembly GCF_001913705.1 of Thalassotalea sp. PP2-459. Lineage (GTDB taxonomy): Bacteria > Pseudomonadota > Gammaproteobacteria > Enterobacterales > Alteromonadaceae > Thalassotalea_C > Thalassotalea_C hakodatensis. Next base: position 64,654 of record NZ_MKQD01000077.1, on the reverse strand, counting down.
TGTAAAACAGCTACTTAAAAGTTAAAACAAAAACTCAACCTTCATAGACAGTTGTTATTAACAAAAGCACAAAATACTTGTGTAGGGTTCATATCGATTAATAAAGCTAACAATTAATTACACTCTTCTCTTGTTATCATTATGAATACTCTTAACATAGGAAGGGAATTTAAAAGAGGACCATAGTATGTTTGATAAAATCTCTGCTTTTTTAACATCAATACAACAAGGTGATGATTCTGCGATTGAAGAAACCATCACAATAGAGCTTGCATGTACGGTATTGCTTTGTGAAGTGATCAGAGCTGATGGTTTAATGAACCATCAAGAACAAACGCAATTATCCAAGTTGGTAAAAGAGAAATTTTCACTTGATGAAACCTCGGCAGACTCTTTAATTAATCAAGCAATTGAATTATGTGAACACGCCAATGACTTCCATCGATTCACATCGATTGTTAATCATCATTATCAACCAGAAGATAAAATAAAGATAATTGCATTACTGTGGCAATTAGCAAACGCCGATGATCATATCGATGCCATTGAAGAGCATACTATTAGACGTATTGCTGATTTATTACATTTACGTCATAGCGAATATATTTCTGCAAAATCTACGGTGATTTCCAAGCCTTAATGTGAGGAGTCAGGTATACTAACGAATGTGTTTTCAATCGTCGCTGCAGGTATTTATGGCTTCACTTGGTCAATTTAATCAATTAACAATTTTAGAAAAGTCGGATAAAGGGTTAGTGCTTGATGGGCAAACCTTCGGACAGCTTTTCTTACCCAACAAACAAGTACCCACTTTACAAGATGAGCAATCTACGGTTGAGGTATTTTTATATCGCGATGCGAGCGAGCAAGTAACGGCAACAACCAGTAAACCTTTTGTTCAAGCTGAACAATTTGCATATTTACGGGTAAAACAAACCAATAAATTAGGCGCATTTTTAGATTGGGGATTACCTAAAGACTTGCTAGTGCCGTTCAATTTACAATATCGAAAAATGGAGCAAGGAAAGTCTTATTTAGTGTACGTTTTTGTTGATGAAACGACAGGTCGATTAGTAGCATCAAGTAAATTAGATAAATTTTTAGATATATGGCCAGCAGACTATCAACAGTGGCAAGAAGTTGACATTGTTATAGGTGGGAAAACTGATTTAGGTTTTAAAGCCATAATCAACCACAAACATTGGGGATTGCTGTATCAAAATGAAATTTTTAAACCTTTGAGAGTCGGTCAAAAGCTAAAAGCATTTATCAAAAACGTGCGCGAAGATGGCCGATTAGATCTCAGCTTGTCGCGTGCTGGCAAAGGCAAAGTGGTCGACTTTAACACGCAGTTATTAAATTATCTTGAACAACATGATGGCTATTGTCAATTACATGACAAAAGTACGCCTGCAGAAATTTCAAAAACGTTTGGTGTTAGTAAAAAAACCTATAAAGCTGCCGTTGGAAACTTATTAAAGCAAGGAAAAATCACCCTCTCAGAAAGTGGCATTCATCTCGCTTAGCGAGGTAAGCGGCTCTACTTAGAGGCTTACCTTTAACCTTTGATTATGCATAAACATTAAGGTTTGATGCTTACCATAGTTAAGGTTTGTCTTTGTTAGGCTCTTTTTGAACAATACGCGAGTAATGAAGTCGACGTTTTTCTACATTACTCGCGGTACCTCTTAGGAAAGTTTCTTAAAAACTGCCTCGAATTCCTAACTCAATACCTCGCCCCGGCAAAGGTGCGACATTCTTTAAAAATGATGTATGTACACGCGCCTCTTCATCGGTAAGGTTGTTACCCTTAACAAATAAGACGAAATCATCGCCAATACCATCTAAATAATAATTAACATGGGCATCAACTAACGTGTAACCTTTTGTTTCTTCTTCGTATTGTGAAATATCATCTTGATCAAAATAATGATTAACAGACAATTGGGCACTATAATTTTGCGCCGTATAATCTATGGTTGCACCAATTCGCATTGGCGGTATACGCGGTAAGTTGCCATCTGATTTCAATTTAGCGCGCGTATAGTCTGCATACACATTTGAGCGAAGGTTTGATGTCCATTGATAAATCACCTCAGCCTCAACACCATACATTTCCACATCGCGTTGTTGATACACATAAACAGGCAAACCTTCATCTGAAAATTCTTCGTGATGATCTTCTTCATCTTCATGGTGCTCATCTTCGTGTTCATCATGCTCTTCTTCATGATCACCATGTTCGTGATGTGTTTCAACAAAAAGGCCCGTATTGGTTTGATAAAAATAATCATCAACCTGATTATAAAACGCCCCAAGCACGAAGCCTAAATCACCTTCAAATTTACGCCACGTTAAATCTATGTTCGTTGCCGTTTCTAGTTCAATACCCTCTTGTTCTATATGGAAGTGATCATTATGCAATGAGTAAATCGCCCCCTTTTCAAACGTATTAGTCCCTATATGCGGCCCATTTGAAAATAACTCTGCTGCAGAAGGTGCTCGTTGCGAATAGGCTAATGATAAGCCAATGTTATATCCTGGCTGATAATCCCAAACGAAACCTGCTGACAAACTTACTGGCGTAAAATCTTGAGATGTTAATTCGTTTTCATCGTGATGGTGCTCACCATCATGTTCATCTTCGTCATGAGATTCATCATTATGTGCGCTAACTTCTACATGCTCTATACGCGCACCAAGCTGTACGAGAAGATCATTAAAATGACGCTCTTCTAACCAAGCTAATGCAACAGAGTTTGTTTCTGATGGCGGTGTAAAAGCTTCCGCACCAATAGCTTCAAAGTCATTGGTTTTATAATGAAGGGTCCAAGCACCTTTCCAACCAAACATTTCATTATGGAAGATATCAAAGCGAGCCTCTAACATCTCACTGTTAAAAACAGTGCCGACTTCATCGCCTTCAATTTCTTTATGCTGATAGTCTGTATAAGATAATTTGCTCGCAACTTTATTAACAAAGCCTTTATTGAAGTTCAATTCACTTAAAAACTGTAAACGTTCTTGGGTTAAATCACCCCAAACATTTTCTTCGTGAGCATCATGATCTTCTTCATGATCATGGTCGTTGTCTTCTTCGTGCTCTTCTCCATGGCTGTGCCCTGGTATTCCGTACTCACGATTGCTTTTTCCGTATGAAAAGCCAATAAACCCTTCATCAAGAATAAAACTTGTACCAATGGTAAAGCCAGAAGACTTAGAAGCACTATTAGCTAAAATACCTTTTTCTTGCGCATGCTCTTCATGTTCCTCTTCATGATCGTGCTCTTCATCATGTTCATCATGATCTTCGTCGTGCTCCAGCTCTGCATAACCTGGTATTTTGTAATCATCACCATCCCGCCAAAAACCATCAACATGAAACGCCATATTACCGACAGAAGTATTAGCCATTAAACTCAGCTCGTCTTCTGATGCCACTGTGTTGTGTTTTGCTAAATAGCTAAATTCATCGCCGAGGTGTTTTGGTACACGGTTATCGACCACGTTAACAACGCCACCAATGGCACCACTGCCATAAAATAACGTTGCTGGACCACGTAATACTTCAATTTGTTGTGCGGTAGCAGATTCCGTCGACACCACATGATCTGGACCAACGCGAGAGGCATCACCCACATCTAAACCATTTTGTGTGATTAAAACGCGAGGGCCATCTAATCCACGGATAATTGGGCTACTAGAAACTGGGCCAAAATAAGTAGAATGCACACCCACTTCATTTTTTAACGTTTCGCCTAACGTTGATGCTTGTTTTGTACGTAATTCATCACTAGCAATAACATTAACAGGCAATGCAGATTCAATGGTAGAAGAATGTAATGGCGTTGCATGCACATCAACTACTTCCATCACACTGGGTTTTAATGAGAAGTTAATTTTTGTTCGGTTGTCAGATGACAGTGCGATTTTTTGATTCTGATGAGCAAAATTTTTCGCACTAACATGTAATTCAACATCGTTTGACTCTATCCCTGTAAAGCTAAACCTACCAAATTCATCCGTTAGAACCACTTTTTTACTGTTTACAATAGCAACTTTAGCGTATTGAATGGGTTCACCACTTGCATTTTTTACGATGCCTGAGACTTGTTGCGCGGCAAAAACAATAGAGGATGCTGACGATAACGTTAATAACGTCACTACGGGGATAAATTTCATAATATTCCTGTACATTTATGAGTATATGAACGAAATGCGCATACGTCATCATGGCACAAGGCATAAACCTCGGCGTAAGACGATGCTCGTTCAATCAAAAATTTAATTAAAATAAGTGTTGTTTAAAAATAAGTGAGCACTAAGATGTAGGCGGTGCACGTTGCGATGGTTTTACATACGTTGGTAGTGCAGCGAGCATTACGTAGGAATGAATACGAGGCGCCGAAAATAGGCCAATATTCGTATAGACAATTGTTATCGGGCGATATACAGGATCAGCCTTTTGCTGACAAAGCTTGCAATCTAATTGTTCAAAAACTTGAAGTTCTGTAGAAGTATCATGGCTATGGGTAGCAAAAGACAACAGCATAATAAGTGACAAAAAGGCACTCATTGATACGTGTTTAAATTTTTTAAAAAGGCACATGCTCAACTTCATGGCCGTGATAATATAACATTACAAACCAAGCTGCAATCAAAGTAGAGGCTGAAAAAGCAAATTTCCCAATTATTAATAATTCATACGCAGCAATATAAATTTATGACGGTTTAATACAAAAAAAAGCGCCTTTCAGCGCCTTCTTAAAAAAGTGATTCGGTTATTGCGTGCCGCCTATGGTCATTTCATCTACTTTAAGGGTTGGTTGTCCTACACCAACGGGGACGCTTTGCCCATCTTTGCCGCACACGCCAATTCCGGGGTCTAATTCGAGATCATTCCCTACCATACTGACTTTTTTCATCGCTTCAGGTCCGCTACCAATTAACGTTGCCCCTTTAATTGGCGAAGTGATCACACCATCTTCGATTAAATAGGCTTCTGAACTAGTAAACACAAATTTACCCGAGGTAATATCAACTTGCCCCCCCGCAAAGTGTGGGGCATATATGCCTTTTTTAACGGACTTTATAATATCAGTAGGTGAATGATCTCCTGCAAGCATATAAGTGTTTGTCATCCGCGGCATCGGTAAATGCGCGTAAGATTCACGACGTCCATTCCCTGTAGCTTTTACACCCATTAATGCAGCATTATGCTTATCTTGCATATATCCTTTTAAAACACCCTTTTCGATCAAGGTGTTGTATTGTGCCGGCACACCTTCATCATCAATATTCAAAGAACCTCGGCGATTAGCCAAAGTACCGTCATCAACAATAGTACAGTGCTCAGAGGTTACTTGTTGACCGATTTTGCCAGAAAATGCAGATGATCCCTTACGGTTGAAGTCACCTTCTAAACCGTGACCAACAGCTTCATGCAGTAAAACGCCCGGCCAACCAGCTCCTAGCACCACAGGTAATGTACCAGCTGGGGAGTCAATCGCTACTAAATTAACTAGCGCTTGCCTTACCGCTTCCTGAGCATATTCAAGGTAGCGTGGCTGGTCACCTTCCGCTTCAAAAAAATAACTATAGTCTGTTCGCGCGCCACCACCAGCACTACCGCGTTCACGTTTACCATCACTTTCAACAAGTACTGAACAATTTAACCGAACTAGCGGACGAATATCGGTGGCATATGTGCCATCATTTGCGGCAACTAATATTTTTTCATAAACCCCAGATAAGCTGACAATAACCTGCTTTACACGTTCATCTTGTTGTCTAGCATGTGCTTCAACTTCATGTAACAAGGTAATCTTTTGTTCTTGAGTCAAACTACCCAACGGGTCTATATCGCTATAAATTTGCACAACCGGTTGCTTATTAAATACTTTAATTTTTCCAGATTGTTCAGCTTTGACGATGCCTTTGGCGGCATCAGCAGCTTTTATAATCGCTTGAGCTGAAATATCATCGGAGTATGAGAAGCCAGTTTTTTCTCCTGAAACCGCTCTTACGCCTACTCCTCGTTCAATATTATAGGAGCCTTCTTTAACAACGCCATCTTCTAGTAGCCAAGATTCATGGGCGCTTGATTGAAAATATAAATCAGCAAGGTCAATGTTAGTCTGATTAATACCAGATAATATATCGGTTATAAAACCTTGATCTATTTGGCCTTTACCTAATAAATCTTGTTCAACTTCATTCATGATTGATTAACTTCGTTGTAAATTTGTTGTGAGTTTGAACAGGTATTGCTTTTCTTACCTGTGTAATTTTTGAGGTATCTATTTGCGCCATAATATGCCCAATACCTTCAGGAAACTGTTCAATAATTTCTCCCCATGGATCAATAATTATACTATGTCCATATGTTTCTCTACCATTGTTGTGCGTGCCATATTGGCCCGCCGCAACAATATACACTTGATTTTCTATCGCACGTGCGCGTAACAATGCATGCCAATGTGCTTCGCCAGTTACTTTAGTGAATGCACTCGGTACTGTAATAACTTGTGCACCTTTATTTCGCAATTGTCTAAATAACTCAGGAAAACGAAGATCATAACAAATAGTCAGCCCAACAGTGATACCTGCTATATCTACAGTGACAACCTTATCACCCGCTAAGGTATATTTTGACTCTACATAGTGTCTTTCACTGTCTTGAACTTCAACATCAAATAAATGTAACTTATCGTATTGAGCCACTTCATGACCAGCAGCGTTAAACACACAACAACTATTAGTAAATTTATCTTCCTTTGCTTGATACAAAGGTACACTGCCTGCAATTAAACATACTTCATACTTTTTAGCTAACGCTGCTAAAGCCACTCTTAAGGCATCATCATGACAAGTTTGCGCTGCTAAAGCGAGTTGCTGAGAATCTTTACCACCAAAATATAAACAACATTCTGGTAACACCACTATATGTTGCTGATTAGTATTAGCTGTTAATGTACTCAGTTGTTGCTCAATAACCGTTAAATTTGTTACAACATCTGGTGCTGTTGTTAATTGAATCGCAGATATATTAACCATTTGGCCGTTCCATTTGATCTTTTTTGACTGGCTCTATCAGCCCTGTTTCTGGGTTCAGTACACCTTCAATTTTTTGCTCAGGTGTTATCTCTGGTAAATTTTCAACAATTTGAGGAGGAGAATCTTGTCCAACACTTATGTGTTTAGTCTTTTTATTTATCTGTTCAAAGTTTGGCTTAGCAATATCACCCGTTAACGCAAATTGGTACTCAACGGGTACTTGAGAGGTGATCACACCATCTATCGCCACACCAGCTAAAAACGTCACAGGGTTTAACGTTGCAATCCACGCGATAGCAGGAAGACTTGAGGTAACATTAGGCTGATATGACATGCGGTAATCTAATTTTTGAGTCGTTAAATCCGTATTACCTTTAACGCTTAAATCACCTGCAGCCCCTTTCATAAAAGTATTCTTAGTATAAACAATACCATCTTTAATATGATAATCACCCTTTATTTCACTATAAAACATGCCATCAGAAAACATATCACGAAAGTCGAACCTTAACTTTCTTACTAACGATTGTAGGCTAAGTATTGAAAAGGCTCTTGCTTGATCAGGAACTTCCTTTAACACTCCTTCGTCAAGTTCTGCTTTAATATCCCCATTAAAATTATTCACGGCAAAATTATGCGGCCCACCTAACCAATTAACGGCAAAAGAAGCTTCCAAACCGCTGTCAGCTACGGTTGATGATAGACCTAAACGCTCAAATTCTCTTTCAATATCGTTGCTATTAAAGCGTCCAATGATATCAGTAATCGAATGTTCGCCTTGTACTTCCCAACTCGCATCAAATGCCAACTGGTTACCTTTTCTTTTGGCAACAAAATTCTCAATGACCAATTTACCATCACTAATTCGATTTAATAAAAAATCGACTTTTCCAAAAGATAAATTAGCGTATTGACACTCACCGCAAGAAAAGCGAATTGGTGGCATGTTTTCGAAAATTTTCTGGTTTAAATGCTCATCTGTGTTATCGATAATATTTTCTTTAGCAAACTGTTCCGTTACATTTGATTCTTCGGTATTGAATAACGCTTTTTCAGGCGCAATTCGAATATAATCAGCATTAATATCGATACCCTGTGCCAGTAGCTCAGGAAATATTCTAACTTCTCCTCGAGCTTCCTTGCTGGTTATCGTGAGTTGCCACCAGCTCGTTTGATCGGCTAAATCAAAAGAAACACCGTTAAGTTCTTCACCATATAAATCTACCTGCGCAATATTCCCGCGAATAATATCGGGTGAAGGTAATAAGGGGCTATTTTGCTCATCATTTTCGGTATTCAATAAGTCTATACTCGTTAATAAGTCGGTAATAAATGGTTGCCATTCGTGAACGCTGGCCGAAGCTAATGCGGTTGTCACGTGGAATCCTGTCTTAGGTAGTGACATAGGTTCATCGCCTAAAATCAAATGTGACTGATTGAAGTTGATTTGTTGATGATTTAGTTTGCCATAAAAGGCCAATTGATCACCGATCATTGCATCAATAGTTGACTCTTCCAAATCACCATTGACAATCACTTTACTCTTAGTGATTTCTTGCTCCCTTTTGTTGAACGGGGAAGGTAAATTGAGGATTGTTCCTTCTAAAGTTGAATCAACGGTTAAGTGATAATTAAATTCACCATCATCAAAGTTGTTTAGCACTAATTGCCCTTGCCACGCTAATAGACCTTCACCATACGGTTTCATCAGTGTAGGTAATTGCGCTAACCATGCGTTTTCTGGCCATAAAGCAGAGATATTTATTTCGGTTTCATAATGTAGAGGGTTCTGAATCCCTGTTACTTCAAACGATAGCGGCATCCCTCGCCAATTTGCTGTTAAACCTTTTGTATTAATTTTTTCATTTTCAAACGTCAACTGCCCATTTAAGCCACTAAATAGCATTTCCGGTGATTTCAGCGCTACGTCATTATCATTAAATCTAATATTACCTTTTGCAACGATCGCATCAACATCATTAAGCGGTAAAGAAAGTGAAAATGTTGCCGCGATATTTTGCTTAACATTCACCTGCTCCAATACTGCGCCAACACTTTCATCGAGAGGGCTCGTTAGCATCAGGTTCGTCACTAAAGCAGGGTCTGCTTGTGCGATATTGGCAGCAACGTTTAACACTTGATCATGTGATAAAGAATCTATTGAAGCCGTAACTCCGGTAACATCCAACCCATTTAACGTACCAGATCTTCCTGTGATCAACATTTTATTATTGGTGAAATTTAAATTTGCCGCAAAATGTTGAATGGCAGGCCAGTTTTCATTGAAGATAAAACTGGCATTTTCAAGCTCAGCGTTTACGTTAAAAATACCTTCATTATGATCAAACGGAAATTTTGCCAATGGCCCATTAAATAATATTTTCGCTTGTGAAACGGTACCTTTTTTAAGCGCACTGTTTAAGTAGCCAACCAAATTTTCACCCATCAATAATGATGGATATAATGAAGGCGCATCAACGACATTAAGCCCAGAAGCATTAGCAACTAACCACATCTCAGTGTCTTTATCTGGCGAAACAGTGATGCCCAGAGCGGCATTCATTTTTATCTTTGACGAATCAAGCACCAGATCAGTAGAAGATATTTTCCATTGTTCTGCCTGTTTCCTTATTACAACATTCCCTAATAGCCGTTCAAAAGTAATTGGCGCTTCAAAATGCTCTGCAAAGTCAACGATTCCTTGTTGACCATCTAGTGCCACTTTCATCGTATCGTTATGGAAAACAACCTCACCAGAAAGCCCAGAAATAGCAGGGATCCCTTCGCTGAATTGTGATTGAAATTGAGAGAAGTTCGCTGTTGCTTTTAATTCGTCTTTTGACTGCTGAAAGACAATTTGCGTTATTTGTCCACTCGGGTTTATCGCTTCAAGTGTTGAACGTATTTCTTTTTGTTCAATAAATAACGGTAATAAATCATTGACGCCACCAATATCTAACTGAGAAATACTGCCGATTAAACCGCCATTATTGCGTTTTACATCAACCACGAATGGCTGCCACTGTTGCTCATCGGTGCGAATTAAAATGTTGTTAGAATACACATGAAGCATTTCAGTTGTTGATAGATTATCAAACACCAATTGCCCTTGTGTAATATTCAAGGTTTTTATCGCATTTTGATGTTGCCAAGCGATTTGATTGTCACCTAACGACACTTGTAATTGATCAGCTTTACCATTTTTAATGTCTAACCATGCATCAAAATTGATCGATGCATGGGTATTTTCATCTTCAATGGCGAAGACTTTGTCTAACCAAGGGGTAATATTGAGTTGGTTCGCTTGTAAATAAAGCTTACCTTGCATGTCACGAAGCTTCTCACCACGAATAGCCATATTAAACTGTAGGGTATTCGAGGTTAGTCCGTCTAACACCACCTTTCCTTTCGCTTTATGCGACAACCCATTATTTGCCCAATACAGTTCATTGATTAAGAACGTTCTTTCACCTTTCTCATCACGGTAGATTATTTGGCTATTTTGTACAGAAAAACGGTTTATTTGCTTCAAAAAAAGCCTTGATGCATTTTTTACTAGTTTAGTATTACTTGTAGAATTATTGGCAAACGCTTGCTGATCAAAAAGTACTCTGACCCCATTTAATGATAGATCTTTAGTGACAATATTACGCTGCTTTATACTTCGCCAAAAATCGACACTGACATCAAATGCTTCAATATAAATTTCAGCACCTTCAGTTTGCAAAACACTTACATTTTCAGCAATTAAGCTGGGCCCTGAGCTCAACCAGCCCATATTTAAATTACCGATAACAATATGGCTATTATAAGTATTATTAATATAATCTTGTAAATGCTGACGATAATTATGGGCGTAAGGCAAAAATAGACGTAACGAGCTTATCAGCACAGCAAATATGACTAATAAAATAGCCAATATTTTGTATGCTCGGTTTAACCAACGATTGGAAACCTTCGATACTCTCATCATCTAAATTCATTCACCTCTGTAGGTAATTTTTACGATATCCTTGCTTAACGCCAACTTCACTCCTTGTTTTGTTGGTAACACCCCATGTTTAACATGAAGATTTATCACGCATAATCACATCATGACGACATCAAATTGTTCCTGATTATACATGATCTCAGTTTGCACTTTAATTTGCTTGCCGATAAAAACTTCAAGTTCAGCAAGATTATGAAATTCATCGTTCACTAACGACTCGCTAACTGCTGTTGACGCATAAACAATAAACTTATCGGCATCATACGCACGATTAACTCGAACAATTTCACGTAGTATTTCAAAACAGACGGTTTCAACCGTTTTTAAATAGCCACGACCATCGCAAACTGGGCACTCTCCGCATAAAATATGCTCTAAGCTTTCACGGGTTCTTTTGCGAGTCATTTCAACAAGCCCTAAAGCCGAAAAGTCTGAAAGACTATATTTCACATTATCGCGAGCCATCGCTACATCTAAACTATGCAACACACGTCTTTGGTGATCTTCATTATGCATGTCTATAAAGTCGACAATAATGATCCCACCTAAGTTCCGTAATCTTAATTGTCTGGCGATGGCTTGTGTTGCTTCAATGTTAGTATTAAAAATTGTTTCTTCTAAATTACGATGCCCAACAAAGGCGCCAGTATTGATATCAATGGTGGTCATCGCTTCCGTTTGGTCAATAATTAAATAGCCACCAGATTTCAATTCAATTTTTCGATGTAAGGCGCGCTGAATTTCATTCTCAACATCAAACAAGTCAAAAATCGGACGTTCGCCAGGGTAATATTCCATTACCGGCGTAAGTTCTGGCACAAACTCTTGCGTAAATTCACCCAGTTGATCAAAGGTTAGTTTAGAATCAACTCGAATGCGCTCTAACGAAATCCCGACAAAGTCACGAATAACTCTAAACGCGAGTGGTAAATCTTGATAGATAGCAACTTTAGTTTGTTTGCGTTTTTTTCGTTCCATCACTTTTGCCCAAACACGGCATAGGAACTCTGCATCGTGTTGTAATTCTTTTTCACCCGCTCCTTCTGCAGCTGTACGTACAATAAAGCCGTGATCATCTTCACAATAAGGTTGTACTATTTCACGCAGTCGTTTTCGCTCTTCTACATCTTCAATTCGCTGGGAAATACCTGCATGACTAGCATTTGGCATTAAAACCAAATAACGTGCTGCTACTGTAATATCAGTCGTTAATCGAGCCCCTTTTGTTCCCAATGGATCTTTTACAACTTGTACAACGATATGCTGGCCTTCATGCACTAAGCTTCTAATATCAGGCACTTGGTCGCCATTACTTTCTTCGTTAAGGATCAATGAAGAATTAATATCTGAAGCATGTAAAAAGGCAGCTTTATCCAGGTTAATATCAACAAAAGCTGCTTGCATGCCTGGTAGCACTCTAATCACTTTGCCAAGATAAATATTACCAACGAGACCACGCTTAGCTTCCCGTTCAACATGCACTTCTTGAAGCACACCATTTTCGATAAGCGCTACACGCGTTTCACTGGGGGTTACATTGATCAGTAATTCACCGGCCATTTAACTTCCTTTATTTGGTAGTCGTGCGATTGAAGGGGGTAAAGATATTAAACTGGGTTAATAGTTGTTTGGTTTCAGACAACGGTAAGCCAACAACTGAAGAATAACTGCCATTGATTGCCTTAACAAATTGACCGCCTATTCCCTGAATACCATAGCCACCTGCTTTATCTTTAGGTTCCCCACTGCGCCAATAAGCGTTTATTTCGGCATCAGATATCTCATCAAACTCCACATGAGTACAAACTACTGATGTTTTGCTTAACGCTTGCTGAACAACCGCCACGCCTGTGTATACTTGATGAGTATTTCCTGACAGTAACATCAAATATTCCCTGCATTGTTGTAGATTTTCTGGCTTTCCTAAAATACGTTGTTGGTAAACAACACAAGTATCAGAACCAATAACAACCGTTGTATCGGCAAATTGATTAGCAATACATTGTGCTTTTTCTAACGCTAAACGTGCTACATAATCATCAGGTGTTTCTTGCGCTTTTAACGATTCATCAATATCTGGGCTAATACTTTCAAATTGATAGCCTAATTGCGAAAGAAATGCTTTTCGTCGTGGAGATTGCGAGGCTAAAATCAATGAGTACAGTTGTGACATGCACACTCCTGTTATTTAATACCAAAATGCCGGCGTATTTTTCGTAATAATAAAAAAGCCCACGGCCATAAAATGATTGTGGTGATCACTGGATATAAGTAGCTTGGTAAAAAGATAATATCCGTTAAAAAGCGTTGAAACCAAAACACCAACAAGTGATATAAAGCTGATAGTACACCAACAATAAGTGCTTGCTGCCAAACTGAAAAGTTACGAATTTTTTGAAAGTTTCCTGCAACAATATACACACATAATGCCATTGCTGCCGCATGTACCCCTAGTACCGACCCTAAAAGTACATCAAGTAGAAAACCCATTAACCAAGCTGTGATCACATTTACTCGGCTTGGTAATGCTAAGGTCCAATAAAGTAAGACTACCAGCACCCAATCAGGTCTAAAGGCATCAACGTTTAATGGCAGCGGCATAATAGAACCGACTATCGCTACTAATAAAGTTAATAGAATAATAATACCGTTATGAGCCAGCATTTTCACTCTCCGGCGCTACTGTTAATGCATCTTTACTTGAAAATATTGGTGTTGGTTTTTCTGGCCATAAAAGTAAGACATAACGTAGTCGATTTATTTGCGCAACTGGCTCACTTTGAACCTGTGCAAATGGTCTAGATTCATCCATTTTAACGGCTACAACTTTAGCAACTGGATAACCTTCTGGGTATTTACCGCCAAGGCCTGATGTTACCAGTAAGTCACCTACTAACACATCTGTACTGTGCGGCACAAAATTATGCACTAATCGATCAATAGTACCTGTACCGTTGGCTACCATACGTATACCGTTTCTACGGTTTCGCACCGGCACAGCATGAGTAACATCTGTTATTAATAATACCCGACTTGTAATAGTACCAACATGTAATATTTGGCCAACAATACCCTTTTCATCAATAATGGCTTGTCCTTCAAACACACCATCATTAGCGCCTCGGTTAATAACCACTTGGTGAGAATAAGGGTCGCTATCGACGGATAAAATCTCAGCCACCATTTTCTTAGCATCTTTGCGCACAGGAGATGACAACAACGAACGTAACCTATCATTTTCTTGCTTAAGAATATTAAGTTGCATTGCCTGCTCTTGAAATTGCAACTCATTTGATTTAAGTCGTTGATTTTCTTCTATCAAATGTTGTCTGGTAGTTAAATTCTCTACTGCCCAATCAATCGCTTGTTTAGGGGTTGTAGCTAAGTATTGCAATGGACTTACCATAGACTGTAAATAGCCACGCACAAACTCGAAACTATTCATTTTATGGTCAAAAAATATCAATAGCGCAGAACAAAACAGCACCAGAACTAGCCGGTGCTGTGGAGAAGGTCCATGTTTGAATATAGGATTCATCGAGAATATAGTTTCTCTTTTTTATTAAATTTAATCGCGCATAATGTAAATTACTTAAGCCATCTGGCGTCAATTTATGCGCCTACAATACACTTTAACATGAGAAAAAAGCACGGTATTGATTGTTACCAAAGAGTACTTCTAACGAATTCATAAAGTGTCATAACAAGCATAAAGCTCGTTATTATTCGTAGGCAAACAAGTCGCCACCATGCATATCAATCATTTCTAAGGCTTTACCACCACCTCGTGCAACACAAGTTAGAGGATCATCAGCAACAACAACAGGAATACCTGTTTCTTCCATTAATAAACGATCTAAGTCTTTCAATAAGGCTCCACCGCCGGTTAATACCATACCACGCTCTGAAATATCAGACGCTAATTCTGGCGGAGATTGCTCTAATGCTACCATGATTGCGCTAACAATACCGGTTAACGGCTCTTGTAAAGCTTCTAGAATTTCATTGCTATTAAGCGTGAAACTACGCGGAACCCCCTCAGCTAAGTTACGACCACGTACCTCTATTTCAATTAGCTCTTCGCCTGGATATGCAGAGCCTATTTCGTGCTTAATGCGTTCAGCCGTTGCTTCACCAATTAAACTACCAAAGTTACGACGCACATAATTTATGATCGCATCGTCAAACTTATCACCACCAATGCGTACTGATGACGAATACACCACACCATTTAATGAAATAATACCCACTTCGGTAGTACCACCACCGATATCTACCACCATTGAACCTGTTGCTTCAGAAACAGGCATGCCAGCACCAATAGCTGCTGCCATTGGTTCATCAATAAGATAAACTTCACGCGCACC
Source organism: Thalassotalea sp. PP2-459 (assembly GCF_001913705.1). Taxonomy (GTDB): domain Bacteria; phylum Pseudomonadota; class Gammaproteobacteria; order Enterobacterales; family Alteromonadaceae; genus Thalassotalea_C; species Thalassotalea_C hakodatensis. The sequence goes on along the minus strand of NZ_MKQD01000077.1, from coordinate 49,240 downwards.
AGCACCTAGTGCAGACTCACGAATAGCACGACGTTCCACTTGTGTTGAACCACAAGGCACACACACTAATACACGTGGACTTGGACGTAAAAAATTATTGCTGTGTACTTGCTTGATAAAGTATTGCAACATTTTTTCAGTCACGAAAAAGTTAGCGATTACGCCGTCTTTCATCGGACGAATAGCCTCAATATTACCAGGCGTACGACCTAACATTTGTTTTGCAGCGGTTCCCACTGCGGCAACACTTTTTGAACCACCGGCTCTGTCTTGACGAATAGCAACTACGGATGGCTCGTTAAGTACGATGCCTTGTTCTTTAACATAAATGAGTGTATTTGCTGTTCCTAAATCGATTGATAAATCGTTTGAAAACATGCCTCTTAATTTTTTAAACATAAGGTCTAAATGTCCTTGCTACTTGACTACAACATGCCTGCCATAGCGTACTTCAATTATTTTGCTAATTGTCGGTAATCATACCCCAGTATGTACTAGATGTGATGCCTCAATGATGAAAAAAACACGTTTTTTTGCAACTTTTTTCATGAAAATGTCAAAAAGCGGTTATTTTTGAATTTCTCGCCACGAAATTACCCGATCGTTACCACGAAATAGACCAAAATTTAATAACGCTGCAGGGTTATCATCGTTATTGCCATTATCTTGCCAATCGTATTTTAACCATTCAGGCACTTCATATTCAAACCGTAATACACCTTGTTCACCATTTCTGGGGGCGCTGAAAGTAAATCGGCTTGGCTGTTCAATAAAGTGTCCCGCGGCAAAAGCACCTGAAGTTGCCGCTTCAACATCTGAAGCTGTTAATCCATCTGAATTATCTTCATCAAACAATCGATATTGTCCTTCCCCTAAGCCACCACTAAAAATTGCACCAGAAGCAACTTTATCGTTAGGCGTTGTATTTAATGACGGAGTCGTACAGCTATCACTTGTATTGGTCATAAACTTACCACCATTAAAATATTCAACCGTCATTGCAACGGGTAAGTCTTCGGTTTCAGGGCCATAAGCATTATCCATGACCCATCGACCATAAAGCATTTCACTAACATCGATTGCCAATGCTTTCGCGGTAAAGTTACCCGCATTCGATAACATATCTAAACTTAGTAATTCACTGCCTTCGGGATCGACAAGCTTAATACCGTACCGAAGTTGTTCATAGGGACCATCGATAGTTGTTAGTCGATTAAATTTACCAAGGTCATCACCTAAATGATCGTCATCATTTTCATAAACACCTGATTGCCAACTGCCTTTAAAGTCAGTTAATCGCGTTGTTAAATCCGTTACATTGGCATTTTCAGCAACAAAAGTAATATTCGCCTTAATAAAGTCAAAATTGCTAGTTTTAAGATAATTTTCAGTTTTAACACCCTTTGAATTTTGCGCCTCTATCTGATAATTGAATTTAATTTCTGGTTGAGACATATATGTCATAGCATTACAAAAATTATCTACACCACTACTGATCATCGCAAACTGCGCCGGCACAAATCGCCCGATAGCCGACTGGCCTTGCGCATGATTATTGTTGTTATTGGCATTTTGTACTTCACGAGCAAACAATTTAATTAATCCTACTTCGCTGTATGCCGCACCTTGATCATTGACTGTGCTATTGTATTCCCCTTGAGAAAAAGGCACCGTGACACCGGTATAATTTTCTGCGAGGGTATTTGACACTAACCCTACTACATTTTTAGCAACCAATACTCCCTCATCACCTTCGCTAAATGGCGCTGTTCGCTGTAACGCCAACTCTACATTTTTGTTAAAATTCTTTGTCACATCACCTGATTTATTCACGGCTTTTATCGATAAATTAAACGCTTCACCCGCTTTTTGAATACTTCCCCCGGTATCGCTTGTGTTATCTAGGCTATTTCCGGAAGAAGTAGAGGCTGAAATTAAAAACGCATAAGGCCTTACATAAAAAACATCACTGTCTCCAACAAGCGTGATTGCAGGGTTGTCTACAGTAGCGGGAATAGTGTGCTTGGCATATAACGCAATTTCACCTGCATCATCATAGAGGTTATTCGGCAATTGCGCTTGCGAGTTCACATCAAACGTTAAACTGACCGATGTATATTGACTGGGCGTTGCACCGTTGTACTTCGGTATTATGCTATTGCCAATGGCATAGTCCTGCGTGCCATTGGTTGTATTTGGCGTGATAGCTTTCATGGCGAAATCAATATCTCTAACGCCTGGGGTATCAAAATATCCTTGGCATACCCCTTTATTATCTTTCACTGCTTGAATAAAGATTCTCGAGTTTCCAGCAGAAAGCATTGGTTCGCCAGCAACTTCAATGTTATTGAAGCCGGTAATTTTAAAGCCCGCGTTACTAAACGTGATTTCACAATCATTTGGATTATTACTATTACATACGTATCCGTTGCTAGCTGCAATACTGGCATTATTAATTGATAACGTCGCCGTCTCTGCGACTTGAAAAGGTAAATCAACCGTGGTGCTGCCAATAAAACTGACCGTTTGAGTCACGGCATGTGAACTACCTGTAGCAACAAGATCTACATTGACAATATTGCTCGATTCAACACAATTTGCGCCAAAACTATTGGTACAAGCTTTTATTGTGATGGGCTCAGGTTCACATGTTAATCCTGTTCCACTGTGCGTGATTAAGTAATGATCCACATCGGTCAGTGGACAACTCGGGTTGTTATCAATAAGCGTTTGTACTTCCGCGGCAGATAATGCATTTTGAAAAACATGAATGTCATCAATAAGACCATGGAAGAAATATTGATTGGTACCTACACGTTTACTGATCGCTAATGGGTCATTGGTTTGAACTAATGTTGTCGCAGAGAAAGATTTACTAGCAACAACGACACCGTCTTGATATAGCTTTAAACTTGAACCATCAAATACCAAAGCAACATGTACCCAATCACCTAATATTGCAGGTAATGACGACGTAATTTCATGCCTACCATTAACCGTTTCGGCCCGCCCCTTTAAAACACCTCTTTCAGAAAAAATACCCATTTGTGCTCTACCAGATCCACCGCCGTGTACTGATTTGGCCATTATTTGTGTAGTACCATTCCAACTATTCGCCCTAAAATAAGCAGCATAAGTTAAGGTTGAAGAACCGTTTAATAGGTCGTTGTGGGGAATTTCAACGTGATCGTTACGTCCATCAAACTCACCATATCGACATGACGCATTACCAACGGTATTAGCGCCATTATAAGCAGTACCGTTGATGCCATTAATACTGTCAGTAACTAAGCCAGTGCCACCTTGCCACGTTGGCTCTTCCATTTTTAAATGCAACACTTCTTTTGGTTGTGCTGTTGAGCCACAACTGTAAGTAACAAAAGAGTCTCGCTTCAATTCAATATTATCACCCGAAATTGCGCCTAAAATAGTGGCGCTCCTTTCAATTTCAATATCTTCAATGGCATATAAGAGCGCAGTCAGATTAACGTTACGGTTTAACTTTACGCCTTGATAGGCATAAATATGAAATTCACTCGCATTCCCCCCCTGATTTATCGTAGTATTTCTTGGTAACTCCAGCGCATTATTATTTCCATCACCATCTTTAAAAAACAGACGTACTAAGCCACTGCCAATCACTTCAAAATTAAGAGCAACGCCTGAATAGGTTAACTCTTCAATCCAATAATCACCTGGCGTCAAGCGCAAAGTAGCGTTAGCTTTTAATGATAGTGTTTCAATGCGATATTCAGAATAGTTAGATGAAAAATTTAACGTGCCATCTCTTTCTATTTCGACTTCTTCAAAGTTATTGCCATTGATAGTTCTCGTACTATTTCGTGAGACACTGAAATCTCGGCTACTTGATGTTGTTTTAAATCGAGACTCGACAATTTTAGTGGTTGGTGAACCTGAAGCTGAACATTGCCCATAGATATCACAAGAAGAATTATTACTTGAATGCATAATCCTTGCTGTAGCGAGAAGGTTATCAGGATTATTGATAATTTTACTATCACGATAAAAATGTATTTGGCCATTATTTGTGTGGCTCGTTAAACCATCGACAAATGTTGAATTACAAGAAAAGTCAAAAGGTTTAGTATTGACACATAAACCATGTGTATCCATATCGGTTATATCTTCAGCATCAAAATCAAATTCACCTTCACCATATACCGCTAGCGCTCCGCCAACTGAAATAGCGCCATTAATATCAAAGTCATTCCCACCCAAACTTCCTATTACAGCAGAACCAGCCACATAAATATTCGCATTAATTTTAACATCGTCGGCAATCGTTAAGGCTCCAGTTACAACAATTAAAATATTGCTTGGTACTCCTGATAAGTTAACTTCAGAACCAACAGGAATTGTCGCGTTTCCGTCAATGTAAATAACCGCTGTACCTGCTCCAGAAAATGTCAGCCCTTCACTGTCAGTAAGTCCCCAACTAGAATAATAATAAACCCCATCGGTTACGGTGGTTAGATTAAACGCGCCGTTATTGGGTAAACCGGTTACAGAAGGGGGGGTAAAGGTCGGTATAGTAACGCTCTTGCACTTATTGCTATTACATTCACTATCGTCACCATATGAAAAAAATTGTTTACTGCCGTTCACAGCAAATGAATGATCTTGCTGAGGAAAAATCTCTGAACAATCTATTGCATTAGCAACCACTGAACAACATAACAAAATGGTAGCAGCAAATACCTTAATATACATATGTTCCTTGACACGGTTTCGCACATGATTAGTTAAAAGGTACTCTGATGTTATCGAATTGACAAGTAACAGCTTGTATTTATAAAAATAATATTAATTTCAATTGCGACAGCAACACAAAAAGAAAAAAACCCGCATGTGCGGGGAAGATTTTCATGAAACATCGGGTTACGAATAACAATGTTCTCATAAACAACATCGTTATGTGTAAAAGCGGTAATCAATCTAGTAACGTACTAACTTACGAGACACTATAAAAACAAGACCTAGCGCAATTAAAAGTAATGACGCTGGTTCAGGTACATCAACTGATGGGGTGTCAACTAACGATTCCCTTACATAAAAGGTATCAGCAAAATCAAGATAAAAAGGAATTAGCCCCGCTTCGTTTCGCTCACTGGCAATTATACCAATAAGGAAATCACTTGTAGTGACAACGTCTTGATCTAATATATTCTGATTCAGACCAGTAAAAACGGAATTAAAATACTCTACAGCGTGGATATAACCTGTCGCATTTCCCTGAGCATCTTTAATGGTAAAAGCATCTAAAGTTAATACCTGATGAATAAACACCAATTGTTCTAACGTAGCATACGTCCAGTTTTGTTGAACTTCAGGCGCGTATAATGTGTTTGTTCCCCAAGTTTCTGCATTTACTGGTGAAACCCATGCATAATCCCACCCATTTGCTGAAACATAGTGAATATTTTCAGAGGCTGATGATAACTGATCGACCGCGTTAGTATAATCATGACTATCAAGTTCAGACTGCGTTAAATTAGTGATCAGCGTTGCCTGTGAAGCACTAGTTAAACATATCGATAATAATATTAGGCTAAAAAAACTTTTCATTAATACCACCTCTATTTAATGAGAAGACTCACAAAACGTGTAATCTTGAGCTTTTACAATCAAATTACATGCCAATAATATATTTTTCATTATTTTCAATATATTGATGAAAAATTTAACGGTGAAAAATTTAATACTGTAAAGAAATCCTACAATATTGTGTTACAGGAGTGTTATAAACTACGTGCCTGTACTTCTATCGTTCGAGATGTCACAACATCATCAACAGCGCAGCTTCCCGTGCTAGTTAATCGGTAATAACGCACACCAGAAACTTCAATATTGTCTTCACACGTTGTATTTATCACTTGGCAATTTTGAAAACCATCGACAGAATCAATCCGTGGCGCAGGCCCAAAAGATGTGCAACGTTGTGCAGGGTTGTTTAATGGGAAGAGTTTATTTAGTTGCCATTGCATTCCTGTTTGAGCGGCATGAAAAGCGCGAGTGCCAAGCACTTCATAAACCACAGTATTGCTACTTGTGCGCAGCATTTTAACAAGTGCTACGCCAAGTAAACTCATGACAACAATAACGAAAATAGCGATCACAAGCGCACTGCCTCGTAGTTGCTTTCTATTCATTGTATTTTTTCCTGATACGCTATGGAACATTTGGCACCTGTATCTCATTACTAAACAATGCTTGTTCATCATTTTCTTTAAATAACAGCGAAATACGCACTAACGCGTTTCGTTGTAAACTTGCTGGTATCACTTCAATAATTGACGATGCTGTGTCTATACCTTCAGCGATTGTCACACTATTACGCTGTAAAGTACCTGTGCTTGTTAAGCAAATTTGAGTGTTATTGCCAATAAAATAAACGCGCTTAGTGGGTGAATCGGTAGTAAATATCACGTTAGTAGCAAAGTTTACCCGCCAGGGTATTATTGAGTCATCAATGGTAGTGAAGCTTTGTACTTTACCAGAAGCTACATTCGTATCTGATTGATGTGTAGGGTACACAATCACTTTATCTGCGTTTGCAATATCTCTCACTTCAAATGGTACAACTTCTATAGCGTTTTTTGGTGACTCTGGCGATACAGGAATATCAATATAAGTCGTTACGCCCCATATCGGCATGAAGGTTAAGCACGTTGAGCTACCAGCATTTGTCACACGTAAAGAGTTTGGTAATGCTTGTCGCACTTCTCTATTTAGTCGTTCAATTGCAAATCGCGCACCACTAACTAACTTATCTCGAGCAGTAGATTCGGCGTAAATATTACTGCCAAATTGCAAAAAGTTACTAACACCTACCGCCAATATCCCCAGGATTACAATAACCGTAATTAACTCAATCAAGGTAAAACCACGCGCTTGACGTATAGAACTTTGAGAGAACATCAGTGGTTTGTCCGGTAGGTTGAAAACGTAAGTTCGTAACCTGTTGGCGTTGTTACGGTCACCGTGATAAGTTTTGCCGTATTGCGATTATCATCAGTATCACCTTCTTCATAAGTAACACCATTATAGTCACTATCATTGCCTACTTTGACCGATAAGGTATAGCCTAAATAATCAAGAGCATTTTCTTGAGAATCTTCAATTTCACCGACGTTATAAATTAAGCCATGGTAATCATCGACATCATCAAATTGCTTACGTTCATTAGCTTCTTCATTTCCCATGCTTGTGCTGCATGCAGCAATACCTGTTTCACCACAGCGTAATCGGCCTCCAGACTTATCGCTATTTTCATCAAATGCTTTTTGCTGAATTTCATTGAGCATTGATTGTGCTAATTCAGCACCTCGTATTTGATGCAATACACTCGCACTTTGCTCAGTCGCGGGGTATAACAAACTAGTTAAAACGGCAAATGAAATAGAAAGCACCACCATACCAACAATGGTTTCGATTAACGTAAAGCCTTTACTCTTAACCTTCATAAATAAAGCCTTCTATATTTACCAATACTTTTACGGTTTTTTCGCTGCCTTGTATCTGTATTTCACAAGGTGCGGTACAATTGTTCGGCCGTCCCATCTTATCAAATTGAATATCTGCTCCGCTAAAAGCTACCTCATGATTTGCATCTATTTGAACACTCGTAGGGCCATCTTCTTTGGTTAAGTCATATCGTGCATCATCCTGCCAATTACTCGCATGACAATTATTCGAGGTACTAAGATCTGTTGCTAATAACCCAATAGTTTTCGCTTGCACTTTTACCGTATGGCAATGTTCATCCGTTGCTTGTTGCATTGCGCGCATTTGCACAGCACGCAAGGTTGTGATGATTTCATCTTGATAGGTCATTTCTTCATAACCGTTGCTAGTAAACCATTTAGGTACAATCGTTACCGCAACAATCGCTAAAATAATAATCGTAACCACCATTTCAATGGTGGTAAACCCTTGTAACGGGCGATGTGGAGTCGTTATCATGGGCAAGGGTTCATGCCCACTTTAGCTTTAGATGTATCGGTAGCCGCTAGATAAAACACGATACAGTCTTCATTAATGTTATTAGGTACTGCTTGGCCTTTTGGATAAATGATAAACCGAGTACTATCAGTAGTGGCAGTGTGTGTAAACTCATCGCGATCATAGGTAATTATTTTTTGCCATTCACTATCTGAGCCAAGTGGATAACCATAACTCACCGCAACCATTTGACCATCGAGGGTTACGCGCGGGAATGCTAATGCAGTATTTGCATTCGGTGCAAACGGTAATTGGTGATTACCTGCAACCACTGACTTTCCATGTACTCGTGCCATCCCTCCTTCAATCGAAGCCTTTATCGCTTCTAGGGTTGTTGTTTTTGCATTACCGGAAAAGTCGATATACTTAGGCACAGCAATTGACGCTAAAATACCAACGACAATGATCACCACAATCAATTCTATTAAGGTAAAGCCGTTTTTATGCATTAGTGTGTAACCCCAAGTGTATTGCTATCAACTTTCTATAACACTTCAATCATAATGAATATTCTTCAATAAATACAACTCTTAGGTAAAAATCGTTAAAAAGTTGAAATAAAATCACTTTCTACTTAATCTGCGTTTAACGCAACTTAACTCTTCACCTTATGGCTCGCTTTAACCAAATCTCGTTTTTCTTACTGTTCGGTTATTTTGTTATTGGTATGCCATTTATTATGGAGACGTCCGGTGGTAGTGGTTTAGCCTATTCATTCAATGTGTTAGCGTGGTTTTGCATGCTGTTAACCATAGCTTTAGCGTTATTTAAAGCGTCTACTGAGAAAACATTTGCCATATCATGGTTTGAATATAGTTTATTAGCGGTTTTATTGTGTTTATTGATACCTTTCTTTTATGGTGCAGATTACCGTGACTTTGCCATTCCCCGATTTTTAGGTGCTTGTGTTGCTATCGCTTTTATTATTGCGCTGCATCAATTTGATATTTGGCGGAACAAAAAGCATTTACTTTTAGGGTTAATTTTATTAGCTGTTAGCATTCAAGCCGCGGTTGGACTCTTTCAATTAAGTCTCACTGAATATTTTGCGCCACTTCATTTTGATCCTCAACGTGATCGTGTTTATGGTCTATTTTATCAGCCGAATGTCATGGCAAGTTTTATCGCAACGGGTTTCGCTATCTGCTGTTATTTCATGGCAACACGGCAATTATTAGCAAAAAAATGGCTCGTACTACTTTTAATTCTACTCGCAATTTTTACGGTTTTACTGACCGATTTATTATCATTAACGGGCAGATACGGCGCAATGACTGCGCTCATTTGTATTACCCCCTTACTCATAAAACGTTCAATTAAACGTACGTTGGCTTGCTATGTTGTTATCGCTGTGGCTGTACTGACGACGCTTTATATCAATAAGCACACTGATGAACCCAGTTATATAAAGGATGAACAACGCAGCGTTAATGTCAGAGAAACTATTTACAGCGTTAGTTTAAAACTCTGGCTCACTGAGCCGTTAACAGGAATTGGATATGGCCACTTTGAGCGCGAATACCTCGACTTTCACAACCAATTAAAAAAAGAACAGCCAGCAATAGCTGAACCCTTAATTAATCTAAGCCATCCGCATAATGAGCCACTGTTATGGATTGTTGAAGGCGGTGTTATACCACTGATTGGGTTTTTATTATTGATAGGCTTATTTGTTCGATTAATGGTTAGCAGTAAAAACACCTATCAAGCCGTTGCTTGTTTAGGGCTGTTAATGCCTATTGCTTTGCATACGCAAACAGAGCTACCTTTTTATAGCTCGACGCCTCATTTGTTAGTATTTGCAATGCTCATTGTGTATGTTTCTAAAAAACTACTAACAGATACCGCAATTACCACTAATGAAGGTAGAGCTATATCCTCCTTTAAGCGTAACGGTTACAAAGCCTATACAGTAATATGGCATAGCAGCGCAAAATTAACGGCAATACTGATTACAGTGATCTCAACAACTTTTTTACTAACCACACTACACACCAATTATATTGTCACGCAATACCAAAAATCTTCGGTGCAAACGTTAGATAAGTTAGCAGCAATTATTAATCCACTACCTTGGCGAAGTAAAATTGAGGCACTTGTCTTTCATAATATGCTGTATTCAGGCGTAAAACATAAAGACATTAAAAAAGTAATTGCTTTTGCTAGCTGGGCGGAAAAAAGAGTAAAGCGAAAACCGAGAAAAGCATTATATGAACAGCTTTTGTTTTGTTATCAAATTAGTGGAGATGAAAAAAACTATCAACGTGCGCTCCAAGAAGCAAAAGCGACCTACCCATTAGTTAATAGCTGGTCTATCACAGCTAAAAATTATAATGAATCATAAATACTGATTGTTTTATTGGTATAAAAAAAACCGAGCCATACGGCTCGGTTTTTTGTAGTTCTATTACGTTTAAGTTAACACTTATCTAGATCAACTGCGGTAATACTAGGACGTGTCGTAGCATTACTAGGCTGTGTGTAAGTCACACGACAATTGACTTGGTCATTTGACTCTAAATGAAAAAATGCTCCGCCGCTGAAACTAATAGAATCATCGACATCTACTAGCTTGATGATTTCAGCTGTCTCCGGCCAACCGTATTCTAGGTCTACGGATGAGCCCGCTACAGTAATTGAATCACCTGTAGATATGGCTCCTTCAACTAATGCCTTAGCGTGAACCAAATCAGCGGCAGAATTAACTGAGCCTTGTACACCTTGCATCACTGACGCTTTTGCATCCCCAGTTAGGTCGATAAATTTAGGCGCAGCTGTTGCCGCTAAAATACCTAAAATGACAATCACCACAACAAGTTCGATTAAGGTAAAACCTTTAACATTTGATAATTTTTTCATAGTAAATCCCCGAACGGTTATTAATTATTTATTGTTATTGCAACCGCACTGTTTGCAGGTTGATATGTAAAGTAGTTAGCAACGTTATTGATGTTAGTAACATCGTAATCGCCATTAGTGTCTTTCGCAATGGTTTCTTTCAAGTAATAAAAACACGAACTTGCAGCACCTGTACCGGTTTTTGCTACATAATATTGCATACTAGTGTCGCTATTTAAGGTACCAGGAACATCCGTTACTTTAGGTGGTTGCTGTAAAATACTGTTCCAAACGTCAACACAATTTGCAGCATCAAAACCACCACCTAGACTTGCACCATCATTGCTCACAGCCGTAGAACCCACCACATAACCAGGGCGAATACCGGCAGCTTCTGTGGTTAATAGCACTTCTGTTCCGTCATAAGTGACCACATTACGGCCACCAGTATCTTGTTCTCGACCTAACGCTTCCCATTGCGCTCTCGCCAGCGATATTCCCGTTGCAAAGCCGCCGGCCATACCTTCAATATTGGCTTCTTTAGCACGATCGGTTAAATCTAAAAACTTAGGTATTGCTGTTACCGCAAGAAAACCCAAAATTACAACAACGATAACCAGTTCAATCAATGTGAAACCTGATTGCTTTTTCATATGACACAACCTCAATTAAGATCTTAAAATTATTCTAACAACGTTTTAACTAATAAGTCACTGGTTTATATTTACTAATGATTATTAACATTGACGCCTTTTTATTTTATTACCATTACCTGACTCACTGTACCTGTTTGCAGGGCATAGTCAAAGTATTCTCCGCTAGCAAGTTGATACCGACAACTTCTTTGCAAGGTCGGCTTTTCTCTAAACCTTTCAATAGCAGCGACAGGTTGGTTCATAAAAGTTAACGGTGATTGCATAACAACTTGCCAAATCTTGCCACAATTATTGTTAACCTGCTGAAAGTCAACCCAGCCTTTCCCATTTACAGAAATCGTCATATCTTCTTTCTTAATAGTAACAACACTTGGTTGATTTTCCATAAACCATTGCGCTCTTATCGACATTACTCTTGTAGCAAACGTTGATGCTGCGGTTTCAAAGCTAACTTTAGTAAAGCGTTGTTCTTGCTTAAAGAAATAATAAATAAATACTGACATTAAGCAAGCCACTAACGTAATAATAATAATATTTTCACTGAGCGATTTTTCTCGGCTATTTGACTGCTCTTGCTGTGTCATTTTTACCCCTTAAACGCAGACATCATATCCCACATTGGTGTAAATATACCTAAAGCTAAAATGAGCACCATGGCCGCAACAACCGCTATCAAAATAGGTTCGATTTTAGCGGTTAACGTACTTAATTCGTAATCAACTTCACGTTCATAATATTCCGCTACCTCTTGCAATAGCTCATCAACTCGGCCAGTTTCTTCACCAACAGCGACCATCTGTAATACTAACGGGGTAAACAACTCACTCGCTATTGCTGAACGCAGTAAACTTTCTCCACTCTCGATTGCGGTACGCATTGCAACTATTTTCTTGCCCATATAGCTGTTATCAACAGCTTCTGATACTAATGATAGACCTGTAGTCATCGGCACACCAGCTTTTAGTACAATGGCAAAACTATGTGAAAAGCGTGCAAGTATCGAACGTTCAATAATAGAGCCAACAATTGGCAAGCGTGTTTTGATACGATCCCAGCGATATTGGCCATCAGTGGTTTTTAAATAACTTCGCGTGCCAAAAAAGCTAAGCACACACACAATGAGCATATGCGGCCAATATGTTAAGAAAAAAGCCGAACTATTAATTAACGCTTTAGTTGCCCAAGGTAACTCGGCACCTAACTTAGAAAACATATCAGCAAAGGTTGGAATAACAAAAATATTTAAAATAACAATGGCAATAACAATCGCAATGATCACAAAAGACGGATAACGTAAGGCCGTTTTAATGCGTTTTCTCGTCTCTTGTTCACGTTCAAAATAACTGGCTAATTTCGCAAAGGCTTGTTCAAGTTGTCCGGTATTTTCACCTACGTGAACCAAAGAAATAAACAGTGGCGTAAAAATTCTCGGGTGATGGTTTAACGCAGAAGAAAGCGCATACCCCCCTTCTAACTGTGATGCTATCTCGACTAACGCTTTTTTTAACTGTTTGTTCGTGCTGGAATCTGCCATGCCATTGATAGCACGTAAAATGGGAACCCCTGAACGAACTAAGGCATACATCTGGCGACAAAACACGATCAAATCATCTAACGATACAGGTGAAGAACCAAATATTTGCGCCAAATCCAACTGATTATTGGCATCACCTGATTTGTTTTTACTTGGCTCAATGGCGATTGGAATTATTTGCTGGCGATTTAGCTGCTCGGCTACAGCCGTAGCATTAGCGGCTTCAATTGACCCCTTTACCTGGGTGCCGCTGCTATTTCTACCAATATAATCAAATGCCGCCATATCTTGTTACTCGCTCACATCAACCATTTCAACAAGGCGTAACACTTCTTCAACGGTCGTTATTCCTTGGGCGGCATAATCAAAAGCAGCCATCGCTAAAGGAATAAACCTAGGGTGTGCTTTTGCTTGCTCAGTAAACATTTCAGCATCATCTCTTTTTAATGCCGCCATCATCGGTTCATTCATTTCTAACAATTCAAATACACCAATTCTGCCTTTATAGCCTGTATATTGACACGATTGGCAACCTGTCCCTTGTTTATAACTTGCTTGTGTGGCTTTCTCTCCTGCTAAGTGGGATAACCACATTTTTTCTTGGCTGGTTGGTTCATGCTCACTTGCACAACTTTCACATACGCGTCGTACCAACCGCTGGGCAATAATCGCACGTAAAGAGCTACCCACTAAAAAACCTGCTGCGCCCATATCTATCAATCTTAATGCGCTAGTTATAGCATCATTAGTATGTAAAGTTGATAGCACCAAGTGACCTGTTAATGCGCCTCGTAAACCAATTTCAACGGTTTCATGATCACGCATCTCACCCACCATGATAATATCAGGATCTTGGCGTAATGCCGTACGCAACACCCCTGAAAAGCTTAAATTTATTTTACTGTTAACTTGTACCTGATTAATACGTGGTAAACGATATTCTACGGGATCTTCAACCGTGATTATTTTTTTAGATGACTGGTTTAGTTCACTTAACGCACCATATAATGTAGTTGTTTTACCGCTACCTGTGGGGCCAGTAACCAACACCATGCCGTGCGGACGGGTTATTTGATGTCGTACCCGTGCAACTAGCTCAGCAGGCATACCCGTTTCATCAAGCGACAGTAAACCTGCTGATTGATCTAACAAACGCATAACCACTGACTCGCCATGTTGAACCGGCATTGTCGACATACGCACATCAATGCTATGACCTTTAATTTTTAAGTTAAAACGGCCATCTTGTGGTAAACGCTTTTCTGAAATATCTAACCCTGCCATGAGTTTTAACCGTAAGACCATGGCGGAGGCTATTTTATTTTCTTTTAATACATTTTCTTGCAACACACCATCAATACGTTGGCGAATACGTAAAAGGTTTTCATCCGGCTCTATATGGATATCTGATGCACGCATTTGCACGGCATCTTCAAATACTGATTGTAATAACTTCCCTACGGTTGCATCACCGCCCTCATCGACAAACGAAGTCGTTAAATCGAATTCAGAAGATTGATCGTATTCTTCTTCTAATTGGCTAGCGAAAGATTCTATATCCGCTGTACGGCGATATAAACCATCAAAAGCTTGGTATAGTTGCGATTCCATCACAACGGCAAGCTTTATACTGCGCGGCGAAAGCATATCTTCAAGCTGATCTAAACCACCTAAATCAGCAGGATCACTCATGCCTACAAGTACTGCATCACCTTGATCTTCAATGATGAGTGCTCTTAAACGTCGGGCATGTACTTCTGGTAATAATTTTGCGACTTCAGTCGGAATTCTACGCTGACTAATATCTAAAAATGGCACATCAAGTTGTTGTGCAAGAAATTCTAGAAGTTGTCTTTCTCCTAAATAACCTAATTCAATTAAGGTATCACCAAGTTTTCTACCCGTTGATTTTTGACTATTTAGTGCTTGCATTAATTGTTCATTAGTAATGATATGCTCATGAACAAGCAAATCACCAAGTCGCATTTTTAATTTAGGGGCAGCCATAGTGTTATTCTCCTAACTCTGTCAGTCGTTGACGAATAAACTGACGAGTACTTTCAGATATATCATTCGTTTGTTGAGTTTGACGGTACGCACTTTTCGCTAAGTTAAATTCGCCTTGGCTATCTAATGCAACGGCATATCCTAGCCACCACTTTCCTTGAGCAGGCTGTAGTTGAGTAAGGCGTAAATACGCTGCTGCGGATTTTTTATGATCGCCCACTTGCTGAGTTAACGATGCCAAAAGCGATTGAAATTCAACATTATCGACCTTGGCAAGCGGCAGCAAACTTGCAATAGCATTTGAAAGCATGCCTTGCTTAATATAAATACGTGCTTGCATTATCCTAAAATCAGGGTTTTGCGGTGCGAGTGAAATCCCTTGAAACAACACATTTAAAGCCGCACGATAATCTTGTCGGCCAAACCAGAGTGCAGCAAGCTGTTTTCTGCTTGAATGATGTGTTGGTTGTATTAATAAAATTTCTTCTAGAAGTTGTTCCGCTTGTTTGATCTCACTTCGTTCTATGGCTTGTTGAGCTGCATTTGTTTTTTGATCAACGAGTTCTTTCGGCGTTAACTGTTTACGTGCAATTGAAAGTGTTGGTTTACTGTCAGTTTTTGAGCTCACGTGTTGTTGAGCCGTATCATTCTCTTGTTGCTTAACTGTATTGTTAGTTGTTGTAGGTTGCTGCCTGTGTACCTGTTCATTGCTATTGTTCGATGGCACATTTTTCTGTATTGATAAAGCAATTTGTTGGTTTTCGTTTTGTTGTTCGGTAACCTGCGAACTTGTATTTTCATCAACTCGATTTACAGACTGTTTAACTACCGTATTTTGGCGTTCAGTATCAATCGAACGTTGAAGGGAAGACTCCTTAATGCTGGCCGCCGGTGACTTTACTTGATGTTCAAGCTGTTCACTTGCAATGTTAGTCGTTGAAGTTATATTTTGCTGAGCTTTTAATTGTTGATTTTCTTGGTATTGCCACCAAATAATTAAGGCAAAAACATTAATTAAAACCAAACTAAGCAGTATAAGTAACCATGTTTTTTTTGGCTGACGTTGAGTAGCAAATATGTGCTGCCTTTCGTTATTTATTAATTCATCACCTTGGCGCTGATCTAAATCTTTTAGCATTTGGTTAATTACACTCACAGCATTTCTCCAAGGAAGTACCACCCTATCAATAACATACTCAATAGCACACCGCTAGCAAACCAGCCATTAACCCTTACTGCTTTTTCAACTGTTGCTTCTGTATCTTTTACGGCAAGTTTAAGATGTGTTTTAGTCAATTGGTAGGTTCCTTGTCCATAGCTTAACATCAGCATTTTATGGCATAAAATATTGACTAGCCTCGGAATGCCTTCTGTAACTTTTGCGATCTGTTGACATAAATTTTTATCAAACAACTGCGCACCTTTATAGCCAGCAATATGCATACGATGATCAATATACTGTGCAACTTCTTCACCAGTCATAGCTCGTAAACCATATGAAAAAGTGATGCGTTGCTTTAATTGTCTAAACCTTGTTTCATTTAATCGCTGATCAAGTTCAGGTTGCGCAAATAACACCACTTGCAGTAATTTTCGTGTTTCTGTTTCTAAGTTGGTAAAAAGCCTTAATGCTTCTAAGCTTTCAGCCGGCAACGCCTGTGCTTCATCCAAAATGAGTACCACTGAATGACCTTGACTGTGTAATGTTAGAAGTCGTTCCTGAATACGTTGCGTTAACAGTTGCACCGACATTCTTTGAGCTTGTTTAACACCTAACTCTACCGCGACTGCTCGTCGAAGCTCATCTGGTTGTAAGTACGGGTTAGGTATATAAGCTGTTACAAAATGCTCTGGTATTTCATTCAATAACTTACGACATAGCAGTGTTTTTCCTGTACCAACCTCACCAATAACCTTGATGAAGCCTTCACCTGTCTTTAACGCTGTCAGCAATACTTCAAAGGCTTCATAGTGCGGTGCAATCCCCAAATAAAAGTTAGTATTTGGGGTTAGGGTAAACGGTAATTCACGTAAACCAAAATGATAAAGATACATATAAATGCCTAAGGCGCTTATTGCGTGTCTTCTTCAGGAAACCATTGTTTCAATAATTGTCGAGCATCTTCTAATTGGCTTTTCCAAGTATCTTGACCAGTCACTATCGGTTTCAACATCAGTACCAGCTCTTTCTTCTGGGTACTTTGACTTTTGCTTTTAAACAGTTCACCCATCAATGGAATATCACCTAGTAACGGTGTTTTAGACTCCATATCAATTTTAGTGGTTTCTATAAGACCACCAATAACGATAATTTCACCTGACTTTGCCCTAACGACAGTATCTGATTCTCTAACGCTACTTTGCGCCAGAGGTAACACATAATCTTGACCATCTAAGCGTATGGTTTTTGTTTTCTCTTGTACTGTTGTCACCGATGGGTGAACATGAAGAATAACTTCGCCATTAGCATCTATTTGCGGTGTAACGTCTAGCGCTATACCTGAGAAAAAGGGCGTTAATTCTATTTCTGGCGTGGTAGTGGTAGCAGTACCGGTTGTAGTCGTTGATGAAACTTCAGTGACAAAAAACTCATCATCACCAACTTTTATCACCGCCTTTTGGTTATTCGTTGCCGTAATACGAGGGCTAGAAAGCACTTGTACATTCCCTTGTGTCGATAGTAACCGTAATACCCCTGAAAAATCAGTGTTCTTAAAGAAGCTAATGCCAGTAACACCACCGATAGTGTTTGAAATAGCATTACCTTCGATATTTCCAGTGGTACTAAAACCAATTGCGGTTTCGTTAAAACCACGATGTAAGCTACCAAGGATGCTTTCCCATTCTATCCCTTGTTGGTAATCATCATTTAAGGTGACTTCCAATATTTTTGCTTCAATAATCACTTGTCGACGCAATAATTCTTGCGTACCGGTTAAAAAACGCTTAATTGCTTTGATATCTTTCGGATATGCTCGCACTGTCACTAAACCTGACTGAGGAGATACCACCACTGAGCTTTCTGAGTTGTCACTTGCGCCGATTAAATTTTCTAAATTTTCTTCAAGTTCTTTCCAAAAATCTGATTTATTCTCAGTGTATACGTTGGTGCCATTAACATTCATTTGTGCCGATTGATTATTTTGACCACCGTTACCATTTTGATTTTGTCGGTTATTGTTGTTCGAGTTATTGTTGCCATTATTTTGACCACCGTTATTACTATCAGCATTACCAACACCACCTGAATTAACACTCATGGTAGAAAAACCACCACGAGTAATAAATAAATAATCTAATGGTATTGTTTCAGTACGAATACCTGCCGGGTAAATCTGAATAACTTGGCCTGTTTGGTGAATTTCATAACCATATAATTGCTCTACAACATCGA
Organism: Thalassotalea sp. PP2-459; assembly: GCF_001913705.1. GTDB lineage: Bacteria > Pseudomonadota > Gammaproteobacteria > Enterobacterales > Alteromonadaceae > Thalassotalea_C > Thalassotalea_C hakodatensis. The sequence continues at coordinate 30,789 of NZ_MKQD01000077.1, read as the reverse complement.
GCGCTTCATTCAGTGTGACATCTTTTAAATTTAAGGTAATTGCTCCGGTCACGCCTGGATGCACAGCAACACTATAACTAGAATCTTCTACCAACGCGGCAAAAAATGCTTGCGCATCAACACCACTCGCACCAATATCTAATCGCTTCTCAGATAATAAGCCTTGCCTTGCTTGATTCATACTCTGTTGCATTAAGTCTTGCTGCACCGCCGATGGAAGACTCGCAAGGGGTTTAGGTGCTTTAGTATTCTCTGCAGAAGCAATTGCTTTATCTAATTCGTCGGTAATATGTTTGGGTTGTGGTGGAACAGATTGACAACTCGCTAAGAAGATTGTCATTGCACCTAGTAACAAACTTTTTGAAGGCTGATTCATAGTTAATTATCTTTTTTCTTTGAATTGTCGACAACGGACGAGAACAATGACAGCTTTATATTTTTCTCATCAGACGAAAGTAATACGTAACGCGGTGTAACCTTAGTCAATCGGTATTGATTTAGCTTATCACCTTGTTTTAACAAGGTACCATTAATAACAACGTTAAATTGTTTACCTGATTGCACAATGCTTTGAAGCACAAGTTCAGCGTTAGCTTGCTGTTGTTCACTGGCAACTTCTTGCTTTAATAGTGGTTTTGTTGGGTCATTAGATTGCCCAAGGCTAACAAAAGAAACGAGCACTAAACTTAACAATACTTTATACACCTAAAAACTCCTTATTCGTGCTTAAGCTATACATCGTTATTGTTAATTCACCCTTAGGGTACGCCATTAACTGATAATCAAATGTTTGCCAGAAGAACTTCCATTTCAGTTTTTCTAAAGCTGCTATATAGTCTTTTAGTGCGAAATAATCTCCGGATAATGTTAATTTAACACCATGTTTATACAATGATAATGATTGTACCGGTAAAGGTTGTTCAGCAACGTTTTTCTTTTCAGTTTCAGGAGTTAACTCCATAGGCTCTGCGGCAAAAACATCGAACGATGTTAACGAAACAGCTTTTTTTGATGACAATAGATCAATAAGTGCATGCCGCATTTGAATGGGGTTAATAAGATCTGACGCCAATAAACTAAGCTGTTGATCAACTTCACTCATTTGTAATTGATATTGGCTCAGCTGTTTGCGGATCGCATCATTAGGATCTGTCTTTAATGCCTCAGCAAGCACATCAACCGTCATTTGTGTTGATTGAATATCAGCTACATTTTGTTGATGCTGTTTAGTAAGCTTTTCAATTTGTAGTAAATTATCGTCAATGAACATACTAAATATAATGAAGATAATCGCAATCAAGCCAGTTAGGATGATCAAGTATTGTTCTCGAGGTGTGATCTGCAAGAACTTATCAGCATATATTTGCCAACGTTGCTTCATCTTATTGCTCCTTGCCTGTCTGTTGACGAGAACTTATGACAAACTCCGTTAGCTTTTGATCATTTTCTTGTAAGGTGAAGTGACTAAAAACATGCCCAGAAAGAAACGTTGATTGCTCAAATGCCGCTAACCACAAAGGTACACTTTCTGGCGTATGTGCTACCCCGGAAAAGCGAATATAATTCCCTGAAATTGTCACCTGCTTTAAGCTAATATCGCGATGATGATATTGCGATAACTCAGTCATTGCCGCTGAAAATCCAGCAGCATGTGTGGAAGAGGTATCCGTTAACTGCTGATGCAATAATTGTTTATTTTTAAACAGTAATTTAACGGTTGCTAATTGTTCTACCAGGGCTGTATCAGCTTTGTTTGATGCTACTTGACTTTCGAGCGTCATTTGCTGAGTAACTATAGCTTCTTTTGCTAATGTTGATTTCGCTACTTGCTTTTTACTGTCATTAAGCTGATAGTGCGACCACGTTAGCCACAAAAGCATGGCAATAAATACAAACACCCATAAGGATACGACACGGGCTAACGTCCACGTAGGCTGTTTAGCAATAAGTTCAGGTTGTAATAAATTTATCGAATACTTAGCCATCGACAACCTCAGACATTGCTTGAATACGTGTTGCTCCTAAACTAGCCGCGTAGGTACGATATGGTTCAAAACCTTCTGGCATAGTAAATAAATTGACCGCAACATTAGCATTTTCAGCTAAACACCGTGCTAAATAAGCTTCGTTTTCAATGGGCACTAACACCTCAATACTTTTTATTGGTGCTTGTTTCATTTGTCGCTCAAAGTAATCCATAGAACGCTGAATTTCTAAACTCAATGAGTCAATCGTACCAAAACTAAGTTCTTGTTCTGTTTTCTCACCAATTTGCGCCATACCTCGAAGTCGTCTTTGAAAGTATAATCGCCCTTGTTTAACAATGAGCAATAACATATCTTCATTAGGTTGTTGGCATAATAGAATTTTAGCGTCATCAATATTCGGCATTAAAGCAGCAAAGGCAAACTCTTCAATAGTAATTGATGCGACACTAAGTTGTTGAGTATTCAATGATGTTAACCACGTTGCTAACATATCTTTCGCCGCACAAATCACATGTATTTTATCACTGTCACTTGACGTTTTAGGTGCATCAAAATAGTCAATCACCATATTCTCTGGAGGAATTGACACTAAATCTTTGATTTGCCATTTTAACGCACTGTTGATTTCTTCTTCCGGCAAAGCAGGTTTATCAATTTGTACCACTTGGTTATGTTTCGAAGACAAAACTAAATGGCACTGACCACTTGGTTTATATTTTTGATGCACACGAGTAAATGCCGAATTGAAATCGCCATCTGTTAGCTCTATTAACTTACAACGCGCATTAAGACTATGATCTAAAGAACATAGATGAATAGAGCGCTGTTGTAGACTAAGCCCAACGATACTGCTTGATCCGCGAGGTTTAAATACTTGTTGAATCCGTGACGCTAGTGACATTTAATTGATATTATTGTTGTTTATAAGAGTCGCCATGTTTTTCATTATCACTTATTCGTATATATCCGCAAGTTTTTTAGTTAATATTTCATTATTAAACATTTATAGTCTCTCTAAATGTTGTGAAATAGCCCGCAACCACACCAACAAAGTATATACTTATCGTCATCATGATATCTTCTGCTAATTTACCTTCTCCTGTTCAAGTCATTGAACATCCGTTATTCACAAAACATAAACTGACTGTTTACGTAAAACGCGATGATCTTATTCACCCCGTTGTGTCGGGTAATAAATGGCGGAAGTTAAACTATAATTTACAGCACGCAAAATCTTTAGGTTATCGTGGCGCTCTCAGTTTTGGTGGCGGATATTCAAATCACCTTCATGCACTCGCTTATGCTTGTCAGCAACAACAAATACATGCAATTGGCATGGTACGTGGTGAACAGCATTATGAAACCAATGCAACGCTGACGCAGGCCAAGCAATGGGGTATGACTTTAGATTTTATTGATCGAAAAACCTACAAGTTACGCCACGATGAAACCTACTTAGCAGACTTAAAATCACGTTACCCTGACCATTTTATTATTCCTGAGGGTGGCAGTAATTCTCTTGCTTTAAAAGGTGTCAGCGAATTATGTGATGAGCTAAATAGCCAAGTTGAATTTGATACGATTATTACCCCAGTTGGAAGTGCAGGCACGATTTCAGGAATAGTTGCAGGGGACAAACAACAACATAATATTCTCGGTATTGCGGTATTAAAACAAGCAGAGTATTTACATGAACACATTCAATCACTGCTGCAGTCACATCATTGTAACGCACAAAACTGGCAACTATTCACGAATTTTCATGGTGGAGGGTATGCAAAGTTTTGTGCTGAAGATTTATCAAAAATGTGTGAATTTAGCCAGTTAACGCAATTACCGTTAGAGCCCATTTATTCAGGAAAAATGATCTTAGCGCTATTAACGTTGATCGAGCAAGGCTTTTTCCCTGCTGGCCACCGCATTGTGATATTACATACAGGCGGGCTACAAGGTTTGCACGGACTTATTGAGCAAAAAAAAATTAAGGCTGATGAATGGCTTTTGCCACCTGCGACATAGGCTCAGTAAAGTAGTGTCCTTGTCCGCCGTTCACGCCTAATTTTTTTAACGTTCGCCACTCTTCAGCGCATTCGACACCAAAGGCGTAAATGTCAACTTGTTGAGATTGGCAGATTTTTACTAGACTTTTCACGAAAATTTGATTTTCAGAACGCTGATGAATATTAATAACAATACTGGCATGAAGCTTAATCGCACTGATTGGACATTCCTTTAAGTAATCAACACTTTCAATATATTGTCCAACCTTGTCAATAAATAACCGGATCCCAAGTGACTGTAACTGTGATAATACAGGCTTTAGCTGTAAATACTCATTGACTAAATGATATTCTGATATCTCTACAATCAGTTGTGATGATATTTTTGGATAGCGAACAAGAATTTCTTTAAACTTGCCGAGCAAGTTTTTCGATAACAAACTCTCAATCGATAAATTTAAACTACAACTTTCAGTTAAATGTCGATCGTAATTCAATAAACGGCAGACTTGTGATAACACTAAAAAATCAACCTCTTTAATCACACCACTTTTCACCGCCATTGGTAAAAAGACGCGTGCGTTAATCAATTGCCCGTCTTCATCACGCACTTTGGCCAATACTTCATGATGTAAAGATTTTTCGTTGGTTGCAGCAAGTACGGGTTGAAAAAATAACACAAAGGCATTTCTTGCAATGGCTTTTTCCAAAAAAGTTCTCCATTGTAATGAACCTTTAGCACGCACATGTTCCACCTCACCAGGTTCAAACATAAACCATTGAGAAGGGCCTTGTAATTGCGCTGATCGTAGCGCCATATCAGCTTCAGATTTAATTTGATAGCTATTCTCAGCTTGAGAAAAATAGCTTACACCGATATGCACAAAAGAATCTCGTTCTACGCCTATCGGTAAGGCTATACTTGATAAGGTTTTGATCATGCGTTGCGCTAATTGTTCTGCTTCAGTGATATAAACACCTGGCGCTATCAACGCAAGTTCATAGGTACCTCGGCGTGTTAAATAACAACCCGATAATTTATGTAGCAACATATTAATACTGGCGATCACCTGATTGAAAATTTGCGTTACCGCTGTTCTCCCATGAAGCGTATAAACAAGTTCGCCTTCATTAAAATGAATAAAGTAAACAGCTCCTTGTATACCTTCTTCTTTAAGTAACGCATCAAGACGATGATCAAAAAATTCTCTATTGCCAAGCCCAGTATCTTCATCGAGTAATATTTTACTTCTAATACCTTTATCAATCATGCTGTCAATATTATCAACATCACGACCTTTAGTGACTAATCGGTTTACCATTCGAGCAATAACGTCTTGCCCAACTAAATCTTGATACTCATGGCAAATATTGGCTAAGTACGCCCAATTTTCTACAACGAGATATCTTTTATATTTAGGTATGACTTTTTTATGTAGAAGGTAGATAGTAACGATGATCGCCAAAAGAACGAACGTGAGCAAGCTCGCAAGTAATATTTGATTATTAAACCAAAGTAATAGCGATGCCCCAGTGATAATGACTGTTATCAGGTACAATAAAGACAATAATACCACTGGTGAAGATGATGTTAGCTTGACCATTAACCTTGATGTGTTTGTAGATTCTAATCAAAGTGTAGCTAAAATTATGCAATCAACACTGATTGGCTAAAATAAAAGTAAAAAAAAACGCTGTAACCTAAGTTACAGCGTTTTCATATAAAGCTAAGTTGTAATTACGCTTCAGCGATAACAACAACTTTAATGCTTGAATCTACATCTGTGTGCAAGTGAATAGCGATATCGAACTCACCTGTTTCACGGATTGAACCGTGTGGTAAACGTACTTCAGCTTTAACAACTTCAACACCCGCTTCAGTGATCGCATCAGCGATGTCACGAGTACCAATTGAACCGAATAATTTACCTTCGTCACCAGCTTTAGAAGCGATTGTTACTTCAGCAAGTTCTACTAATTTAGCAGCACGTGCTTCTGCAGCAGCTAAGTCATCCGCTAATTTCTTTTCTAAATCAGCACGACGAGCTTCAAAGTGCTCAACGTTTGCTTTAGATGCGAAAACAGCTTTACCTTGAGGTAATAAGAAGTTACGTGCATAACCAGACTTAACAGTTACCTTGTCACCAAGGCCGCCTAATTTGGCGATTTTATCAAGAAGAATTACTTCCATTTTCAAAACCCCTTATTAGGTTACTTGTGTAAATCAGTATACGGTAATAATGCTAAGTAACGAGCACGCTTGATCGCACGACCAAGTTGACGTTGATATTTAGCACTTGTACCAGTGATACGGCTAGGAACGATTTTACCACTTTCAGTGATATAATTTTTTAACGTAGCGATATCTTTATAATCAATTTCGCTAGCGCCTTCCGCTGAAAAGCGGCAAAACTTACGACGTCTAAAAAAACGAGACATGGATTTCTCCTAATTTATCTTTTCTATTTGCGAGGCATGCAGTACGAGAATTGGGTTACCATTTCTTGATTCATGACGGTTGATAAAACCAGTCACTTTAACTACATCTCTTGCAATGAACTCACGCGTTATGTGGGTTAATTCACCTGTTGCCACTACCTGTATTCGAACAAACGCTTGACGATTTAAGCCAGCTTCTTGTTGCATTGAGCGATGATCAATTGAAAATTGGCAATGCTCTATACCTGCAGGACTTGTTGAAAAACTAGGTTTTTTCACCAGTTCCCCAACTAACACTAAGTGATTATCAACCACAGATTACTTATTCTTCGCTTGCAGCTTCTTCAGTTTTTTCTTCAACTTTAGCAGCTGGCGCTTCAGTAACCTCTTTCTTCACTTCGCGACGGTCATCTTTAGCAACAGCCATAGGTGATGCTTCAGTTACCGCGCCTTTAGTACGCATGATCATGTTACGAATAACAACGTCGTTATAACGGAAAGAAGTTTCTAATTCATCAATAACTGATTGCGGCGCTTCAACGTTAATTAAAACGTAGTGTGCTTTATGCAGTTTGTTGATTGGGTATGCTAACTGACGGCGACCCCAGTCTTCAAGACGGTGGATTTTACCTTCAGCGGCGTTGATCAAGTCAGTATAGCGCTGGATCATACCAGACACTTGTTCACTCTGATCAGGGTGAACCATAAATACGATTTCGTAATGACGCATTACGAGCTCCTTACGGTTGTAGCCTCTTAGCTGGCTCAGCCCAAAGCACCAGTATTGAGGCAAGGAACAAAAATATGTTCAGGCTGATTTAAGGTCGCGTATTGTAGGTAAAACAACCGATAAAGGCAAGCTTATTTAGTGATTATTTAATCACCGACGCGGTAAGCATTTTACTGTCTAACAGGTGAATAGATGTTTAAGTAAACGTTGTTAAGGCCCTGATGTTCTAACGGTGAAAATTCAATTTTAATATCAAGCTGTTGCGATGAAAAATTTTGTATTTCATTCAAAAAGCAAGTTGGAGTCATAGTGTTGATGCATTGCTTAGCTACTTGAGTAAATAAATAGCCATTCATATACCCTTCTAATTGAATACGATCCAAGTCAGAATAACCAGCAGCGTTCATGTCTTCAACAAATTGACGACAATATGCTTTTTTGCAATCTTTTGGATCGGGAAAGACTTCAGTGATCAATACATCACTGTGGTATTTAAGTAATGGGAATAAGTCAGCACTTGAAATAAAGGATACACTTGAAAAAAATGGCGTAAAATCTTGCTCATACGCTTGGTTAATTAATGTTGACAATGGTTTATATGTTCCCACAAAAGCGACCGCTTCAACTTTGTGTTTACGCAACAACATTAATGCAGTTTGTATATCTTCGGTATTTCTTCGATATCTTGCCGTTATCGTAGGCGTGACATGATAGCTTTCCATAATTTTCTTATAACCTTTCTCGACCGCATAGCCAAAATCATCCGCTTGGATCAATAAACCGATATTTTTAAATCCTCTGGTATTTATAAGGTAATCAAGTTGCGCCTTTACTTCTTGATAATAGCTAGCTCGCAAGGTAAAAATATTTTTAATTGCTGGCTTTCGAAGAAAATATGCACCGGTAAAAGGGGTTAAAAATGGTAACTTATTATTTTTAATGGTCTCGAGAATAGCTGCAGTTGTCGGTGTACCTACATAATTAAAGAAAGCAAAAAAATCACCTTGCTGAAGAAAATATTGCGTATTTTTAAGCGTATTGAACGGTTCATAACTATCATTTCGATGTGTCATTTCAATACGATAGCCTGGAAGTTCATTCTGATGATTTACTTTCTGAAAATAAACCTCTGCTCCCTGATTTAACCTGATACCAATTTGCGCCGCTGGTCCTTTCGTAACATTAGAGACAGCAAGCTTTATTAGGTTATCTTCATTGAATTGTGCATAGGTTAAAGTACTTAGCAATAATACAACAAGGTAAATAAGTATGTTAAGTATAAGTTTACCCCTTTTTAACTATCGTTAATGGTGATGTTACTGCAGCAATGTGCGCCCACTAGATCAACGGTTTAAGTTATTAATCTAATGGGTATTATAATAAACAAAATAAATGAACAGCGTAGCTATTTATTTAGGGTCTGTTGACCTTTCGCGTTTATTTTTGCAGCATTTTGGCTTGACGCTGACGAACAATTTCAAATAAACAAATACCTGTTGCCACTGATACATTTAAACTTGAAACATTCCCAGCCATTGGCAGCTTAACAAGTTGATCGCAATTTTCTTTAGTCAATCTACGCATACCTTTACCTTCTGCCCCCATGACAAGTGCCATTGGGCCATCTAGTTTTACATCATCATATAAGGAACAATCAGTTTCGCCTGCGGTGCCGACCAACCAGATACCTTGTTGCTGTAAAGACTTCATGGTTCTGGCTAAGTTAGTCACTTGAATCAACGGTACAGTTTCAGCTGCGCCAACCGCAACTTTTCGTACGGTGGCGCTTATTCGTGCCGCGTTATCTTTAGGTACAATAATCGCCTGCACCCCTGCCGCATCGGCATTACGTAAGCATGCACCTAAATTATGCGGATCAGTCACGCCATCTAAAATCAGTAAAAAAGGTAATTCATTTTTACGTTCAGCAGCGAATAACACATCATCTAAATCAGCTTCTGACAACTGTTTCTCTGGAGTTATTCTTGCTAGTACACCTTGGTGTTGCTCACCTTTCGCTTTATCGTCAAGCACCTTTCTCTGTACTACTTGCGTAGGAATGCCATACTTTCTTGATAAATTAACAATTGTAGATAATCGTTGGTCATCACGACCTTTTAATAGAAATAATTCTTTAAAGCGTTCCGGTTGGTTTTCAATTAGTGCTGTTACAGCATGAATACCAAAAGCCAATTCGTCATGTTTAGCCATTTTATCATTTAACCTTTTGTTTTCTTTCTCGCATTTTTACCAGGACGTGATTTCTTATTATTGTTGTTTTTTTTCTGGCTTGCTTTTGATTGTTTTTTCGATGTTGCTGGTGAGTTTTTTTTATCAACATTTTTTTGTAATTTGCGCTTTCTGGTTTTCGTTGCTGCCGTCTTAACGGGTTTTTTAGCAACCTTGTTAAGGGTATCCACCAATACTAAATCAATTTTCTTTTCTTCTAAGTTTACCGCAGCAACTTGCACTTCCAATTCATCACCTACGTGAAAACTATTGCCGGTTTTATCTCCCGTCAAACACATACGCGCATCATCAAAGTGATAAAAATCATGACCTAAAGAAGTAATATGCACTAATCCTTCGATATGAATGTTATGCAAGCGGACAAATAGGCCAAAGTTAGTAACAGTAGAAATTACCCCGGTAAAAACATCTCCTACATGATCTTGCATAAATTCACATTTAAGCCAATCTGCAACATCGCGCGTTGCATCATCCGCTCTTCGTTCTGTCATAGAACAATGTTCGCCCAATTCAGCGATTTGCTGCTGTTCGTAAAGATGATGCCCTTCATTTGCCTCAGAAGCTGATTGCGATTGCAATATTGCTTTAATCACACGGTGGATGACTAAATCAGGATAACGCCTGATCGGAGACGTAAAATGGCTATATGATGCTAACGCTAAACCAAAATGACCAATATTGTCATGCTGATAAACAGCCTGCTTCATCGAACGAAGTAACATGGTTTGTATTAGCTCTTGTTCTGGCCTGCCTTCTATTGTTGCTAAAATTGCGCTGTAGTCAGCAGGCTCAGGCCCATCTTCCATCGCCCCTTTTAGCGGCATAGTAATACCTAGCTCCGCTAAGTAGTTTACAAAATGCGTAAATTTTTCATCGTTAGGCTTATCATGTACGCGATATAGCCCAGGTTTTTGATGCGCTAAAACAAAGTTTGCTGTAGCGACATTTGCGAGAATCATGCACTCTTCAATTATTTTATGGGCATCATTTCGTAATAAAGGCTCTATAGACTCAATTTTACGATGTTCGTTAAACACAAAGCGTGTTTCTTGTGTTTCAAAAGCAATCGCACCTCTTTTTTCTCGCGCTATTTTTAGCGCTAAATATAATTGATTCAGTGTTTCAAGTTCAGGCACTCTGTCAGCATATTGCTCTCTAAGTTCTTGATCATCATTTAATATTGCAGCAACTTTCGTATACGTAAAACGTGCATGTGATTTAATAACCGCGGGATAAAATATACTTTCAGCTAACTCTCCTTCAGTATTTATCGTCATTTCACACACCATTGCCAAACGATCAACATCAGGGTTTAAAGAACATAAGCCGTTCGATAGTTTCTCTGGCAGCATCGGGATAACTTGGCTAGGAAAATATACGGAATTTCCTCGCGCTATTGCTTCATCATCTAAGGCACTTCCTGGACGCACATAATAACTTACATCGGCAATTGCCACCCATAAACGCCATCCACCGGTTGGTTCTTTTTGACAATATACTGCATCATCAAAATCTCGTGCATCTTCACCATCTATGGTAACTAAAGGAAGTTTGCGTAAATCTTTTCTGTTAGCCTTCGCCGGTTCATCCACTTCGTCATTGATCTGATTAACTTGCTCAAGCACACTACTAGGAAATTCATGTGGTAAATCATGTGCTCGTAGTGCTATATCTATTTCCATACCTGGCGCCATGTAATCGCCTAATACCTCGGATACTTTGCCAACGGCATTACTACGTTTACTGGGTCGCTGAATGATATCAACTACCACCATCTGCCCATGCCTTGCAGTCGAGCGCTCTTTTGGATCAATCAGAATATCTTGTTTAATTCTGGTATCTTCTGGCACAACAAATAAAATATTATGTTCAACAAAAAAGCGGCCAACAATACCGTGCTTGCGCGGTTCAATCACATCAATAATTTTAACTTCTTGTCGACCTTTACGGTCAGTTCTATCGACGATCATAGCTTCAACAATATCACCGTGTATAACACGCTGCATCTCATGTGAAGAAATAAATAAATCTTTACCTTTTGTTGCCTCTACAGGTTGGTCTGGAGTAAAAAAACCATACCCATCACGATGTCCACAAACCTTTCCGGTTAATAAACTGTTTTTAGGAGGAATTGCATACTGTTTAAATTTATTAAAGATCAGTTGTCCTTCATTTTCCATCGCACGCAAACGCCGTTTTAATCCAACGATGTGTTCATCACGTTGATAGTTTAATTTTTTACATAACGCTTTAAAGGTAGGAGGAATATTGGACGTTTCAATAACAGACAAGAGTTCTTCACGGCTAGCAACCGGAAACTCGTATTCTTGCTCAATGTTTTTTGGTTTTGAATCTTTAATAATCGTTTTTCTTCGTTAATGGACTGACGTTTTTATTATATCTTACTTCACCTAAGACACGTCAAATATTAACCACTTTTTATCGATAATAGGTCATTATCAAACGAAAGGTACTTTTCTTAGTAAAAAATTAGTTGTCTAATATTTTCCTTGCTTGGCCATATCTACAACACGCGTAGGCATTTTTTCTGCAAGATCAGACAGTAATATTGATATTTTTCTATGAATTTTCTTATCATCGGTTACAGAATGATGGAGTTGAGCATAGAGCTCAGGAAAGTCTAAGGGACTGCCGTTGCCTTCATTGTATATTTCAGCAAGGCGAATTTGAGCATTAAGATTTTGCAGGCTTGCCGCTTCTTTAAGGAAAATAATTGCCTGTCTCATATCTACCTGCATAAACTTTCCAACGTGATAATATCGGCCTAATTGCTCTAAAGCTTCTGGTAAACCTTGATCTGCAGCCTCTCTCATATAGTGTAATCCTAGTGGAATATCTTTTTTTATACATACTCCGTAAGCTAGCATGTCACCCCATAAAAACTGAAAAGCGGGCTTTTCTGAAATGGTTGCGCGAGCTTCAATATCTTGAACAAGTTGACATTCATCTATGACAACTTGGCTTAAATGCTTGTTTTCTTTTATTAAATCTAAAAGTATGTCATCCGTATATACTTGTACTGCTTTTATAGACGCACCATGTGTAAATAACGTTACACTGAATAACATTAAAAAACTGATTAATAATCGCAACATAACTACCCTACTTTAACGGTCAAAAACACGTTCAATAATGCCTTGTTATCGACACTTTTCAGAAAATTTTTAGTCCTTAATCATAAAAATTTATTAAAGACTTGGGGAATGACTAATAGCACAGAGCCCACTCATCGTTAATTCTATGCAAATTTAGCACCAAAAAGATTTAAACGCATTTGTTACTCAAACTTTACCCCCACGATAACAATATTAGAGCGTGTTGATTGTCCCAAATACTTCATTTTTTCTACCAAGTTGAACAATTATCTTCTATGATATTTATTCTACAATAAATAATACACCCTTAATATGTCACCATCATGTTGTGCCGAATGGAAACTCAACATAACAACATTAAAATATCAAATAGTTGAGAAAACATATGATAAAACAAATATGCATATCTGAATTAAAAGTAGGTCATTTTGTCGTCAATATTGCAAAGCAATCCGCGCAATATACGTTAACCAGTGCAGGTAATATTAAAAGTGACCGCGTTATTCAAAACTTGCTAAAAAAAGGTGTACAACAAGTTGTTATTGATACCGATAAAACACTTACTTTTGCACAAGATCAGGCCGAAATTGCACAGGAAAGCGTAAATGAACATGTAACGATTCAAGCTAAAGATGCGAAAGAAATTTTTTCAGTCTCGAAAGAGATCCAACAAAAAGTGTTTAACGATGCTGCACAAGGTAGACCATTAGATTTATCGCCTGTCACAGAGATTACAGATAGGGTCATTGAAGAAATTTTTAAGAATCCAAACGCACTTGCCAGTATTATAAACATCAGAAATAAAGATGAATATTTACTAGAGCATTCGATCTCAGTTTCTATCTTAATCACAATATTCGCCAAGTTTTTGAAACTTGATAAAAGCATTATTCAACAGCTGGCCATCGGCGCATTTTTGCATGATGTGGGCAAAATTATGATCCCAGAAGAAGTGCTCAATAAACCAGGTCGGTTAACTGAAGATGAATTTAGTATTATGAAATCTCACGTGACACATTCAATCGATATTATTCAACATACGCCAGGCATTTCAGAATTGAGTTTAGAAGTCGCAGCGTTACACCATGAAAAGCTCAACGGCCAAGGCTACCCTTTTAACATTCCTGGAGATCATATTTCTACTTACGGAAGAATGATTGCTATATGTGATATTTTTGATGCGTTGACCGCAGCAAGGTGCTACAAAGACGGCTACAGTCATGGTAAAGCCTTTGCAATTTTAAAAAACCTAGCCGATCAACAACATTTAGATGCGAGTTTAGTGACTAAATTTATTCAATGTATGGGGATTTATCCTGTAGGCACGCTAGTAGAATTAAACTCAGGTAAAGTTGCGATAGTTGAAGAAAAAAATGAAAAAGATTTATTAAACCCAAAAGTAAAGATTTTTTACAGCGCAAAACACCATCACTTTGTTGAAACCAAGTATATTGATTTATCTCAATCGGAAGATTTTATTATTAAAGGTATTAAGGCCGATGATCTAGATTTGGATATGCATCAGATCACCGAACAATTAATAACTGAAGGTTAGGGTCTGTTGATCTTTCGCGTTTTGTTCGAACAAAATTTAATCTCGAAAGGTCAACAACTCCTAGTCTAGGCCGCATTTTTTTCACGCTTATTGCGCGTAAACAGGCTCATTTTTTGCTTCGCTGATTGATATACACCTTTCTTAGTTCGCAACATAAGCAAACAAGGGGTTAATACCAGTGTCAAAATAGTGGCGAAAGCCAAACCGCCAGCAACTACCGTTGCCAATTGGGTCCACCATTGCGTAGAAGGCGCACCATACACAGCCGTGCGATTAAAAAAATCTAGATTGACTTGCATAACCATAGGCAATAAACCTAAAATCGTGGTGATAGTTGTTAGCATAACAGGGCGAAGGCGCTGTGCTCCGGTACTTAATACAGCATCCGTTGCTGACATGCCTCGCGATCGCAACACATTATAAGTATCAATTAATACAATGTTATTATTGACCACAATACCCGCTAATGAAATTACCCCTATTCCCCCCATCACTATTCCAAAGGGTTTTTGTACCAAAACAAGCGCTAAGAATACCCCTACCGTTGAAAACACCACGGCACTTAAAATTAAGAACGCTTGATAGAAACTATTAAACTGAGTAACCAAAATAATCGCCATCACAAATAAAGCGACGCCAAATGCATTGACCAAGAATGCTTGTGATTCTTGTTGATCTTCATTCTGTCCTTTCAGCTCAATATGTACTGTCGGCGCAATACCTAATGTTGGTAATTTCGCTTGTAAGGCAGGCAACTCTTTAAGCAGTTGAGCCCCCGTGATCAAGTTCGCTTGAATAGTAACCACTCGCCTACCATCAGTACGTCTGATAGTATCTACTTTAGGCGCTGGCACACGTTCAACAAAACTGCTTACTGGCACTAAGCCCGCAGAAGTTTTTATTCGTAGTGAATCAAGTCGCCCGATACTGCGTTTTTCTTGTGGAAACCTAACGCGAATATCTAATTCATCATCCACATCATCAGGTCTATATTCCCCAAGCTTTAAGCCATTCGTTACCATTTGTACCGTTGAACCAACTAAAGCGGCATCTGCGCCATAAGTTGCGGCTTTTTTACGATCAATATTAAGTTGCCACTCGATACCCGGTTTAGGCGCAGTATCTTCAAGATCGGTGAATTTTCCTGAATTCACTAACACCCCTCGTATCGCTTTTACTGCTTGCTCTAACTGCTCAGGAAAACGTGAACTTAGCTCAATGACAACATCTTTTCCGCTTTGAGGTCCATCTTCATTTTTTCTTGCTTCAAGTTCAACGCCTGCCATATCGGCAGTATTGGTCTGAATATTTTCAATAATTTCATCTGCTTTACGACGTAACTGCCAATTTAAAAAGTTAACTTGAAAGGTACCTACTATGTCATTGCCACCCGTTAAATTATATAAGGTGTCTATCCCTTTAATCGGTAAAATGCGTTGTTCAATATCACGCATAATGGCATCTTTCTCATATACGGAGAGATCGCCATGTGAGCGCACCACAATGGTTGCACTATTTGGCTCAACTTCTGGAAAAAACACAACGCCCAACTCTGAAGCACCGTAAAGGAACATCACTACAACAGACATGATGATGGTGCCAATAATCACTTTCCATGGATGTTTTATCGCTTTGGACAGTAAACCAATATATTTTGCTGTGAACCCCGTTAGTTGCGAAAAATCTCCTTTTTCGCTATCCAATACTTGTTGCTTTTGCTCATCTGACATCGGACGAGGCTTACCCAAAACTGTGCCTAACGTAGGAACAAAAATAAGCGCCATTGCGAGTGATGCTGTTAACACCGCTATCAAAGTAATAGGGAGGTATTTCATAAACTCCCCCATCATACCCGGCCAGAACATTAACGGTGCAAATGCAGCCAAAGTGGTTGCGGTTGAAGCGATAATCGGCCAAGCCATGCGTTTAGCCGCGTTTGCATAAGCTACTTGTTTAGATCTACCTTCACTCATTTCCCTATCTGCAAACTCGGTAACAACAATAGCGCCATCAACGAGCATACCTACCGCCATAATAAGACCAAAAAGTACAACGATATTTACTGTTAAGCCTGAAATCGCTAGTACTAAAATTCCAGTTAAAAATGCCCCTGGAATCGCTAAGCCAACTAACAAGGCAGTGCGTGCACCAAGTGCAGCAATAACCACGATAACGACGAGTAATACCGCTGATAACACATTATTTTGTAGATCATTCAAGGTGTCTTTAACGTCAACCGACTGATCGCCTACGTAATCAACCACAACTTGCTGCGGCCAACGTTGCTTTTTTTCAGCAATCAATTGTTTTACGTTATTAACAGTATTGATAATATTTTCACCCGAACGTTTTTTGACTTCCAGTGAAATTGAGCGTTCACCATTTAAGCGGGCAAACGTTGAAGGATCTTTATATGCTCTTCTTACCGTAGAAACATCTTCAAAGGTAATAACCTTGTCACCTTCCGCCTTTATGGGTAACTCTAATAAATCTTTAACTGATTCAAATACTGAAGGAACTTTAACGGCAAATCGCCCTTTACCAGTATCCATAGTACCTGCTGGTACTAAACGATTATTGCGATCGACTAACGTAAAAATATCGTTTTGATCTAATCCATAGCTTTCTAGCAGTAGTGGATCAACGATAATTTCAACCATATCTTCACGATCGCCACCGATATCTACTTCAAGCACTTCTTTCATGCCTTCAATATCATCTTTTAGATCTCGTGCTAACGTAAGCAAACCACGCTCTGTAACAGGTCCTGATAATATCACTGTTACCGCAGGCACTTGGTTGGCCATCGTCACTTCGTGTACCTCTGGCTCTTCAGTTTCTGAAGGCAACTTGGCTTTAGCTAGCGTTACTTTGTCACGAACATCTGCAAGTGCTTCTTTAGGATCAAGACCAGCTAAAAATTCCAAAGTAATAGACGCATGTCCTTCACTAGCGACTGCTGTCATTTCTTTTATGCCAGCAATAGATTTTAGCTCTTTCTCCATTGGGCGAACTAGCATTCTTTCAGCATCTTCCGGAGAAATTCCATCGTGAATCATCGACACATATATCATTGGAATTGTAATATCAGGATTCGATTCTTTCGCAATATTTGCGTAAGTGACAGCCCCAGAAATCAGCAATAAAATAAAAATAAGCAATACTGAACGAGTTCTCGTAAGGGCTCCGTCAATAATAGTCAGCATTATTCTTCCTTATCACTAACAGCATGAACCGCTTCAACACGATCGCCTTCGCGAACGAAGCCTTGCCCGAGGGTAATAACATCAGCTTGCGAACCAAGACCGGCAAGCCACATGCCATCATTTTCACTTTTAACAACATTAATTGGTGTAAATTTAACCGTATTATTATTTACCGTTTTGACACCCAAATTCCCTTGATCATCAAGCGCTAATAATGCTGGTGATACTTTAATCGCTTCGACTTGTTCAAACGCTAAAGAAATTTCACTACTCAGCCCTGAAAATAGCTTATTTTCATCATTGTTTATCGCTACTTCAATTTTAAATGTATTGGTATATTCATCAGCCAAACTTGCGATATATCGCACATCACCTGTGAATTTAGATTTGTTTAATAAGGTAACCTGTGCTTGTTGGCCTACTTTTATTTTGCTGACTTGATTTTCAGTAACATGAGCGGTAACAATCAAGGGATTTAAATCAGCAATAATGGCAACATCATCACCACCTTGTAAGTAATCACCTTGTTCAACAAAACGCGTATTAAGTACTCCATCAAACGGCGCCCGAATAACGGTGTTTTTTAAAGCAATCTCAAGTTGCGCGATCTGTGCTTTTATCGCCTGTAAATTAGCGTCTGCCTGACTGAGTTGAACCTCACCTTGGTAACCATCAGCATTTAACGTTTTAATACCGCGATATTCGATTTCTCGCTGAGCCAATAGTGCTTTAGCTTGATTAAGCTGCGCAGGAAGTTCATTGCTAGCCAATGTAATAATTTTTTGCCCTTGTGAAACTGCAGCGCCTCTATTAGCGTGTACTTTGACAACCTGACCAGAAATTTCCGCTTTTAACGTGGTAATTCTATCGGGAGCAGTACGACCATATAATTCGATCGCATCACTGACGGCATCAGCATACATCGTTTCCACTTTAACTTTAGGGATTACCTCTTGCTGTTGCTCGTTTTCAGCGGCCGACACTTTTACCTGAAACAGGCCGGACAACATCCACAATATTAACAAAATAGAAATGATAATCGCCAAAATATAGGGTCGTTGAGATAAGAAGGTTCTAAAATTGCTAATACGATTAGCCATGCTGACTCCAATGCCATTTACTTTTATAAGTAGGTGATTCTGATTTGGTTGCTAAAATTGATGATTTTTAATAATGCGCAGATAAAGTACACCGAACAGCCTATTCACGCAATGAGAAAGAAGATCTAAATTGTTAAAATTTGTATAAAAATTAACTTATTGGTGATACACGAAAATTGTTTTAATAAACATAAATACTTATGTTGATTTCACGTATTGCTGTTAACATTATAAAATGACCAGCACACAGGTAAATAGCTTTATTGACAAGAGAAAAACAGAGGGGTTTTCGCGCAAGAAACGAGGAAAATATTTCTTACGCGCTATAATATATGGCGACTCAAAGACGACTTTAGATTGAAAATGATGAACCACAACCACACGTTGTGCTTGCATTTGGATTATTCACTAAAAAGCGACTCCCTTCTAAGCCTTCATAATAGTCGACTTCGCCATCAACCAAATATTGTAAACTCATTGGATCAACAACCATGGTGACACCCTGTTTTTCGATTGTCATATCACCTTCATTGACTTTTTCATCAAAGGTAAAG
The DNA here is from genome assembly GCF_001913705.1 of Thalassotalea sp. PP2-459. Classification (GTDB taxonomy): domain Bacteria; phylum Pseudomonadota; class Gammaproteobacteria; order Enterobacterales; family Alteromonadaceae; genus Thalassotalea_C; species Thalassotalea_C hakodatensis. Next base: position 11,851 of record NZ_MKQD01000077.1, on the reverse strand, counting down.
CCGTACTGAAACCCTGAACAACCACCACCTGTTACGTAAACACGTAATTTTAGCTCTGGATTCTCTTCTTCTGTGATCAAAGCCAATACTTTACTTGCAGCGGCATCAGTAAATTTAATTGGTACTTCTGGATTTGACATAGATTTCAACTCTTACTTTAATATGCGGGAATTATCGTAAACTTGACCAATTTAATCAAGTATTAGCGACGTGGATTGTTCGGTCTTCTCGGTGACATCAGTCCATGAGTAACTTTGATCAATACGTTGGTACGCTTGCCATTTACTTTTTGGCAATATTGCCGACAACACAATTTGATCAACTGTGAAATGCTCTGGTAATGTTATTTCTCCTTCAATCACTTGAAAGTATTGAAAACTGAAACCTAATTGTTCCTTGGTAATTTCCGATACTTCACTCAATGCAAGTTTAGTAGGTTTATTCTGTAAGCTACCATGAAGTGCTAATTGAATGTGGCCCTTAGCATAACGTTTTCGTACTTTCTGTTGAACCAATACCACTTTAAACCGATAGTGGTGTTCGCTTGCGGTATTTGAAATCACAAACTGATCAATCACTACGCCATCAGCTTGTTTTTCTGGTGCCATTACTTTTTCATAAAACGCGAGATCTTTTTTCACTTTAAAGTGCTTTTGCTCTATGGTTGTTAATAGCTTTTGTGACTTTTGATTTGCCAAACGCTCAACCTCTAATTCAACTTCTAAGGTATTGATCCGACGAATATGATTTTCTTGCTGCTCGTATAGGTGATCTAAGCGTTTCTGCATTTGTTCAAGGGTATGCTGTTGAAAACCGTGAAAGAAATTTCCAATACGGTAACCACAAAAAAAACAGGTCACAATTAGCGCCAGTAACAATAATGAAGATCGAAAAGTGCCTAGACGCTCTACGATACTATTTAAATTTAATTTTGCTAACCAACTCATATAAAAAGTATTATGATACCAATGAAATACAACAATAATAACAAACAACAAGCTTCACACTATGATGAATAACTTAGCGCTAAAAAAACATCTTGCTCAACCCAAGACGTCTTGGCAGCTTTGTTTACTTGCTGCGTTAGGTGGCGTTGCTTCTGCCGCAATAGTGATACTTTTTACATTTAGCATCAAAGAACTACAAAATCTATACCTCGTCTTGTCTGCTAATTATATCAACTCTGACCTCGTAAGTCGTATGCTATTACCAATTATTGGTGCATTAGTTATATTATTGTCCGCTATGCTGACTGGTTATCAGTATTTACGCACCGGAATACCTTTTGTACTCCACCGTTTAAAAGTCGCTTACGGCGTGATGCCGCTAAGAAATACGGTTAATCAATTTATCGGCAGCACTCTAGCCATTGCTAGTGGCTTTTCAGTTGGTCGTGAAGGACCAGCGGTTCATTTAGGGGCCGCTTGTAGTAGCTACATTGGCAATAAATTACATTTACCTTTTAACACGGTCAGAACATTATGTGCCTGTGGCATCGCAGCTGCTATATCCGCTAGTTTTAACACACCGATTGCTGCAGTTATTTTTGTTATGGAAGTTATTTTACGTGAATATAAAGTGTACATATTCATTCCAATCATGATCGCAGCATTAGTTGGTTCTATGATCACACAAGGTGTATATGGCCCAGCACATCAATATGAATTTTTCGATAAAATTGATTTAACCGTTATTCATTATCCAATTTTAATGTTATTTGGTATTGCTCTAGGAATTTTAGCCTCTGTTTTTAATAAAAGCCTAACCACTTTAATCGCTTATTCAAGCCAATTCTCTTTAAAACGTAGACTACTTATCGCCGCATTAATTACGGGAATTTGTAGTGCTTTTGTTCCGGCCGCAATAAGTACAGATATTCAATTCAGTCATTTTAACACTGAGTTTTCTCAACCTGTCATGATGGTACTACTGTTGTTATTAGCTAAATTGCTCATGACCATTACAGCGCTAGGTTTAGGTATTCCTGGTGGTATTATCGGACCCATTTTAGTTATTGGTGCTATTTCAGGTGTTGTTGCCGCAGAAGCAGTTGTGCCCTTTTTACCCGGTGAACACCTCCCCACTGACTATGCTTTAATGGGTATGGCTGGCTTTATGGCTGCAACGTTAAACGCGCCTTTAGCTGCTTTATTAGCGGTGGTGGAGTTATCTGGTCAACTTGAAGTGATTGTGCCTGCCATGTTAGTTATATCAACGGCTTGTGTATCCTCCGGACAATTTTTTAAAAATCGCAGTGTATTCGTTATGCAATTAGAAGTGCAAAATTTACTGTACCGTCAACCTCCCATAGAAAAAACGTTACAACGTGTTGGTGTTTTAGCTGCAATGAACACAACATTCGAGTTAGTGAGTGATACCCATATTGATTATTTGAGCAACCGGTACTTAAAAGACGAAGGTAAAACATTACTTATTTCTCGCGCAGTAGACCAGCCTGAACTATTCATTTGGCATCAAGCGCGAGTATCAGAAGATAACAGCGTGCAATCATTTGATAATCATCCGCTCATTGCTATTGATAGTAGAGCAACCCTTGCTGAAGCATATAATGCGTTAAGTGATGCCCGCAGGGGCGCTGTTTATATTTACCAACAAGACCAGAGTAAAATTTTAGGCATATTGCCTTTTGCACAAATTCGCCGATTTTTACTCGAAGGAAATACAACGTCATGACAATTCTATGGTTAAAAGCTTTACATGTTAGTTTTATGGTTGCTTGGTTCGCTGGTATCTTTTATTTGCCACGTTTATTCGTCAATCATGCACAAGCAAAAAATCAACAGGTGATTGAACAATTAAAAGGGATGGAGAAACGTTTACTCTTTTTTATTACGCCTTTTGCTATTTTAACGGTGATATTCGGCTTATTGTTAATATATTCATACGGTTCTGCTTGGTTTAACAGTGCGATTTGGTTACATATTAAAATAACCTTAGTTTTCATTTTGCTGGCATACCATGGCTATTGCTTTCGCTTGTTGTACCTTTTTAAGCATGATAGAAATCAACGAAGTAGTCTTTTTTATCGCATTTTTAATGAAGTGCCTGTAATCATTTTATTTGCCGTGATTATTCTAGCTTACCTCAAACCTAGTTTTTGACAAAAGCACGCGTTTATTCATTCTAAATATCCATTGAATGTGCTATATTTCGGCGGATTTTTTTCGTGTATATCGCACGTAAAGTAAACACCATTCCATTACTTAGGAAAGACTATGATGACCTTCGAAGGTAGCCATATCCTTTCAGTTTCACAATTTGATCGTGAAGCTATTTCAAAAATCTTAACTGTCTCTGCACAAATGGCGCCGTATGCCATGCGTCAAAAACGGTGTCATGTATTAGAAGGCGCCATCCTTAATAACCTCTTTTTTGAACCTAGTACGAGAACACGAGTTAGTTTTGGTACTGCCTTTAATTTGCTTGGAGGCTTTGTTCGAGAAACCGTTGGCGAAGAAAACTCATCGTTAAGTAAAGGTGAATCACTATTTGATACCGCACGAGTCATTAGTGGTTATTCAGATGTTATCGCTATGCGTCACCCAAAAATGCACTCAGTCAGCGAATTCGCTACTGGTAGTAGTGTGCCGGTAATTAATGGTGGTGACGGCGCTAACGAACACCCAACACAAGCATTATTAGATTTATTTACCATTGAATCTGAAATGAAACCTTTTGGGCGCACATTAGATGGTTTACACATCACCTTAATGGGTGATTTAAAGCATGGCCGTACGGTACATTCGTTATCTAAACTTCTGAGCCTTTACAACAATATTACTGTCACAATGATTGCACCAGATGCACTTCAAATGCCTGATAACGTTATTGCTACACTTGAAAATGCAGGCCATAAAGTCATCCTTACGAATACAGTGGAAGGCAATCTTGACTGCGACGTTATCTACCAAACACGTATCCAACAAGAGCGTTTTGCCAGCCCTGGCGAGGCTGATCTATACCGCGGCCACTTTAGTTTGAATCGCGATATATACCAACAGTATTGTCAAGCACATACCGTAATAATGCATCCATTACCCAGAGATTCTAGGCCCGAGGCAAATGAATTAGATACCGATCTAAATGATTTAGATAATCTCGCTATTTTTAGGCAAGCACAGAACGGTGTACTGGTAAGAATGGCACTATTTGCATTGGCGCTTGGCGTTGAAAATTCACTAACAAAATATGAAAAACCGATCACTTGGTATACCAACAAAGCCGGTTAAGGACGTGATATGAACAAATCAGAACAACTTTTCGAACATGCAAAACAAATTATTCCTGGTGGCGTAAATTCTCCCGTTCGTGCTTTTAATGGTGTAGGCGGCACACCATGCTTTATTGAACATGCTGATGGCGCATATATCTTTGATGCAAATGGTAAAAAATACATCGATTACGTAGGCTCATGGGGCCCGATGATTTTAGGTCATAACCACCCTGCGATTAAAAAGGCGGTTATTGAAGCTGCTGAAAATGGTCTTAGTTTTGGTGCCCCAACCGAAATTGAAATCACTATGGCAGAAAAAGTACGTGAAATTGTTCCTTCGATGGAGCAATTACGCATGGTGAGCTCAGGTACAGAAGCAACCATGAGTGCTATTCGTTTAGCCCGTGGCTTTACCGGCAGAGATAAAATTTTAAAGTTTGAAGGCTGCTATCATGGCCACGCTGACTCACTGCTTGTTAAAGCCGGTTCAGGGGCTTTAACCATGGGCGTACCAAATTCACCAGGGATCCCTGAAGATTTTGCTAAGCACACTATCACAGTGAGTTTTAACGATATAGAACAAGTTAAACAAGTCTTTAGCGAGATAGGCGATCAAATCGCTTGTATTATCGTAGAGCCTGTTGCAGGCAATATGAATTGTATTCCACCTGTTGCAGGATTCCTTGAAGGCTTACGTGTTGTGTGTGATCAATATCAATCTGTACTCATCTTCGATGAAGTGATGACAGGCTTTCGCGTGGCATTAGGTGGAGCTCAAGCTCATTACAATATTACCCCTGATTTAACCACTTTAGGAAAAGTTATCGGTGGTGGTATGCCAGTTGGTGCTTTTGGTGGTAAAAAAGAAATTATGGATTACATCGCACCAGTAGGGCCAGTTTATCAAGCAGGCACGCTTTCTGGAAACCCACTTGCGATGGCAGCAGGTTTAGCTTCTTTACAGGAATTAAGCCAGGGTAATAAGCACGAGAAGCTTACTGCTAATACAGAAGCGTTAGCTAAAGGGTTTAAAGCTGCTGCTGATAGTCATAACATACCGTTATCTATCAACTACGTAGGCGCAATGTTTGGCTTTTTCTTTACCGAAGAACAGCAAATAACAAGCTTTTCACAGGCCACAGCATGTGACGGTGAAATATTTAAACGGTTCTATCATCTAATGCTCGAAGAAGGCATTTATTTAGCGCCATCAGCATTTGAGGCAAGCTTTTTATCAACCGCACATTCTGATGAAGATATTGCAAAAACACTTGCAGCGGCTGAAAAGTGTTTTGCTATGTTAGCAAAACACTAATAGCGACGAAAAAAGGCGACTAAAATTAGTCGCCTTTCGCTTTTAACGATTTATTCTACTTTTATTTTTACAGTTTGTAGCTCACTCTGTAACCAATTGTAGGCTTGCTGCCACCCCAACTCCAACCCAGAAAAAACACGACAATTCCATTTGTCTATAGCACGTAATGCTTGTAAATTATTCGATATTTGTTGTGCTTCTTTTGAATAATATACAAAGGCTATCGCTTTTAAATGCGCATAAGACGCAACACTTAGTTTTGCTTCATAGCTATAAGTATAGTGATTAACTTTATTAATAAGCATTGCAAAATTATTGCAAAACCTTGATTGAATAAAATGATGACATTCATCCACCATTTCAAGATCCATCACTATGCCTTCATCGACTACAACTTCTACAATATTGTTAGAAAGCAGATTAAATTGCCCGAAACTCAAGCGATGTTTCATCTTTGCTTCCTTACAAATACCACAAAGTGTTTGCAGTTTTTTTGCGTAAACACGCCATACAAACATAGCGGTATTATTGTAAGAATTCAAACAAATCTGGTGGGAAAATCAAGCTAAGGAGAGTTTTTAAAACTAACCTGATGTTTTCGAAGTTAATTACATGGCAAATTGGTATAACTTAAATGGGCACGCATTTATTATCATCTCTATCATTGATAGAGCTAACATTAAGGCAAAAGTAATAGGCAAAAAAAAACCGGCAAAAGCCGGTTTTTTTGCATAACGTAATAAATTAACGTTTTGAAAATTGTGGACGTTTACGTGCTTTATGTAAACCAACTTTCTTACGTTCAACTTTACGTGCATCACGAGTAACGAAACCTGCTTTACGTAATTCGCTACGTAATGTTTCATCATATTGTAATAATGCACGAGTAATACCGTGACGAATTGCACCCGCTTGACCAGTACTACCACCACCGGCAACAGTAATGTTAAAGTCAAACTTTTCAGCTACTTCTGCAACATCGATAGGTTGACGAACAACCATACGTGCAGTTTCACGTGCAAAGTATTCTGTAATGTCACGCTTGTTAATTGTAATTGCACCACTACCAGCTTTCATGAACACACGAGCAGTAGAGCTCTTACGACGACCAGTACCGTAATATTGATTATCAGCCATTGCTTACAGCTCCAAAGGTTGTGGTTGTTGTGCAGCATGCTTGTGCTCAGGGCCAGCATACACTTTTAACTTGCGGTACATTTCACGACCTAAAGGTCCTTTAGGAAGCATACCTTTAACAGCGAATTCAATCGCACGCTCTGGCGCTTTTTCAATTAGTTTTTCAAAACTAATTTGCTTTAAACCACCAGGGAATTCTGTGTGCGAGTAGTAAATTTTACCCTTCGCTTTGTTACCAGTTACTTTTACTTTCTCTGCGTTAACAACTACGATGTAGTCACCTGTATCACAGTGAGGCGTGTATTCTGGCTTGTGCTTACCGCGTAAACGGCTAGCAATTTCAGTAGCGATACGACCAAGAGTTTTATTCTCAGCGTCCACTAAAAACCATTCGCGTTCTACGCTTTCTGGCTTAGCTACAAAAGTTTTCATTTGAAAAACCCAATATTAAATATGTTACTTAAAAAACAGCTTCACGCTGCAGTTCAATAAGACTTCGCTGTACCCCTTCGAGTATCGAGCCCTTTGTTTACGGTTTGGGAAAAACCTAATAAACAAAATTGTAACGTTAGGGAGCGCAGGATTATACAGAAAAAAAAACATAAGATCACGTACAAATTTTAATCTTTGATGATTTTGTACATTTTTTTAAAAATTAGCCAATTAACATCAACATACCGCTTGGCAAACATTATTTGTCTGAGCAAAAAGCCGTAAAGGTAATTGATTAATGTCGATTACAGAATTTACACTTGATAACCACCTACCAAAGCAGGCGGTAGATGGTTATTACGTTATTAGCGAATACTTAAAAATGTACAATCGCTCCAGCAAAGATGCCTTCAAATTCAATATTAGCATATAAATTATTGATGTCTTCGAGCTCTAACTTAACAGCACGATAACCTAAAGTTAGGCTAACATCCACCGCTAAATTATCAATAACATCGTAACTAACACCTGCTTGATAATCATATAACGTGTGATCATCCAAAGATAAAAAATTGCCTCGAGCAAATACGTTTACTCCGGTGAATGGTAAACCTACGATGGTAGAAGCATATAGCATGGGCACTATTTCATCTGTTGATAATGAGCCGGTAACTTGCGTCGTCGTTGTTGTACCATCGTTAGACACGTTAGCTAACCCAGAGACTGAAACGTCTCCGTCAAAATCACGCCCTGTAATACCGAGATCAAACGAAAACAGACCATTATCAAAAAATTCATAATATAAGGTATAGTCGGTATAGCTTACATCAAAGTTTGCGTTTAATTGATTATTCGCTTCAAACGTATAATCATCAAACACAAAGTCTGAATCAAATTGAGTCGCGCCTTTAGTTGCGAAATCTGTTTGCGAAATCATCGCATTGGGAATAAAGGGTAATGGATGTTCTACGGCAATAAACAATGAACCTTGTTGTTCATCTTTAAGATTAAAATTTCTTTGCCCGCCACTTTCGCCAAATACACCAGATGCTTCGTTGTCCCATATATGACCACCTAAGTAGACGCCAATTGCATCTGCTTGTACTGATGAGCTAAACATTATTGTTGATATAGCGGTTGCTATTAATTTATTCATTGGTTTATCCCTGACTTAATAAATCATTTAAATCGATAAGTGCGGCATTAGCTCGCGATATATAATTAGCCATCACTAAAGAGTGATTTGCCAAAATGCCAAATCCGTCGCCATTGAGAATCATCGGACTCCAAATAGCTTCTTGGCTTGCCTCTAATTCACGAATAATTTGTTGTAAACTCACTTTAGCATTTTTCTTTGCTAATACATCATTAAAATCAATTTCAATCGCTTTTAAAAAGTGTAATAACACCCAACTTGCGCCACGCGCTTCATAAAATTCATTATCAATTTGCCACCAACTTGTTTTTACCTGTTGTTGCTGGTTTGCGTAGGTTGATTGACTTGCCACATCATCACCCGCTAAATCAGTATTAAGTTGTTCGCGTCCAACACTTGCACTTAATCGTTGTGAGTAACTTCCCATACGTTTAGTAACTTCTTGTAACCAATCACGTAAATTATCTGCTCTGGCATAAAATTGTGCGTCTTGTGAGTTAACTTCAGTGAGTTGCTTACGATAAATATAAAGTGCATCAATGGCTTTTTGATACTCATTTTCAGCACTCGGCATTGCCCAGCTCGTATGATCAATGTTTAATTGTGGCTGTGCTATTTTTAATTGCGTATTTTCAACCGATTGCGACTGAGAACGACTAAACTCTTGTCGCATTACCAGCGCCATATCGCGGATCATTTCTAACGCGCCAAATTCCCATGCAGGAATATTGTCAAGAAACACTGAAGGCGGTAAGGCATCATTAGCCAAATATCCACCGGGCTTGTTTAATATCGTTTCTGTCACTCTTATTAACGCAGTGGTTGTGGTATAACCAACAACGGGGGATACATTTTCAGTTTTTGCCGCGTCGATTACCTCTTGTCTAATGTCTAACTTTTCAGGCTCAAAACTCCAATAAACACCTAAAAAGTAAAGCGCTAGGCAAATAATGCCAACGATGGAGGTAACGGTTTTTACTGACACGTTAAGATTCATAACTCACTCCTAATGATGATTATGTGGATGCGCTTTTTCGCTTTTCCGTTTAATGCTTTCAACCGGTAATGTAATAGCCAAACGCTCTCCGCCTTCAAAATGCAAACTTAAAGCAACGTTGTCACCGGCACTTAAAGGCTCCTTAAGTTCGAAAATCATTAAATGTAACCCTGACGGCTGTAATGTCACTGTGTCATGCATGTTAATTTCGATCGCATCAAGCTGACGCATTTTCATCATGCCATCCGACATTTGATGCTCGTGAATCTCGATTCTAGAACTAATATCACTGCTTGCACCAATTAGCTTTTTATTTTTCATACTATGGTTACTAATCGTCATATATGCAGATGAAACATCAGTACCAGGTATTGTTGCTCGTATATAACCATTTTCTATCGTCACTTTTTGATCTGCATGAGCAATATGCGTTAATAATACCAACACACTGGCAAATGCCACCGACATCCATTTCTGACAAGTCTTTGTGAAAAATCTAATATTCATGGCTTGCTATCTTTCCTTTATATACTCATATTATATTCATACTGCCATTGTAACTAAGCTAATTTCAAATGGATAATTTAATTCTTTCAAATTTACAAAATAATGTTTTGCACATCACTATTAATCGCTTCGACAAAAAAAATGCATTAAATTCAAAAATGTATTTAACATTGTGTGATTTACTCGCATCAGCTGCAACGAACGATAAAGTGAATAGTGTACTCATTCAAGGCAACGAAAGTTGCTTTTGTGCCGGCAACGATTTAGCTGACTTCATTAAGCATGCTAATGATGACGACCTTGCTGCCTTTCAATTTGTCAAAGCACTAGTACATTTCAACAAACCTCTGATTGCTGCAGTTGCAGGCCCCGCTGTTGGTATTGGTACCACTATGTTGCTTCATTGTGATTATGTTATCGCAACAAAAGACGCAAAATTAAAACTACCGTTTAGTCAGTTAGGGCTTTGTCCAGAAGCCGCTTCAAGCACTTTATTACCGCTAAAGTTAGGTCATAACAAAGCTTTTGAATTACTTGTACTGGGCGATACGTTTAGTGGACAATACGCACACGACATTGGTTTAGTTAATAAAATCACCTCTGATGAAACGTTACTTTCTGATGCACTGGCAGTGGCTGAAAAAATAGCGAAACTACCTGCAGATGCCACTCAAACAAGCCGACGCTTAATTAAACAAGCAACACAACCACAGGTACTTAAGGCAATTGAACAAGAAGCTATAGAGTTTTCAAGGTTAATACAAACAAACGATTGCCAGCAAATACTGCAACGTTTTTTTAATTAACGACGTTCTCTAAAGAGCTAATATCACTTAGCTCTTTAACTTTTTAATTTTCTTTTTAAGCTCTTTCACCTTGTCTGCTAGTTTTTCTTCGTCGTTTAACTCAATACTCGTTAACGTTTTTTCTGCTATATCATATTTTTTCTGATGCATGTATAACTGCGCTAACCTTAATTGGCTCCATTTCTCATACTGCTTACTATTTTTTACTTGGCTATTTTGCAAGGCATGAATACCTACTTCTACCTCTTCACCAGTTTCTGCTGCTAACTTACCTTGTTGATAAAGCGCTTTCGTTTTTTCTTCATCGTTTTGCGCAAATTTAACGGCAAGTTTGAAGTCTTCGCGTGCTTTTTGCCATGCTTTATCATCCATGCTTGTTATTGCACGATAGAAGTACAATTCACTACTTTCAGGGTATTTCACCAATCCTTCTGCTAGTGTTTTGTAAGCTTCTTGTGGTTTTTCATTGGCTCGGTAAATAGTGGCAAGATGCTTATACCCTTTCACTGGTGCAATTGTTAATAGTTTTTTCGCATATTGTGTTGCTTTATCTATATCTCCACCAGCAATACCTGGCGCATGTAAATAAAAACCAATCGCCGTATCAAGTGCTTCAATATAGTTAGGTTTCAAGGTTAATGTTTTTTCTATCGATTCAACAAAATCTTCCGCATAGCCCAACTTTGAAAAAATACTTGCCTGTTGAGCCATAATAATTGCACTGACTGAAAAATAGTAATTAACTTGCGCATTTGATGCGTGTTGTTCTTGTAATACTTCAAAATAATCAAATGCTGGCTCTCCATCTTCATTTGATAAAAGTAAACGCCCTTTGGCTATTTTAGCAGGTAAAGTTTGCTTAACATCATCAGGCAAGGCTGAATATTCAGTTTTAGCTAACGCAATATCTTGTTCAGTTAATGCTTTCTCCACTTTTTCCATTGTTGAAGCAACACTTGCTGAGCATAAAGAAAACCATATTATTAGTATTAGCGCTTTCATTTATTATCCTTTGTCCATATTTTGTAAATTAAGATTAGGGCCTGTTGATCTTTCGCGCTTATTTTTGCAGCAGTTTATTGGTATTTAGACAAGGCATTGCGATTAATGTGTGGTTATTCCACATGAAAAAGCAATAACGACGTATAAATACCAAAAAAACGCTGCCCTTTGGGTTGAGCTAAACGCTATTTCTTCATCGTTGTTCGCAATTTACATGGAATAACCATGCGACATTGCTCACGTCTTGAACAAAAAGCGTTTAGTT
>NZ_MKQD01000076.1 GCF_001913705.1 Thalassotalea sp. PP2-459 | reverse complement strand
GGCGTTAGCAACTATATTCAATCAAGTAGTATTTATTTAAACTCAAAAAAGGAATAAAAATGAAGTTATTTAAAAAACTAGCACTATTAACCCTCGTTGTATCAAGCTTTGCTTCTGCAAATGAAATGGAAATTTCTGCTCAGAAACAAGCAGTCTCTAATAACACTAAAGTTCAAACGTATATTGGTAATGTTCGCATTTCATTTGCTGATGATAATCAGCCAGAGACTAGAGCAGCAGTTATGCGTTTTGAAGATGGTAAAACAGTTATGGAAGGTGATGTAGAAATCATCCTTAATAATGCTGTAGCAATAGCTGACAAAGTTACCTATATATCTTCAAATAATGGCCTAGTTGCCAAAATGGATAAAGTTACATTTACTTTTAAGTAATCGTTGCTAACAAGGTGCTCAAATCGGACAAAATACAGTTTGCCTAGCACTTCGTGCATTATAGCTAAACTGTATTTTGCCCCTTAGCTTGGCGTTGGTATGACTCTCCACGTCAAGTTAAACCATAAAGATCTCTGCTTTTTTTCGAGCCATAATCTCTCTCTTATCAAGTTGAGTGAGTTA
>NZ_MKQD01000075.1 GCF_001913705.1 Thalassotalea sp. PP2-459 | reverse complement strand
CATTCAGCGAGAATTAAACGCTTTAGAGGCACGGCGTTGATTGCAGAGAATGGTTATTCAGGAGAACGTGCTCCTGCGTTCTCTAATAAGCTACCTCCTTGTAGCGTCCTTGTTAAAATCAACAACACAGGCTATGAAGCGTTTAAACTCGCCCTTTGGGAGCGTGTTAAAGGCGCGATAATTGCGCAAAACGTGTTTGATGTAGAACAACTATACCTGCACACGTTTCGCTTATTCTCCCACCGCTGACATCGCTCTGAACTGACTTAATCTTTATGCGAATTGGTATAAGATCCCCTATTGTGTCACGCTTAATCGTCGTGCCGTTAAATCGGCAGTAACAGTTTTAACAAGTTGAGTATTTAACGGATAAAAAATCATTAAACCAGCTCCTGCAAAGGCGAACGCAGCTGGTACCCAGCTCATTAGAATTTGCATGCCCGGTAAAGCTGCTGACACGGTTGTAAGATCCATGCCGTTGTAACCATAATTGGCCAGAATAACTAACACTAACGCGCCGGCAAAGCCTCCCCCTGTTTTTTGTACAAATGTGCCCGCCGAATATATCAACCCCGTCGCTCTTCGATGGTTTTTCCATTCAGAATAATCAGCACTATCACCTAACATAGTGAAAAACAATGTGGGTAGCATTGCAGCGAAAAATTCAGACATACAACCAATGATAAATATCCCTGCCACACTTCCTTGTGGCACCCAATACAAAGCCACGGTAAATAAACCACTGATGGTCAACGCTATTATGAATAAACGTTGTTTTCCTAACCTTGTTGCTAAAGGGCTGGTTGCCAAAGCACCTAATATTGACACGACTAATAGCGCGACAAAATATTTTCCTGTCAGTAGCTCATCACCCATATAGTATTTGAAATAATAAGCAATTACGCCATACTTAATGCCGTTATACATCATGGTAATAAAGCCCATGCCGAGCATAATCAACCATGGTTTATTGGTTAACAAATCAACCATATCGCGCTGTGTACCAGTTAATCGCTCTGCAGGGATCGCCAGTAACTTTTTAACCACAAGCCACATGCCAATCAACACACAGAAGAAAAAGATACCGCTATAAATTCCACGATAATAAAAAAATAGTGTTGCGGCCAAAAGCGGTAAGATAATAAAAGGTAAGTTTTTTAGTAAGTCGGTTAGTTCTCGGCCTAAGGATAGTTTCCTTTCTGTAGCTAAACTTACTCGCTCTTTCGTAGTAGCAAACGTAATCACCATTAAAGCGATTAGTAATGCTGCAAAAACATACATGGTTAATTGATATCCTTGCGCATCATCACCTTGACCAAAGTAAGCAACAAGATCGGGCAAGAAGCCCATTACCAACAAACCACCAGCAAATGCGCCAGCTAATCGATAACTAGAAAGACTCGTTCTTTCTGTATCACATGGTGTGATAACCCCCATTAATGCAGAATACGGCACGTTATTGATGGTATACGCTAATGTTAAGCCAATATAGGTTATATAGGCGTATATCAGTTTACCAGTATCCGAAAAATTTGGCGTGGTAAAACAAAGTACCATCAATAATCCAAGTGCAGGAGCAGACCATAAAATCCATGGTCTAAATTTCCCCCACCGAGTTTCTGTACGATCGGCAATCATGCCCATAATGATGTCAGTGACACCATCGGATAAGCGAACCACGAGAAATAACATGGCCGCAGCGGCAGCGCTAATACCATAAGTATCAGTATAAAACACCGCTAAATATGCTAAAGCTCCTCTCCATACAAGGTTTGCTGCAGCATCTCCTACGGCATAACCGAGCTTCTCTCCGATCGCTAATTTATGCATAATATTCCTAGATTAATTTTTACGGCTAGTCATTAACTCGCGATATGCTAAGCCACTTTTTTTAATGGTGCGTTGTTGAGTTTGATAATCAACATAAACAATACCAAAACGTTTTAAATACCCCTCTGCCCACTCAAAATTATCCATCAAGCTCCAAGCAAAATAACCCTTAACAGGAACCCCTGATTCTATGGCAACATTTACTGCATTTAAGTGACGTTGATAATAACTAATACGACGCTGATCGTTTACTACACCTTCTTCAATTTCATCATCAATACTAGCACCGTTTTCTGTGATATAAATTGCCGGTGGTTGGTAACGAGTATTTAGGTCAATCAACAAATCAGTAAATGCTTGAGGGTAAACTTCCCACCCAATATCAGTCCGTTCTACATCAGGCAACGCTACTTCTTTAAAGCCTTCTTTTTCATCGGCTTCATATATAGCTCGGGTATAGAAATTCACCCCAAGAAAGTCAATCTCATGGGAAATAATCGCCATATCCCCTTCAAGAATATCGGGCAAATGTGCTTTTGGTAATGAATCGATTAATGCAGGATATTCACCATCAAAAATAGGTTTGGCGTACCAATAATTATGGTATTCATTCGCCATTTCAGTCGCTTTGATATCTGCCATACTTTTGCTTGCGGGATATCCTGGGGTAAAGTTAAGAACAATCCCGTTTAATGTGTTTGGGCTTTCTTTGGCGAGTACCTGCATTGCCAGTCCATGGGCTAGTAATAAATGATGAGCTGCTTTTCTTCCATATTCTTTTCCTACTATACCTGGCGCATGCACACCAATTTCATAACCTAAATAAGCACTACAAAAAGGCTCATTCAATGTGGCGTAAGCATAGACACGATCGCCAAATGCCTTAACAACTTCTGATGTGTACTGTTGAAATTTGTATGCCGTTTGACGATTTAGCCAACCGCCTTGATCTTCCAAGTATTGCGGCAGATCCCAATGATATAATGTGACAAATACCTTTATATTCTTTTCGTTTAAGCGATCAAGTAATTGTATGTAAAACGCCATGCCTTCTTGATTTACACTGCCGTCTTCATCCATGACCCTTGGCCATGAAATTGAAAGTCGGTATGCGTCAACACCTAACGACTCAATTAACTCAACATCATCTTGCCATCGATGAAAATGATCACAGGCAACTGAACCATCTGAACCATCTATAATTTTACCTTCAGTAGCACAAAAAGTATCCCATATACATGGAGCGCGATTTTCAATTCCTCCTTCTATTTGAAATGAAGCCGTTGCTACGCCATAGGTAAATGTTGATGATAACATTGAAGAGTTTTTAGGAAGCGTGAATGCCATGTATTGTTAACCTTACTATTTACTAAATAACTTTAAAAGCGCTGATAATTGGCAATTATGCAATCTTTAATAGCCGTGAAGTTCATAACAATGTAAGCGCTTACATTATTATATAGAGATATTATGTAAAGTAGGATGTAAAAGCAACAATATTTTAATGTAATAGCAATAATCCCACTAAAGTTTTAGCTTTATAACCCACCAGAATAATATAACGTTGTGCGTTTAATTTGGTATTGCTGCATTTACAGCCTTTTGATAATTAAAATTATCAATAAACGTAGATAGTTGTTCAAATGGTAATGGTTTAGAAAAATAAAAGCCTTGTATATAATCACAACCTAACTCTTCTAACCAATGCACTTGTTCTATACTTTCAACCCCTTCAGCAACCACTTGTTTACCAAGTGCTTTACTCATGGCTATTATGGTAGAAACAAGTATTTTATCGTCAGGGCTTTCACTCATATCACCGATAAATGATTTATCGATTTTAATAAAATCTAATGGAATACGTCGAATATAATTTAACGAGGAATAACCAGTGCCAAAATCATCAAGCGCTATTTTACAGCCGGCCTCACGTAACTGATTAAATAACATTTCATTATTACGTTTTTCTGGAGCTAAAGCACTTTCTGTCAGCTCAAAACAGATATCACTAGGTTGTAAACCATACATGTTAATCATCATTAACCAATAGGCATTTTCATTTTGATTAAGTGGTATTTCATACACAGATCGATTCACATTGAACACGATATCTTGATAGCCTAAACTCTTCAATTTTTTCAACTGTAAGCAAGCTTCAGACAGTACAAACTCTCCAAGCGGTTTAATTAAATTGTTTTTTTCTGCTAAGGGAATGAATTCAACGGGCGAAACCCATCTACCGTTATTATTCCAACGCAGTAATGCTTCAAATTTTGTGACTTGTTTTAACTGAGTTGACACAATGGGTTGAAACACTAAAGTCAGTTTACGTTCTTTTAAAGCCTTCTCTAAGTCTGCTTTCATTTGAATTTGATAGCGAGCGATGTTTTCCATTTCTTGTGTGAAATAACTCGATGAATTTCGACCATTCTCTTTCGCATGAGACATTGCTCTTTCAGCTTTTTTCATCAAGCTACTTGCTTGAAGTGTGTTGTCTGAAAAAGTAATAATGCCTACACTTAAGGTGCAATTGATAACATGTTCATCAACATAAAAAGGTTTACTAAATTCAATCAGTATTCGAGCGACAAAATCATCGATTTCGCTTCGTTCATTTACATTATTAAGTAATATCGCAAAGCCATCACCGGTGATACGTGCTAAGCTATTTTCCGGTTTGATAAACCGAGTGAGGCGTTCAGCCACTTTAATTAATAATGCATCGCCGCAATCATGGCCGTATACATCATTTACTTCTTGAAAAAGGTCTAAGTCCATTACCAATAATGCGGACTCAAAACTTGCAATAGCTTTCGCATTTATGACTTTAGTTAACTGTTCTAAAAATTTATAACGATTAGCAATTCCTGTTAGTAAGTCGTAATTTGCTTGCTGGTAAATTTTATCTTCTGCCGCCTTACGTTCAGAAATATCAAAGAAAAAAGCGACATAATTTTCTATTTCATTATATTCATTTCTAATGGTATTAATTGACAACCATTCTGGAAATTCTTCACCACTTTTTTTACGGTTACTTAGCTCACCAGACCAGCTACCTTTGGTTTGTATATCAGCCCACATTTTTTGATAAAAGCTTTCAGGCTGCCTATAGGCACTTAATATTTTTGGATCTTTCCCAGCTACTTCTCTATAGCTATAACCCGTCATACGAGTGAACGCTTTATTCACGCTAATGATCTTATTTTTCTTATCGCAGATCATAATAGCTTCTTTACTTTCTTCTATGATTTCATTGCGAGTACGTAGCTCGATCATCACTTTTTGTTTTTCTAATTCTTTGTTAATTAAACCGCTAAAGAGTAAAAACAGCGATGTGATCTCTTCTTGGTTATCAAATTGATCACAAAATAGCGCAACTAAAATGCTATGAGCTTTAGTGTCATCGTCTATTAATGGCACCCCCACATAGCCTTCAATGCCCATGTCTTCAAGTAATTGATCATTTGGGTATGCCGATTGAACACCAGAAGGAAAGGCACAAACATCTCCTTCTCCCACGATTTCACAAGGTGTAGATTTTAGTTGATAACTAAAGTTTTCAATAACTTCTTGCTGTGTAGCTAATGAAAGAGTGGTCGCTGTAGTGTTACCCGTATTTAACTGTGCAACAAACACATAATCAGCATTTATCGCTTTTGCTAATGACACACAAATCACATCGATATAATTGGTTGAGGCAGAAGTTGATAGATTATCAATAATTGATTTAATTTTTTCTTCTACCACTGCTACAGCTCCAATACAAATAAGATAATAATAACATTTAACCTTGTACGCTTTTTAACTGCACTTTTCAATATTATTACGCCAACAATAGATTCAGATCATGTTTTTCACGATTATTCGCCGCTTATGGATTATTAATTCAGGGGCTTTAATCATGGTACTATTAGAGTTTGTTCGCCAAACGAAAAACCGTCGCAAATGCGACGGTTTTTGATTCAGTCCAGAGTTGTTCGATTAGAACTTAACGCGTGTACCTACAGTCCAACGTGCTTCATAAACGTTTTGGA
>NZ_MKQD01000074.1 GCF_001913705.1 Thalassotalea sp. PP2-459 | reverse complement strand
AACTTGTTAAGGTTAATCTATCAGACGCTATAAGTGCTTCAGAGCATGCTTTAAGTGTCTTCATTCTCGCTTGATTGAAATTCGATAAGGACTTCTCAAAGAAGTTATGGCAAAGTAAGGATTCAGGCATAGCATTTTACTCTTATTTTTGTTTTGGCGAACTAATAAGATCATAAAATGTTGTGCTTGTCATTTTTTGGGGATTCGTCAGCCCTTTGGGTTCAACTAAACGCTATTTCTTCATTGTTGTTCGCAATTGACATGGCATAACCATGCGACATTGCTCACGCCTTGAACAAAAAGCGTTTAGTTCGAACAATATTTAATCTCGAAAGGTCAACAGACCCTAATAAATTTCGACAATATCTTTTTTGTCGGTAACAACTTGTGTGGCTAAAATTTGATAATTTTTTATGTCTGTTAAGGCGGAAAGGTAGCTAGCTTTTTGATTTATCACGCTAAATTCATAGTTATCTAAACGATAACGCCAGAGATGCCCGTGCTTATTTACTGAATAAATATTTTGCTTTTCAAGTAAAAACTCTTTCCGAGCTGATTGGTTTTTGAGCGTTGTTAACTGTTTTTTAACGAGGTCATCTTTTTGCCAAAATTTGTTATTGTCATCCAATAAAATCAAGTTGCCGTTTAGTGTGTATTGAGCCCAGCGAACCGGTTCTGAGAACAAATTTGTAAGCTTACCTGAGTTTAATGATAATAAAGATACATGGTTTTTATCATTGTTAAATGAGGAAACTAATACTTCGTCATCAGTTATCCATTGATACACTTTGGTAACCGAATGCGGGTAGTTTAATTTGCTTGCTGTGCCATCTAAATCTATCAGCCAAAGTTGGCGATTATTGGCAACGATTAATTGAACACCCTCAGGGTGCCATTGAAAATTGCTTAATTGACTGTCGATAGGAAAGAAAGTGAGCTGTTTAACGCGATTTTTTTGACCAAGCCAAATCTGTGCTTGACCTGACCGATCAGAAACAAACGCAATTTGCTCACCCAAAGGCTGATATTTACCGCTGTGCTCTTGTGCAGTACTTCGAAAAAGACTGGGGAAATCTGTTGTTACTTGATTGATTTGACTTGGTTGAACAGTATCAGTATTTGTAGGTGTTAAGCTGACTTGTGCAACATCATTATCTAATCGCCCTCTACTCGCCAGAAGGGTAGTACCATCTGGCGATAATGCATACTGATGAGTGTTTATAAAGGGTAATTGTTGAAAATGGTTTATCGAGCCATCGTCATGTAATGTATATATATTTTTCCCAGTTGCAAAAAAGTGTGATCCTTTTCCATCATACGCGAAAGGTCTAATGTTGTTGTGAGCGTTGAAAGATTGAGGCAATGATATGCGTGTACTGTTAATAATATCACCGGTTATTGAAATGATTTCTCGCCAGTGTTGGTTGCTTTTATCTTTAGATAATACAACGAATTGTTGTTGCGCTGCTAAGTAATCAAAATAATAAAGTTGTTTGTTGTTAGGGTTATAAATATCAACGCTATTAGCTGCATTGAGCATGTATTTAGCGAGACGCCAAGTTTCATTTTTACCCCGTAATATCGCGATGCTACCGTTATCTAACCATGTTGGGTAGTTAAGTTTTCCTTGTCGACAATTCGCTAACTCAATCGGTGCCTGAGGTGACGAAAGTGCAGCATCAAAATCTAAAGACATTACTTTCCAACATTGTTTTTGATTTTCTTCTTTTTGGGGTTGGGTGCAAGCGTTTTTAGCCAAAAATATTAACTTTTTGCCGTCAGATGAAAACCTGTGTGGTCCGTAAAAGTCAGTGGATTTTGTGAGTTGAATTTCTTCTTTTGTCGCGTTATCTATCGCCCATATATTGTTATTACAGCGGCCATCATAGCGATGAAAGACAAGGTATTGACTATTTGGGGCATAACTAGGGAATTGTTCTTTATAGTCTGAGTGAGTGAGTTGTTTGATGGTTGAGAAGGCCGGAGTTCGCTGTTCAATGTTTTTGATAAACGCGACCAAAGCCAACATTATTAACAACGCTAAAGCTGAAATACGTAAAGACTTTTGGCTTATTATCTTATTATTTTTCTGGCTATTTATCGTTGCTTGTTTCGGCGATAACGCAAAGTGATCTTCTGCAATATTAACAGGAAGTTCTAAGCAGTAGCCTTTCTTAGTGTGGGTTTTTATAATGGCTTGGTTATCGCCCGAAATAACAAGTACTTTTCTTAATTGCGTTATGCAACGCTGCAACGAGTTGGGCGAAACGATGGTATCTGGCCAAACTTGATCAATGATATAATCTGTTTTTAATACTTCACCTTGCTGCTTGGCAAGAAGTTGTAATACAGCAATAGTTTTCGGTGGAAGAATGTGTTCTTCTTGAATACCACCCTCTTGTTGGACGATGATTAAGTTTCGCTGAATGTCGACGTAAAACTGACCGATGAAAAATTTTGTCGGCATTGAAAGTAAATCTCATTATCGATGATAAGTTAACATTATATCCTTGTTTAAAGAATTTCAATAATTCTTAACTCATTGATTTATAAATATTCAGTGAAAAGTCAGTATTTTATCATCAGTGCTTCAGGTAATTTGAATACCGTTTTGTCATATTATTCTCGAATAACAATTACATAATAATCACGAGGAAGAATATGACATTTACATCTGCGTTCAGTGCTTTAATTGGCGTATGTTTTTTGCTTATCGCAACCGTCGCACAAGGCAATGATAATGCTGAAAACCAGCTCACTTATGGATTCACGTTAGATTTTGAGTCTGACATTATTGAGGATAAAATTCCTTTAAATATATACCTGCCAGCAAATTTTGATACTGTCTCTGAAGATTTTCGTTACCCGATTATTTTTATCAATGGCTCGCACGGTAATCGTTTTTTTCATACCTTAACAGGCATTGTAAAGCACTTAGCCAGTGTTGATCGTATGCCCGAAAGTATTGTTGTCAGCTTAAACTATAGTGGACACTTCCCCGATACTTATACCAACGGAATGTGGCCGAAGCGTGAGGTAATATCCGGTTATGGTGATGCAATGAAATATCAAGCAATGTTGGAGCAAGAGTTATTTCCATACCTTGAAAAACATTACCGTGCAATGAATAAACGCTCGATTATCGGTGTGTCTGGGGCATCACTATTTCCTTTGTATAGTATAGGTAGTAAACCAGCGCTTTTTGATAACTATATTTTTCTTGCTGCGAGTGACATGTTGGGTATGAGCTTTAATCAAGAAACTAAGCGTCCGTTTAGTGAAACAATACCTATGCAGTTAGAAAAGGAGCTTAATGGGCTGGTACTTTTTGCCGTAGCGGATGATGATTTAGAAGGTAAGCCTGATTATATTAATAATCATAAAACCGTGTTAGAAAACTATCAAAAACTAGCTAATAAGCAAGGTAAGTTGATTACGCATGTGTTTGATAACGAACGTCATTATGATGCTTTTATCAAAACTTTGTTATTAGCTTTTGATACGTTATACCCTGAAAGCCTTTGGGCACCTAAATACCGTGAACTTGTGGCTCAAAAAGGGGATGCATTAACGAATATTGATCATTATTATCAAAAAATAAGCGAGGATGTTGGCTTTACCGTATTACCAAACCCTGTCCGTTGGAACAGTGTTAATTCTCTTACATTTATTGTTAGTCATTTAATTGAATTAGAGCGATTCAAAGAAGCTGAAACGGTGGCGTTGCGATTGGTGCAATATACGCCTGAAAACGTATCAAGTTACCTTGCATTGGCGCGAGTGTATGAAACATTAAATAAGTTGTCGTTAGCTTTAGATACATTAGCCCAAGCGAAAAACTTAGCAAGTAAAACTGATCATTGGCAGTTTGATAAAATTGTTCAATCTATTGAACGACTATCAACGCTTCAAGAATAAATGTTTGGTTAATAAATCAGTAAGTTGGTACGCGTATCAATTATTAAAAAAACACCTTATACCAATTCGCATAAAGATTAAGTCAGTTCAGAGCGATGTCAGAGGTGGGAGAATAAGCGAAACGTGTGCAGGTATAGTTGTTCTACATC
>NZ_MKQD01000073.1 GCF_001913705.1 Thalassotalea sp. PP2-459 | reverse complement strand
CGAGAATTAAACGCTTTAGAGGCACGGCGTTGATTGCAGAGAATGGTTATTCAGGAGAACGTGCTCCTGCGTTCTCTAATAAGCTACATCCTTGCAGCGTCCTTTTCAAAATCAACAACACAGGCTATGAAGCGTTTAAACTCGCCCTTTGGGGGCGTGTTAGAGGCGCGATAATTGCGCAAAACGTGTTTGATGTAGAACAACTATACCTGCACACGTTTCGCTTATTCTCCCACCTCTGACATCGCTCTGAACTGACTTAATCTTTATGCGAATTGGTATAACTTTAAGAACCAGTACTTTTTCTGAAGCTGGTTGTTGTTAAGTGAAGGCTATAACGTAACAATTTGTTTGCCTGTAAAACCACCCGCTAATTGTGTTCTAAGCGCTGATGAAATAGCTTCTGCTTGAAAATCTACGTGATGGATTTCAGGGAGTTTAATTGATCCATCAGCAACACCATCAAGCAGCAATTTACTCATAAAGCTCATGTGTTGTTGGGCACAAAGGCTATTTTCGAGCCATGCGCCACCTAAAGAAACAATACTAATGTTTGGTGCTTTTTTGAATAATAATACTTGAGGTAAATCGGGTAAAGGCTGTAAACAAGCGATTCTGCCACAAAACCTCATTAATTCTAAATTTCGAATGGTGGCATCGCCACCTACTGAATCTAGTATGGCATCAAAGCCTTGTGGTCCAAGTTGGTGGCAAATATTATGACAAAGCTTTTTGTCTCGGTAATCAAATACAGCATCAGCACCTAAACACTTTAAACGTTTATGATTATGCTTGGCTGCAGTGGTGAAAACGTCTGCTCCGCGTTGCTTTGCAAACTGAATTGCAAAATGACCAACAGCACCTGCTCCAGCCTCAATTAATAAGGTATCACCCTCGATGATTTGTAATTTATCTAAGGCGATTAATGCTGTCATGCCTGCACAGGGCAAGGTAGCAGCTTGATATGGCTCAACGCTTTCAGGTACAACAGATACCGCATAATTTGGTACTGTTGTGTATTCACTTAGCACTCCTTGATCCGCTAAGCTAGCGTGCCACATTACTCGGTCACCAATGGTGGGAAAAACACCTTTTGGGGCATCTACTACAGTACCCACTGCATCTAAGCCTAAAATATGTGGGTACTGCCATTGGCAAAAGCCTTTTTGGGCATATTGCCCATCTAACGGATTAAGCCCTACATACTCCACTTTGATTAATAACTCATTTCCTGTACGTGTTGGTGTTGGCCATTGTACAGCGGCTAATGAGAGTTGCTCATTAGGTTTTTCTAAAACAATGGCTTTCATCGTGTCAGAAAGGTTATTTTGTAAGGTGGTTACATTAGGCATAATTTACTCAAGTATTAAATACTGGATAGTGCGTAACTCCAGCGACCGTTAAAGGTATGATAAGCATTTACTTTCGTGAGTAAAGTTGAAATTGCTGAATCAACTGCATTTTCTTCTGCTGCTAGTAAATCTTGCCTTGCATCTAGTAACGATAAATAAGGTATTTGACCTTCTTGAAACATAGCCTGTGCTTGTAAATAAGCTTTATTCGCATAGTGGTAGCGATTGTTTGCAAATTGCTGTTTGTTGCTTTCTTTAACGAGTTTATGCAAAGAAAGCTCACTTTCATTAATAGCATTTAATACCGTTTTTTGGTATTCATTATAAGCGGCTTTGCTTAAATATTGTTGCGCATTTCGCTGCGCTAATAATGCAGGATAACTTAACAGTGACCATTCTATTTGCGGGGATACTTGCCATTGTTGATCAGTATTAGATAACGTGGCGCTAGTTGTGCTTAGAATACCAGCAAAGGCACTTAAACTAATATCAGGTAAAAGGGCTTTGCTCGCTGCCGTGCTTAAAGCGGCTTCATGGCTAAACTGGTAAAGTGCTTTACTAATATCAGGACGTAACGCTATTGCTTCGCTTGGCTGTGCTAAGTGAACTTGTAAATCGTAGCCAATCACTTTACGTTGATCAATTAACGTGAGATCACTTAATGTTTTACCTGTAATATAGGCGAGCGCTGAATTATCGCGTTGTAGTAAGTATTCGATTTCAGGTATTAACGCTTGTTGTTGATTTAATTGCGCTTTTGTACGGTTTAAATCTAATTCACTGGTTACACCTTCATCGACACTGGCTTGTAGTACTTCAATACTTTGTTGTAATGCATCTATTTGTTGTGAAATTATATGGTGTTTTTGCAGATTACCTTGGTAACTGATATAGCCAGAAACAACCGATGAAACCACTTCTATTTGTAATAATCGAAGCTGCTCAGCTTGGCTCAGTGCCGAGGCATTAGCAGCATCGACAAGCGCAGAGATACGACCGAATAAATCGAGATGCCAATTAACTCCTAACGTTGCTGTCGAATTAGGCGTGATAGTATTATTGATACTTGTTCGTTCACTATTTATGGTTATTTCACCTTGGGGAAGAAACGTTGCTTTTTCTGCACCAAGGCGAGCTAAGGTACTTTGTAGTGTTAAATGGCTTGTTGTTAAATCGTAATTATTTGTTAGCGCTTCTTGTACGAGTAAGTTCAATTGAGGTGATTTTAATTGTCGCCACCAGTTTATTTCACTCGTACCCGTTAGTTGTGATGCAATATCAATTTCAGTAACAAAATGCTGAAGTTGTTGCTGATTTTCTAGATGAACATCTACATTATTTGACGTTGTACAACCTGCGATTACACTGGACAAAAGCAAGGTTAACGCCACTTGGTTATTAGCAGGTAAGAATGACTTAATCATGTTGTTTATGCTCCAGTGAGTTGCTTTCAATCGTATCGTTGGTTGGTTCTTTTTTGGTAACTAACATATAAAAAATAGGCGTAAATAGTAGACCAAAAATGGTGACGCCAATCATGCCAGAAAAAACCGCATTACCCATTGCTTGCCGCATTTCGGCACCAGCGCCTGAAGCTAGTACCAAAGGTATTACACCGGCTGTGAACGCGATAGAAGTCATCAAAATAGGTCTTAATCGTAACCGACACGCCGCAATAATTGCATTGAAATGACTCATGCCATTTTGATGTTGATCTTTAGCGAACTCTACCATCAAAATCGCGTTTTTTGATGCTAGGGCAACTAATACAATTAATGCAATTTGGGTAAAAATGTTGTTGTCTGAGCCAACAAACCACACACCTAATAAGGCGGAGAATATTGTCATCGGTACAATTAAAATAATCGCAAGCGGTAATCGTAAACTTTCATATTGTGCGGCAAGAACTAAAAATACCAATAACACAACTAAGGGAAAAACGTAAACCATCGTATTACCCGCGATAATTTGTTGGTAGGTTACATCGGTCCATTCGTAATCAATACCTGTTGGTAAATGATCGGCGAGTATTAATTCGATTGCTTGTTGCGCTTGATCTGAACTATAACCCATTGCAGGGCTACCGTTAAGTTCTGCACTTGGGTAGCCATTATAATGCATTACGCGATCAGGGCCCGTTGTAGGTGTGACTGTTAAAATTGATCCCAGAGGTACCATGTCACCCATTCTATTTTTTACTTTTAAATGGAGAATTTGAGCAGGATCTTTTCGAAATTCAGCGCCTGCTTGGGCATTTACTTGGTAAGTTCTACCGAACGCATTGAAGTCGTTAACATATAATGAGCCTAAATATATTTGTAGAGCATCAAACACTTCTTCAAGGGGAATTCCTTGAATCAGGGCTTGCTCTCTATCGATATCAATATCCATTTGTGGTACTTGGATACGAAAACTTGAATATAAGCCTGTTAGCGCTGGGTCTTGTTGCGCTTTAGCGATAACTGTTTGTAAACTATTAAACAGTGCTTCGAAGCCTTTATTATCGCGATCTTCTATTTGTAGTTTAAAACCACCAGTTGTACCTAACCCTTGTATGGGGGGGGGCGGAAATACTGCAACAAAAGCTTCATCAATTGAGACAAATTGTTGATTTAGCTGCATTGCTATTGCGCCAGAAGATAACTGAGGGTCTTTACGGTTTTCAAAGGCATCTAACGCGACAAAAACAATACCGCTATTTGGGCTGTTGGTAAAACCATTAACTGATAAGCCAGGAAATGTTACCGTGTGCAACACGCCAGGTACGTTAAGCGCTATCTTTTCCATTTCGACCATAACCTCTTGAGTGCGATCTAAACTAGCAGCATCTGGTAGTTGTGCGATAGCAACTAGGTATTGTTTATCCTGAGAAGGAATAAAACCGCCAGGAATGGAATTAAATAGGGTAAATGTTCCGCCCAGCAATAGCACATAAGCCGCTATGACAATTATGCTCATTCGAATTAATTTTTTAACCAAACGCTGATAACTTTTTGCACCTCGTTCAAACAGTTTATTAAAAGGTGTAAATAACCAACGACCAAAAAGCTTATTTAGTAAACGGGTTAATGCGTCAGGCTTAGCATTGTGAGGTTTTAATAAAAGTGCTGATAAAGCGGGCGAAAGAGTTAATGAATTGAACGCAGAGATCACCGTTGAAATAGTAATGGTAAGGGCAAACTGTTTATAAAACTGTCCAGACAAACCAGAAATAAAAGCGGTGGGTATGAATACAGCTAGAAGTACTAAAGCAATGGCGATTATTGGACCGGTTACTTCTGTCATCGCAACGCGAGTCGCTTCTACCGGTGATAAGCCTTTTTCTATGTTTCGTTCAACGTTTTCGACCACAACAATCGCATCATCAACAACAATCCCGATTGCGAGTATTAAACCAAATAATGATAGTGTGTTTATTGAAACACCAAGCCATTGCATAACGGCAAATGTACCAATAAGTGAAACAGGAACTGCAATCAATGGAATGATAGATGCGCGCCATGTTTGTAAAAAAAGTATCACTACAATGACAACTAAAGCGATGGCCTCTAATAAGGTGGTTATTACGGCATCAATTGAATCACGTACGAAAATAGTTGGATCGTACACAATATCGTATTCAACGCCATCTGGAAAAGCCTGTGAAAGTTGCGCCATGGTTGTTCGTACTTGGTCTGATAATTCAATTGCGTTTGAACCAGGGCGCTGGAAAATAGGCATAGCTAGCGCAGGTTGTCCATCTAATAGCGCACGAAGTGCGTAACTGTTCTGGCCTAACTCTACAGTGGCGACATCTTTTAAACGAATAACTTGCTTTTGATCGCCGACTTTTAGTATGACGTGTTCAAACTCTTCAACACTGGTCAACCTACCTTTAACATTTAATAAAATTTGAAATTGACTATCATTTGCTGCAGGTTGCGCTCCTAAGCTTCCTGCGGCAACTTGTTGATTTTGTGCGCGTAAGGCATTTATTACATCTGAAGCGGTTAATTGTCTAGCAGCCAAAGCATCAGGGTTTAACCAAACCCGCATGGAGTATTGGCCTCCACCAAATAATTGCACATCACCAACACCAGGTAGCCGTGCTATTTGATCTTTAATATAGATATCTGCGTAGTTTGAAAGATATGCTGTATCATGAGTTTTTTCGGGTGAATATAGGTGGACGACCATGGTTAAGTCTGGTGAAGACTTTTCTGCAACAACTCCTAAGCGCTGTACTTCCTGAGGCAGTCTAGAAAGTGCACTGTTAACCCTGTTTTGTACTTGTACTTGGGCACGATCGAGATCTGTGCCTAAGGCAAAAGTCACTGTTAGTGTCATGCGGCCATCGCTTGTTGCTTGAGAAAACATATAGAGCATATTTTCTGTGCCATTTATTTCTTGCTCTAATGGCGTAGCAACTGTTTGTGCTATTACCGTTGGGTTGGCACCAGGGTAATTTGCCGTTACAACCACAGTCGGAGGAACTACCTCAGGATATTCACTGATAGGTAGCTGGAACAGTGATATAGCGCCACCAATCAATATAACTAACGATAATACGGATGCAAAAATTGGCCGCTTAATGAAAAAATGAGAAAAATTCATGGTTACTTCCTAGTACTTAGCAACTAAATTAGTGGGCTTAATGGTTGTCATGGTAAAGGCAGAGTTAGCTGTTTCTATGCTGATAATTTTAGGCTTTATAGGCATGCCAGGACCCACTCGTGCAGGGCCATTAACCGCAATCGTGTCATTAGCGGTTAAGCCTGAAGTTATCGCACGTAACTTTCCATAACGTTCACCTATTTCAACAAGTTTGTATTGCAAAACATTGTTTTCATCAACGGTAAGTACAAAGCGATTTTTTAGATCTGTGCCTATTGCCTTCTCTGGTATAATAATTTGTTCGTTTACTTCACTTGCGGCAAGTCTAATACGCGCAAATGAACCAGCAAGTAATGAGTTTTCTAGGTTTGCTCCTGTTTTCTTTTCAAAAACGGCTCGTACTTGAAGTGTGCCAGTAGCATCATTAATCTGGTTATCGATAAAATTAATATAACCGGTATGTTCAAACTTTTTTTGACCTAATTTCTGCATCAGTACTTGTTGTTTACTATCGGTTGTTACATGCGAGAAGGCGTTATTC
Organism: Thalassotalea sp. PP2-459; assembly: GCF_001913705.1. Taxonomy (GTDB): domain Bacteria; phylum Pseudomonadota; class Gammaproteobacteria; order Enterobacterales; family Alteromonadaceae; genus Thalassotalea_C; species Thalassotalea_C hakodatensis. Next base: position 2,542 of record NZ_MKQD01000073.1, on the reverse strand, counting down.
CAAGTGCGTTCGTCAATATCAAAATACGCATACATTTTGTCGTCAGAAACAATTGAAGTCAGTACACTCGTTCCTGCTTGTACGGTATTTCCTCGGGTAATATTAGCGCGAGAAATAATGCCATTTATGGGGGATTTAATTGACGTAAAAGCTAGGTCAAGATTTGCTGCTACTAACTGTGCTTGTAGTGCTGCTAGTTGGGCTTCACGTTGGCGAAGTATTGATGAACGTGATTCCGCTTGCTCTACCGATATGGCTTTACGTTCGGTTAATCTTTTTGCTCGTTTAGCTTCGTTTTTTGCTTGTTGTAAAGCAGCTTCAGCAGAAAGAATCTGTGCTTTTAGGTTCGCGACTACAGCTGCAAAAGGACGATCATCTAATTGAACCAGTAAATCGCCTTTCTTAACGCTATCACCTTCTTTAAATGCAATTTCCTTAATTACGCCAGAGACACGTGGGCGTAATGATACTTCTTCTGGAGCTTCTAAGCGTGTGGTAAAAGTGTGCCAGTGTTGTACTGGCTTAATTAATACTTTCGCTACGTCTATTGGTTGTAAAAATTGTTGTGAATTTTGTTTTGCAGAAGGCTCTGCACAACCACTAATTGCAATGCCTATACTAGTTAAAGTAGCAAGTAATATTGTTTTTTTCATCGTTTAACTCCATGTTTTTGAGCACTATAAAGCGTTGAGTTAGTCATAGGTCAAGTGTGTTATTTGAAAATAATGCCGTTATGATACGCTTGAAATTGATGAGTAAATACAGTGGTTTTTTAATTTCATTAATGCCAAAATGGCACTAATAAAATTAAAGGTTTCGTTATGGATACTACTAGTCGTTTATTGATGTTATTAGATGTTGTAGAGCGCGGATCATTTGCAAGTGCCGCGGAAGGTAGGAATATTGATCGATCTGTTATATCTAAACAAATCAGTAAATTAGAAGATGAACTTGCCGTAAGGTTGTTAAACCGAACAACACGTTCTTTTTCTTTAACAGCAGCTGGTGCTGAAATGGTTAAGAAAGCTTCGGAGCTTCGAGAACTACTCAATGAAACGGTTCGGATGGCAGAGAATTATCATTTAGAGCCTCGAGGTACGATAAAAATGACTTCGTCTACGATTATTGCCAAACGCTATTTACAACCAGTAATTAATGACTTTCAAAAACGCTTTCCTGAAGTGGAAGTTGAATTAATTTTAGATGATAAGGTAATGGATATTGTTTCTGAAGGAATAGATCTCGCTTTTAGAGTTGGGGAGTTAAAAGATTCAACGCTGATTGCGAGAAAACTTGCGCGTAATCGTTTAGTCATTTTGGCCTCTCCAGAATTCATAAAAACCTACGGAATGCCGAATAAAATGTCGGATCTTAAATCACTGCCTGCAGCCAGTTATTTTAGTACAACAATACGCGTGACAAGTATTGAATATGAGAATGCACTTGGCGAACACGCAGAGCAAGAAATTAATAGTGTTTTTCGTGCAAATGATGCTGAAATTTTATTATTAAAAGCGCTATCGGGGAGTGCATTTGTTGTAGTGCCTGCATTTATTGTGGGTGATGAAATAATAAATGGCGAACTTATTCCTATTTTAACAGATATCAAATTACTTGATTACCGCGATATGTACGTCATTTATCCTCATAGGGATTTACCCGTTAGAACCCGTTTATTTTATGATGCTGTACGAGATTATATTGGTAAATTCACGCCCATTTGGGAGAAAAACATTCCTAATTTTGACCGTTTATACCAAGGGGAGAATACGGTTTAAATGAAAATGTTTTTAGATCTTTAATGTACGGTTCGATGATCTCGATAAAATGCGTTAGGCTTTATGTATCTTATTGAGAAAAGGAAAATGAAATGAGTGTATGCAAAAAGCTTTTTAGTTTGATGATTATAGTGTTGTTATCTGCTTGTGCCTCAATGGGAAAAGGAAGCAAAGTTGAAAAACAACAAGCCATATTGGCAATGAAAGATGATGTGCTAACGAAATTGTTTGAGCAAAAACCTGATACGCGTAAACAGTTGAATGCCGTACCAGGCTATGCGGTATTTTCTAACGCGAATGTCAATTTAATCTTTATGGCTGCCGGTACAGGCTATGGTGTTGTAAAGAATATGAATACGAATACCCATACTTATATGAATATGGCTGAAGGCGGTGTAGGCCTTGGTTTAGGTGTTAAAGACTATCGTATTGTCATGGTCTTTCATACCACAGATGCAATGAATAGCTTTATTAATAACGGTTGGACTTTCGGTGGAAATGCTGATGCAGCTGCAAAAGCAGGTGATAAAGGTGGCTCTGTTGAAGGAGAAGCTTATTATGGCGATGTCACTGTTTATACATTAACGGAGGCAGGGTTGGCACTACAAGCCGTTATTAAAGGGACCAAATTTTGGGTTGATAAAGAATTAAATTAAATGTCTTTATACCAAATTCGCATAAAGATTAAGTCAGTTCAGAGCGATGTCAGAGGTGGGAGAATAAGCGAAACGTGTGCAGGTATAGTTGTTCTACATCAAATACGT
>NZ_MKQD01000072.1 GCF_001913705.1 Thalassotalea sp. PP2-459 | reverse complement strand
TTCTGTATAGCGTGATTTTTTCATAGTTGTCTCCTGCATTAATCATTACAGAAAACTCTAATTATGTCTGTCTCAGTTTAAGGGAAGTGGACAGGAGGAATGGGATGAGTATGGGCACTGGTTTTATTCAATAAAATTGCCATTAGATTAATTTAAGTCCGTAGTTGTACAACATGCTTAGTGCCTACATAAAGCACTAAGCATGTGATGGCGTACAAAATTTACGAATTAATTAAAATTGACTTATTCATACTTATTTTTTATCTCATCAATATGAGCAAAAAATCCAGCTATATAATCATCAGTAATATCTTTATCTTCAGGATTGAGTCTTTCTGTCAACAATTCTCTAATATCAGCTTTAAAATTATCCTTATTTTGCCTAACTTTATCTTCTGATGCATGTATTAGAATTAACCAAATAACGTAAAAATCTTGAAGTGATCTACGGAAGTAATTACTACCACTAATATTTAAATATTGATTGAATGACTGCTTGGTCGCCCCATCAAATACTTCATTCAATAGTTCAATTAATTTCTTTGTTATGGAAATTGCTCTAAGAAAATCATATTTTTCAACTGCTGTTGACTCAAGATTAAAAAGAAATTCACTAAAGCCTTTTTTATCCTTTAATCGACATGTAATAGTCTTTTGCCTAGGGAAGAAACCAATGACTCGTTCTTTATCTTTATTAAAGTACATATAGACTAAAGAAATAATTAACTCTTCATTTAACATGCGATCAGGCTTTCCTTCTTTTATTTCTCTTAGGAAAAACCATGAAGAATGTTTAGAATTAGCAATTTCCTTAATCCCTTTTATTACGTCCATACTTATTATGGAATTCCACATTTCAAATGAGTTTGGTTTAATCGGGTAAGGTTTATAATTTAGCCTGATAAATAAATCTATTGGATCAAATGACTCATTTTTTAACTCGTCAATAATTATTAGATCAATCACAAAGTCTAGGATCTTATCCTGCAAATGTTCTTCTAAGTCACTAAACCTTTTCCCCTCTAGGTTTTCTAAAACCTTCAGACCTTTCAATTTAAAGTTATTGTTTTTGGAGAATGATAACTTACCATTTTCATCAGTATATGGTTCTCCCAAATAGCCTAGTATAGATAAAAGTCGTTGCTGCCCGTCAACGACTTCCTTGATACCTGTTTTACGCTTAAAAACAAAAATAGGAGGTAAGTTTATACCTAGCAATATACTTTCAATAATAGAAGAGGCTTTTAAATGACTGATTTTTTCCTGACGCTGATATGTTGGGCGTAATAAATAGTTACTATGTTTTAAATCACCTCTAATCTCATCAATATCAATAGATGTTGGATTAGGCTTATGTAGTCGAAGATTAGACAACTCAGCTATAGATTTTTCAGTTTCTTCTGCTGTTTGTCTCTTTTCTTTGAGGTCTTTCTTGAAATCAGAAGATCTAATATACCTTGTAAAGTCAAAGTCCAATTCTTTGGAAATAAAGTTAGCTGTAGATTCATACCTCGCAATAGTATTTCCGTAATAGTGTGAAAATTCGGCAGAGTATCGCGAAATATTTTCTTTTAGAAAAATGGAAAACTTTTCAGTATTGAATGTATAACTTAGTTGCTCTAACTCTAAAATTGACATTGCCCATAAAATTGTTTCGAATATTAGCTTGTTACTACGATACTCCTCCATCGCTTTTGATTTATGGATATCAATAACATTTAAAATTAGTCTACTAAAGTTTTGAAACTCTTCATTAATATCTTGCGAACTGTTATTGGTGAAATCATATAAAATATTTGTAATAGCGGCCCTATCAGTAGCACTAGCATACGTAGCTATTGGAAATTGGTTAAGAATTCTGTATTTTCGGATAATATCTAAATTTTGGGATATTATTGACGCACGATTATTATCTAACTTAGCTTTAGGGAAAAAACAATTGTTAAAACTCTCATAAAAAGAGTTATCATTTTGCAGTTTACTTTTAAACAAATCTGAGAATTCATCAGTATCATATCTAGCATTGTCTAGCTCATCTCTTGTAAGAGGTGTAATGCCAGTATTATATCGCCTAAATATTTCTTTCTTTACTTTATCTATTATGTCATCACTTAAATTTGGATGATTGATAACTTCAAACTCAAAAACTCGAATATTAGAGTCAAGAAAAGTTCTTGAATAAAATTCTGGTAACTTTATGAAATTATTTCGAGAAAGGTTTTCAAGCTCTTTAAGTCCTTTGGAAGAAAGGGAAAAATCACCTTCCTTAAACTTTTTTAAAGTTTCAAAACGTTGACGCCCATCAATAACTTCTATTTTTGTACCCGTTTTAAATAGAATTAAAGGCGGAACTTCAGTTCCCAAGATTACACTCTCTATAAAGAAAGACTGTTTTTCATTATCCCATACATAGTTTCTTTGATAATAAGGACTGTAATTAATTCTCCTTAAATTCCTCTCGCTTAAAAGAGTTTTAACAGATAGACTTCTGGAAGTAATTTTAAGAGAGTCTTGAAATACATCCCTAAATTGATCTGCTTTGGTTGTTTTATCCATTAAAACTTGTCCTCATTTAAACTAATTAACTCTTCTGTATTTATGGCTATGCAAAACGCTTTTTTATCTGCAAATTCTATTTTGGATTCTTCAATAACTATGACTTTCTCAACTAAATAAGTTTTAAAAATAACAAATTCATAAAAAAATAGTTTTATGAACCTAATTAATTCATCTTCACTAAGATTTATTTTATTTTCCTTTATATCTAAATTTGTATAAATCTTAATTTCGATTCCGTCATTAAAGTACACCCCAAGGATTATACCCAGCTCATTAAATTCCTCTTCAATCTTGCTTTCTTCAAATGTAACATCATAGAAAAGTGGGATATTTTTCATCATAAATTTGCATAAAATATCTACCAAAACCATTAGAACATGATCGTCTTGTTTAGATTGATATTCTTTTAATGACGGCAAGTTTAAAAGAGGTAGGTGTTTAAAAATATTGTACTTTAACGCGAAATTTTGAGTTTTCTTACCTAAGAAAGTAAATGAATTATAAAATAAAATCACAAGTTCATAATCAGATAACTGTGCGCGTAAAATTTTAGCATAAAAGTACTTTTCCTCTTCCGTCAGAGCCTTAGATGAATCAATTATGATTATCAACCTATAAAAAGCTCTAAAATAGCGAGACAGTGCCTCTCTTTCATTATTGTAAATATCTATAAAACCAGAAACTAATGACACATGTCTTTTAATTAAGCAAAGTTCATTTTCGTCATAGAAAGACTCCAATTTATCTGTGAGCTGCTTAAAATACTCAGGGTTCTGGTGACTTAGGGTATTTTTAATAGTTAGGTATACATTCAATAATGAATAAAAACTTGAATCAAACTGTTGAATTTTTGCAGTCTTACTTTGTTCTTCGTAAACCTTTCGGCTTAACCTTTGCTCTTCACGATTTAGCTTGAACTCTTCGATTTGTTGATTTAAAGCAGAGACTTGCAACTGCAATGTATCTTTATTGTTTTTAAAGTCCACTCTTTGTTCAGTTAGAGCTTTATAAAACAAAAAGACCCCTGCCAGTGCCCAAAGAGAGCCTACTACACCACCTATAAAATCTCCTAATTGTGCAAACTTTTCTGAATTAATAACTTCTTCGGTGTTAAAAAAGCTTTCATTCCATGCAAACGCTATAATAATTGTAAATGCAGTTAATAACCCCGTAATTATTACAGTTGAGATGACGGTTTCTTTTTTTAGAATAGCTAGCATATTCATCGTTGTATTGCTTCCATCTTCCATCCTTGTACTTATATGTAGCATTAACCCCTTTCTAAAAAAGAAATGCAACTTATTAATTAATAAAAAGAAAAATATTCTTATTCATTAAATATTTTAAAATTAAATCAACATTACGTTAACAACTTTAAGTGATATCTACTCCTTTAGTTATGAAAACTATAAGGCACCAAGCTAAAATTTTAATACATTAGGTTTTATTAGTGATTAGTTATTATTAGGCAACTTAAATGTGTCTTTTCTTTCACAATTGTCAACAAAGAATCTGTATCCCTTTTTTTCAATAGGTTTAACAGCAGATATTTGATTATTTTTAATGAAAGAGATAATAATTGTTTCATCAATAATATTGTCACAACTCTCATAACCCTTTACATGATAGGAACTGAAAACCAATGTATCTGCAATAATTTTGTCAAGATCAATATGCTTTTCACTAACAAAGCTACTCAACATATTAGGTAAGACAAATATTAGAACAATAAGCCCAATGAGAAGTGCGACATCAACCTTTTCATCGTTGTTTTGCTCCTTATTAATTTTTTCTCCCCTTATTACATAAACAATATTTCTAATCAGACTATTCAAGTAATTAAAATTTCTTATCTGTTTGATAAAAATATGAAAAGCATGAAAAAAATAGAACGTTAATATTCCATATAATGAAAATATGATTGCGAAAAACGGTGCTAAGCAAAAGAAAATTAATTTTTGAGCGTTCGGAAAGTTATTGGCGTTTAGTTGAGTGTATCTGAAAATTTCTGCGTCAACATATACATTAACATAGATACTAAAAGCAATGCCTACAAAAGTTGCTATCGGAGTAATAATTTTCCATTTATTTTTTACAAATTCGTGTAAATTGTATTGGGTTAAAACAAGTATGATTACGGTTAACATTATCAATAAAAATAATGGCTGAATTAATATACTAGTTTCACTTACCTCATCATTAAAAACTTTCTGAAATCCATAAGATATGCTCAGCAGCAATATACAAAGCCACATGATATTAGCCGCTATATCTCCAGCAGTAATCGACATGAAAAACTTTCTAAGAGCTTTAATTTTACTGACACTACTAAAATGAGCAATTTGACCGAATATTACTGCTGTAAATACAATGCCCAATATTAAATAAGTAAGTTCCATTTATTGTTTTCGCTTTTAATTAGACGAATATAACTTATTAAGCATATTCTCTTTTGCTTTCTTAATGAGTAAATTTGAGCTTTCGAAAACACTTACCAATGTATGCCAAAACTTGTCATTAAGCTCATATTCCTTTTGACCTCCAGAGTAATACTTTAACAAGCACCCTGCTTTAGTATTATGAGTTACTTTTCCATGAGCAAATGCGTTCCTCCAATCTATAATCGCTTTTAACTGCTGATTTAATTGGTCTTTTTCTTTTCCTTTAATAAAGCTTCTGGAATTTAAGATATTAAAAAGCAATTCTTTCTTATTTGATAACGTCAACTTATTAGACTTTAAAAGCTCGTTTTCAAGTATGGTTCTTCTTGGATCTTCTTCAATGAATGGCCCCATGAAGTAATTCAAAAGAAAGTTTTCAATTTCTTGCTCTAAAGATGTAGTTGCGTACAAAACTTTACCGCCATTAGACCTACAAATAAGCATGTTTTTAGAAATTTCATCATTAACGATATAACCAATCTCGTTAACGATATTTCCTTCGCTATCAATTTCTAATGTTGCTGAAACGGTTTGAGTGATTGGTAATTCAATTTCTTTCATTAATCTATTCACTGACATCTACCGCTCTTCTTTTATCTTTTACCCACGTAGATGAACCATGCGTTTGTTTCATTTCAAATAAATCAATCGCTGAGATTAAATCACTCAGCTTTTTATAACCATAATTTCGCTGATCAAATGATGCCTGATTAGAAATATGTTGCCCTATGGTTCCTAGCTGCGCCCATCCATCATCGTTTTCCACCGACTCAATAGCTTGTCTTATTAATGTAATCAGCTTTGTATCCCTTTTTAACTTTTGACCAGTGATTGGTTCAACTTTAGAGTTACTATTTACTTCGTCAACGAATAGAAACTTAGAGCAACTATTAACAAAAGGAGTTGGAGCTTTACGCTCACCAAAACCGATCACGAATTTACCGTCAGCCAAAGCACGAGTTACTAAAGGTGTGAAATCACAGTCGGAAGAAACTAAACAAATAATATCTACGTCTTTTGTATAAAGAGTGTCCATTACATCTATAACAAGCGCTATATCTGTGGCATTTTTACCTTTGGTCAGATCAAATTGTTGTATAGGTTGAATTGCGTATTCATGAAGAACTTCTTCCCATGACTGAATACATGGACTTTTCCAATTACCATAAGCTTTACCTATATTAACAACGCCATAACGAGCTAACTCAGAAAGTATCACATCGATTTTCTTAGCTGGCGCATTATCAGCATCAATAAATAGTGCTATTTTTTCCTTTTCTTTCAACTATACGTCCTTTTATCAATTTTCCACCTTATCTTTATGCCACAAACTGACATTCTTTTAAAACTATTTCCAATAAAATCAATCGGTTTTCTCATGTTTTAAACTGTGTTAACTACTTCTTAACACTAAACTGCAAAAAAGCTGGGATTAGATCCACGCTTTCGCTATGTTTTTAACCCGGTTATAGCTAATCTAAACAAAAACTAAAGACAGTGAGTAACTTATGGAAACATACGTAAAAGATTGGCAAATCGTAGAAGTTTTTGACGCAGAAACAGTTATAGGTGATGTTCTTTGGGGTATTGTAGAAGATGACCAAACTTATCGGTTCTACACAGGTGATTATGTTTGTAGTTCAAAAATAACCAGAGTTGATATTGTAAATCATGTTGTTATTACCGCTTCTAAAAGCATTTATAAGCTAGTTGGAGAAGGCATTAAAAGTAAGGTGGCTTTTTCTAATTTTGAACTGCTTAGAAATGGGTTTAGCCCCCAAGAGATTGAAATACTGAACCAATCGCCAACAACACTACATTAGCAGAACCAAGGCTCTGCTACCCACTTTTGAATAACCTTGATTTCTTTGTCGCCAAGCACACGCATTGCTCGAAACAGGTTGAATTCATATTCTATATTTAAACCACCTGTCCACACCTGAATTGCAAAACAGCACATTATGGCTTCACTAGAAGAGCAAACGCCAAGAAAGTTATCAACCAGTTCTTTTTCATATCTAGCCTCTGTAAAGTCCCATAATTTTGAAAGGTATGGCATGTTATCTTTTAGCCAATATTCGAATCTTTCTTCATGTGGTGTTAGGTAATTTGACTTGCTCATAAACTTTCCTCAGTAAACATTTATCCATTAACGTTTAACCATGTTCAGCAAAAAATCAAATCACTCTCTCTTATGGTTTTAATGACCTAGCTTAAAAAACTTAATGAACCTGTTGTTTTAAGTAGTCTTTATTTCATATTTAACCATTTGATTAGGTTAAAACTTTAAGTAAAAAGGAAGACAAAAATAAATAATAAAGCAATAAATAATTATAAATTAGTAATTTAGAATAAAAGTGTAACAAACCACAAACCTTTTGATATTAAAAAAGTCCCCTCTTATCACTCATAGTATTAAAAAACCTCTTAAAACTAACATTAGATAATTTTTATAAAAATATTTACTGACGATATTTATTAATATTTACAACGCTGTATGTATCCAGATTTATTTAATTAAAAATTAACAGACATATATTTTAATGATTATTAATCATAGAGTTACCGCCTTATTGCCCGTTGATTTTTGAAAATTATTACTCTTAACTTAAATGTAAGTTCTAACTTTCATATCAGAATGGTGACTCAAATGAAAAAATCAAAAAACACATCTTTACCAATACCAATTTTGGCCTACGCAAGAACTAACAGCTTAGATACAACCAACTCTTTGTGCGGCTCTATTGAGCAGCAATTTGAAGCTATCAACTATTGGGCTAGATATAACGACTGCGAAGTCGTGGGCAGATACCAAGATGCTGCTGTATCTGGCACACATGAGCGACCTCCCGGCTTAACGGAAATGATTGACACTTTAGATCGTTTTGAATTGTTTGCTAGATACATTGTTGTTTGTAGCACCACCAGAATTACTAGAAACCTAGTTGTTTATGACTGGTACAAATGTATGACTGACACTATTGATATAGAAACTATTTCTTTGAGTGATTCTTGGTCAGGCGTACCAATTTCCAAAGAAAAAACCATTTGTTTTAGCTGCTTATGGCAAGGTCTTCAAAAAAATAAGCACTGAGATATAGAGCGCTCTGCTCTTACGTTGGTTTAGAGGACTCATTATGAAGAAATTAACAATAAGTATAGGAAAACATAAAGCAGTCATACGCTTTAAAAACATTCCGCTAAAAGATTTTACTAAATTGAGGTGGCGGCTCGTTGAGCAAAACATTGCCGAAATAACTACTGATTGTTTTGAACAAATTGAAAGTTCGAAAAACTTGGCTCAAAACCAAACAAAATACAAACAGCACTTAAACGGAAAAACTGAGGAGTAAATAATGGCATTTTTACAAACGTTTTTGAAGATTGTTATTTACATACGAGTTAGTACGCTTACTCAAGTAAAAGAAAATATGTCTCTAGATGACCAACTCGCCACCCTATTAAAGTGGGCAGAAGAAAATGGTCACGAAGTTATAAAAGTCTATCAAGACGCTGGAGTATCTGCATTCAAAGGTAAAAGACAGCAATTTGATATGATGTTGAATGATATAGATTCCAAAGCAATAGATGTTGATTTGGTTGCTGTTTATGATTCAACGCGATTCAGTCGTAACGAAGCGACAAGATATAACGCAGAAAAGATACTTGAACGAAATGGCGTAAAACTATTTTACTTTATGGAATCAATTCCTGAGGACGCAGATGATGCTTTTATCATGAAAGGGATAAATGGCATTTTTGCCGAAACCTTCAGTAGAAAAAATAGTAAAAAATCAGCAGTAAAATTAAATAGCGTAGCAGAGCAAGGCTATGCTACAGGAGCTATACCACCTTTTGGCTACCAGACAATAGATGCACCTGACTTTGAAGGCAGCAAAAAGCGTAAAGTATATGCTTTGCACCCCGAAAATGCCGAAGTTGTAAAAAAGATATTTTCTTTGGCTGAGAATGGTGAATCAGGCTGCTCTTACGGCGTAAAGAAAATTGCAGCGTACTTAAATAAGAAAAAGATATTCAAGAACGGAGCTAGATGGACCCCAAACGCTATACATACGATATTAACCGATACTACTTATTATGGTGAAAGACGTTATGGCAAAAATAGAACAAGAAAGGATTTGAATAAAGATGTAGTTATTATACCTGTACCGAAAATCATTGAGAAAGATACGTACTTAGCAGTCAACAAGTTACTAAAAAGTCGTGCCCCAAATAAGTCTGACTCTTCAAACAAAGCAGTTGAATCGCCCAAATTACTGACCAGCATAATTAAATGTGGCTGCTGTGGCTGTAACATGGTCATTAACACTGGGAAAGGAGGTCGATACGACTACTATAAATGCCGAGATAAAATTAAGCATTCGGTAGATGTATGTAACACCCCAAATTTGCCTAGAGCAAAAATAGAAAAAGCAGTGCTTAGTGCTTTAACTGAAAACATATTTACAGCAGATTTCATTGAGGATAACTATCAGGAGCTTAAATCCCTTCTTGCAGCAGAGAAAAATAAGAACGCTCTGAAAAAAGCAAATTTGCAACGTAAGTGGAACAACGTAGATAGTCAGGTTTCGTCATTAATCAGTGAAATAGCAAACCAGAAACTAGGTACGTCAACAATGATTCAACGTCACTTAAAAGTCTACGAGGAAAAGCTTAGTGATATTGAAGCCTCTATTGATGCACTAGACAAAAAAACGTCCTTACCGATCATGCGCTTTGGTCGTAACCATATAGAAAACTTTGTTAGTTCTTGCAATAAAGTTTTATTAGGCGGCAATACAGAAGCAACAAAGGCATTATTGTTAGCTTTGGTAAAAGATATAACAGTCTACAAAGATAACGTTGAGATAAGAGGCGGACATTTGCCGCTACTAGCAAACGTTGCAAACAATAAGGCTGGGAACCCCGAAGGAGTGCCCAGCCTCATATCAATATGGCGGTGAGATAGGGATTTGAACCCTAGAAGGGCTACAAACCCTTGCCGGTTTTCAAGACCGGTGCTTTCGACCACTCAGCCATCTCACCAAATATTCGCTTTTATAAAAGCGGTGCGAATAGTAATAATTCGCTCGTCTGTTGTAAAGCATTTTTACATGTTTTTTTAAAGTAAAAAGCCTCGATTTCGCGAGGCTTTTATATATGGCGGTGAGATAGGGATTTGAACCCTAGAAGGGCTACAAACCCTTGCCGGTTTTCAAGACCGGTGCTTTCGACCACTCAGCCATCTCACCTGAAAAACATGTCTTGCTTAAAGACGGGGCGAATATTAAAGTGTCCCTACCCGCTTGTAAAGGGTTAATTTCACTAAGGTTGCTTGTTTGCTAAAAATTTAATCATTTTGCATAGCATTCAACCACAATACACAATTGAAGATAATAATAATGTCTGAAACACAACCACAATGTCGATGCCCTTGGCTCGATGAAACCAAACCTGATTACGTTGAATATCATGATAAAGAATGGGGTGTACCTGTTTATGATGACGTTAAGTTATTTGAATACCTAACACTTGAGTCAGCACAAGCAGGGCTTAGTTGGTACACTATTTTAAAACGCAGAGAGGGTTATCGAAAAGCATTTCACAATTTCGATGTGGTGCTTGTCGCTAAAATGAGCGAAGACGATGTTGATCGATTGGTGCAAGATACAAGCATTATTCGACACAGAAAAAAAATCGAAGCGACTATTAATAATGCTCAACGATTTATTGAGATTCAAGGCGAGTTTGGTAGCTTTAGTCAATATCAATGGCAATTTGTGAATCATAAAACCATTGTTAACTGCCCTATTACATTACAAGATTATGCCGCAACAACAGCAGAGTCTGATGCTTTTAGTAAAGATTTAAAAAAACGAGGGTTTAAATTTGTTGGTTCAACAATATGTTATGCTCATATGCAGGCATGCGGCATGATTAACGACCACAGTGTGAACTGTTATCGAAAGCAACAAATAATAGATAGCTTTGATCAGTAAAAAAGCGATAGCAATTTATAATTCGTATGTCATAATATGTCACAAGGTGTTAATAAGAAGATATTTAACTTGAACTTCTTAAATTTGGCCTTATCTTAAAATTACAACGTAAAAGTTCTTAGAGGAATATATATGAGACCTGATATGAGTTTTCAAACGGCGAGCAGAAGCTCTGCGATTGAAATCAACAAAGTGTTGAAGAACACCTACTTGTTATTGTCAATGACCTTAGCTTTTAGTGCCGTTACTGCCGGTGTTTCTATGGCCATGGGCTTGTCTCATATGGCTGGCTTAGTCATGACATTAGTTGCATTCGGTTTACTGTTTGTTGTTAATAAACAAGCTGACAAAGCAAGCGGTATCTTTTGGATATTTGCTTTTACAGGTTTAATGGGTGCCTCTTTAGGCCCTATTCTTAACTACTACCTGTCAATGGCAAATGGCGGTAGCATGATAATGCAAGCACTTGGTGGTACAGCCCTGATCTTCTTTGCTTTATCTGGTTATGCATTAACAAGTAAGAAAGACTTCTCATTCATGGGCGGCTTCTTAATGGTTGGCCTACTTGTTGTTATTGTTGCAGCCATTGCAAATATCTTCTTTGCAATTCCTGCATTGTCATTAGCATTAAGTGCAGCCATTATTATGATAATGTCTGGTTTGATTTTATTTGATACCAGTAGAATTATTCACGGTGGCGAAACTAACTATATTCGTGCAACCGTAGGTTTATACCTTAATATCTACAATATTTTCACTAGCCTATTACATTTATTAGGTGCATTTGGCGGCGACGATTAAATTTGTCTGAAAATTTGTTTATAATGAAAAGCCTCGTTTAACGAGGCTTTTTTTATGAGGTTAATGTGAAAAAAATTGCGGTTATAATTACTACTCCACCAACTAGTCATTTAACTAAAACTGCATTGCAGTTTGTCAAAGATGCTGAAGAACAGTTTAACGTGATAGGTGTATTTTTTTATCAATCTGGAGTGCTTAATGCTGCTCGTAATATCGACATTGCCAGTGATGAGGTTAATATAGCAGTTAGCTGGAGTACATTTGCTCAAGAAAGTAAAATTCCCATGCATTTATGTAGCACCGCCGCTGAGCGTTTTGGTTTAACCTGTTACCTTCAAAATGGCCAACCTGCAAAAGATACCCTACAAGATGGCTTCCAACCTTCTGGGCTCGGTGAATTAGTTTCGTTAATGAATAACGCTGATAAAGTAGTGCAATTATGACAAATAAAACATTAGCAATCCTTAACCAAACTGCACCATTTAGCGACTCTTCGGCAAAAGACTCGTTAGATATTGCATTGATTATGGGAAGTTATGAACAACCTACCTGTTTATATTTTCATGGAGATGGTGTTTGGCAGTTAGTTGATGGCACTCAACCCGAGATACTTGGCATTAAGAATTTTTTAAAAACGTTTGAGGCGTTTGCTTTTTACGATATCGAACACATTTATGTCTGCCAACAAAGTTTAGTACAGCGTGGATTAAAAGCGGTAAAAAGCTTAGCGGGTATAACACTATTAGATGAAGCAGAATTTGCCGCTTCTTTAAAACAACACCACTTTATTTTGAATTTTTAATCTTATGTCGACATTACATTTAATTAGAGGATCTGCGTTAAATAACAATTTTGATCATTATCAATCACTCGTTAGTGTAGATGATGACGTTATTTTAATGGATGATGGCTGTTACAACGTTAATATCCTATGGTTAGCCACTCTTTCAACAAACCGTATTTTCGTGGTGACAGAGCACATGCAAGCAAGAGGGTTAACCGTACCAGAAGGCGTAATGGAAATAACCGCTAAACAACTACCAAAACAACTATTTAAGCATACAAATAATATTACCTGGACTTAGCAATGACAATTGAATTCAACGGCAAAGCAATTGATTTAGATGAACAAGGGTATTTATTAAATGTGCATGATTGGAATGAGAGTATCGCAAGTCAATTAGCAACAAAAGATGGTGTTAATTTGTCTGAAAACCATTGGGAAGTCATACGTTTTGTACGTGAGTTTTACCTAACATACAACACATCACCAGCAATTCGTGCTTTAACCAAAGCGATGAAGCTTGAGTTTGGTGAAGAGAAAGCAAATAGTCGTTATCTGTATCGGTTATTCCCGGATGGGCCAGCAAAACAAGCAACAAAGTATGCAGGCTTACCTAAACCTGCACGCTGTATTTAACGTAGAACGTTTATTATTTAAGCTTTAATATTGATATTATGGCCGCTATTTCCTACTGGAGTTTGCGTGTTGATGACGCTCGATTCAATTAATTTTAACGCCATTTGTCCTTCTAACGCTTGTTGATCATTTGCTTTCTTAGCCACAATAACACCACCGCCTTTAGTGGTATTTTGTTGAACAGCATCAACCGTGTTTGAAATTGTTATTGACATAAAACCTCTCTTCTAACGACTACGTTTAATAACCCCTTCTTTATCGACTGTAACTTAATTTTCTTGATTAAAAAAGGCGCAATTAAGCGCCTATTTTAAAATCTATAACAATCAACTATTTACTCGGTAATGTAGGTACGTTGATCCCTGCCATTTCGTGCATTACACGAACAACCTGGCAGCTATAACCAAACTCATTATCATACCAAACATATAAAACTGCTCGGTCATCTTCAACAATCGTTGCTTGTGAATCAACCACTCCAGCATAACGAGAGCCCACGAGATCAGTCGAAACAATTTCAGTTGAAGCGGTATAATCTACTTGGTTTTGTAGATCAGAATTTAAAGAAATATTACGTAAATAATCATTTAACTCTTCAGTTGTTGTTGTTTCTTTTAAATTTAGGTTCATTATCGCCATTGAAACATTCGGCGTAGGCACACGAATCGCATTACCTGTTAATAAACCTTTTAATTCTGGTAAAGCTTTAGCAACTGCTTTTGCTGCACCCGTAGACGTGATCACCATGTTCAACGGCGCACTTCGGCCACGACGAGGTGATTTATGATAGTTATCGATTAAGTTTTGGTCATTAGTATAAGAGTGTACTGTTTCAACATGGCCATTTTTAATACCGAAACGATCATTTAGTGCTTTTAAAACAGGAGTTATTGCATTGGTTGTACAACTTGCTGCTGAAATAATCTTATCTTTCGCCAAGATCATATCTTGGTTTACACCGTAAACGATATTTTTGATATCACCTTTTGCAGGGGCTGTTAATAATACTTTTGAAGTACCCTTTGATTGCAAGTGTTGGCCAAGACCTTCTTCGTCACTCCAAATACCCGTGTTATCAACGACTAAAGCGTTATTAATTCCATATTTAGTATAGTCAATATCGGCGGGTGATTTCGCATAAATCACTTGTATAAAAGCACCATTTGCCTTTATTACATTATGCTCTTCATCGATAGTAATACTGCCGTTGAATGCACCATGTACAGAATCACGGCGTAATAGACTTGCACGCTTTGCTAAATCACCATCTTTACCCGGACGAATAACAATAGCACGTAAACGTAGTTTAGAGCTTGGCCCCGTACGTTCTATTAATAAACGAGCAAGCAAACGACCAATACGGCCAAACCCGTAAAGTACAACATCACGTGGCTCTTCTTCTTGTACGTTTTTACAAATCTGAGTTAATTCTTTTTCAAGAAATTGTTCAATTGATACACCATTGGCCTCACCTTTAAATAAATATCGGTAAGCAAGTTTACCAACATCGATGCGGGCAGGTGCTAAAGACATTTTTGTTAATGCTTCAATAAAAGGAAAGCTTTCACGCAATCTAAGTTTGCTTTCTTCATGTAACGCTACCGACTTATGCGCTTTGATAATATCAATAGCAGAAGCATTTACCAAAGGACGACCATAAACGGTGATTTCTATACCTTTATTACGAAATAGCTGCCCTATAATAGGTTGCATGTTTTCCGCGAAAGTTTGGCGTTCTAGCCAACTTGTTTGATACTGTTCCTCTAAATGAGAAGTCATTGCTTAAACCTTTTTATTTCAGTCAATTGAACCACGTACTATTATTAATTATAGTGTTAATTAATAATAGTGAATTGCGGCGCGTATTGTAATCGAATATGAAAGTTTTCTCTATAGATTACATAATATTTGTCGCAACATAATGGATTTACCAATGATAATTCGTTACCTAGTTGTTTTTACAGCTTTTTTATATCTTTCTGCCTGTGATTCTGGCCCTAATTTTGCCGCATTATGTAAAGAAAACCCTGAAATTTGTGAAGAATTTACTGAAGATTCTTGGTGTAAACGTGAGCGAATTGCGGTAGGAATCGCTAACGTGGAAGCAAAACTATCACCAAATAATGACTTACCAAAATTTAATCAACTAATTGCTTACGAAGGTTATGAGAAGTGTATTTCGCATGCAGCAAAAATTGAACATATAAAGTTAAAAGAAAAGAAAACACGCCGCATTAATAATATGATACTGGCGCGAGCAAGAATAGAAGAATTAACCCAAAGCACTAAAGGCTCAGAACACCCTCGCCTGTTATATTATCATTGGACAAGAGAGCTTGACGAACAAGCACTTGAAAAATTTTTAGCGTTAGAAGGAACTAAAGCGCTTGAAACATCAGAGTCTCAATATGAATTAGCCACGTATTATATAAAAAGAGATCCGACGAAAACATTACAACTACTGTTTAGATCACTAGAGCTTTTAGAAGATAGTACCGATATTAATGATGAGGTATTTAAATCATTATCATCAATTTTTGCGAAAAAAAATAAAGCTAAGCAAGCCTATATTTGGTTAAAGGTACTAAGTCTTTATGACCCTGAAGATCCAGTGCTAAATCATAATGCACTAGAAAATTATATTGCAACCCATGATTTAGATTATGAATTTTTAGATCAAGTGGCTGAAGCAACTCTCAATAAAATTGAATCATTACAATTTATTGCGCCGAAGTTTTAACAACAATAGGCAATTATCGTTACTGATCAGCAATAAAGTTTAAACTTAATGAATTAACACAATAACGTTTGCCCGTTGGTTGCGGACCGTCTTCAAATACATGCCCTAAGTGTGACTGGCAATGTTTACATTGAATTTCGGTTCTGACCATATGATGTGTATGATCAGGCAAATAATTAACCTGATTTTCAATACTTTGGAAAAAGCTCGGCCAGCCGCAACCGGCATTAAATTTTGCTGTTGACTCAAATAAAGGTTGTTCGCAGCAAGCACAATGATAAACACCTTTTTGCCAGTGATCATTATACTTGCCCGAAAAAGGCATTTCGGTCGCCCCTTGACGACAAACGTTAAAGGCTTCAGGTGATAGCTGCTTTTTATATTCGTCGTCAGTTTTCATATTATACCTTTATCATCTCTTTGGTATCAGTAGACCATTGCACATGATATTTCTTACCTTTAGGTTTATCTACTCTTTCAAAAGTATGTGCACCAAAATAATCACGCTGCCCTTGCAGTAAATTAGCTGGTAATACGTCAGATCGCATTGAATCGTAATAAGACAACGCAGAAGATAACGCCCCAGCAGGAATCCCCATTAAGGTAATATTCGCAATTGCATGACGCCAAGACTGCTGATTTTCATTAAGTTGTTTAGCAAAGAATTCATCTAATAATAAATTCTCTAAGTCATCATTGCGCTCGAATGCATCAGTAATAGATTGTAAAAATACTGCTCGAATAATACAGCCTGCACGCCATATTTTAGCTATACTGGCAAAATCTAACTTCCAACCGTGCTCTTTCTCAGCTTGTTTCATTAATTGAAAACCCTGCGCATATGCACAAATTTTAGCACAATATATTGCGTCATGAAGTTCATTAATAAAGGTTGCTTTTTCTTCATCAGAATAATGTTTTTGTACAGGCCCGGTTAAAATTTCACTTGCCTGTTCTCTCAGTGATTTGAAAGAAGATATTGAACGTGCATATACCGCTTGTGAAATTGTTGGTGCCGGTGCTCCTACTTGTAAACTACTAACAGCAGTCCAAAGTCCTGTTCCTTTTTGGCCGGCAGTATCCAAAATCAAATTAACTAAAGGTTCACCATCAACTTTGTGACGTAACACATCAACGGATATTTCCATTAAATAGCTATCTAGCGGGCCCTGATTCCATTTTGCAAAAATATCCGCAATTTCTTCGGTAGGTAACGATAAACCATTACGAAGCACGTGATATGCCTCACAAATTATTTGCATGTCAGCGTATTCAATACCGTTATGTACCATTTTAACATAATGACCTGCTCCAGCAGGGCCAATATACGCTGTACAAGGATCGCCTGACTCAACAATTTGTCCAGGCTTTGTTCTTTCTAAAGGTTTTCCTGTACTTGGATCAACTTTAGCGGCAATAGCTTCCCAAATAGGCTTGATTCGTGTCCAAGCATATGGTGAGCCACTTGGCATTAAAGATGGACCAAATCGTGCACCTTCTTCACCACCTGATACTGCTGAAGAAAACAAAATAAAATTATTTTTATACTTTTCTTCACGTGCAACTGTATCTACCCATAAGCTATTACCGGTATCTATTACTATGTCGTCTGGCTGTATGCCAGCTCCAATTAAGCTTTCTGAGACTTGATCAACAGGCTCACCTGCAGGTACAGATAGCACAATAAGATGCGGAGCCTTAAGTTTAGAAAGTAGCTCTGTATAAGAAAAGCAGCCCGTTACTCGTGCCACTTCAGAGGTGTTTTCTTCTTTATCAAGTGCGATAGCTTCTTTGACTTTTTCGTGGTCTAGGTCAAATGCAGCAATGCTATAACCATTATCAGCTAGGTTTAACACTAAGTTTTTACCCATTACGCCTAGCCCGATAAATCCTATATCGCAAAGTTGTTGTTCTTGTGTCATGTAATTTCCAGAGGGTCGCTAATATAAATGTTAAGAATCATTATTTTTTTATACTTTGCAGTACATTTTATCACGGTATTTTTAATAGTTCCTAGCCTATTTAGCGATATTTTTTAAAAATGTAGTATATTTTTATTTATCTGTAATTAAATTCACGTTAACCCGAGTTGTTTTTACTAAAATATAACTTTTTCTTGTTTTTTTTCTCAAATGATGTAATTTTACTACATTATCATTTTTTGGGAATTATTATGACGATTAAAGTAGGTATTAACGGTTTTGGCCGTATTGGCCGTTTCGTATTTAGAGCAGCAGCAGAGAGAAATGACATTGAAATAGTGGGTATCAACGACTTAATAGACGTTGAATACATGGCTTATATGTTAAAGTATGATTCTACGCATGGCCGCTTTAAGGGCACTGTTGATGTCGAAGGTGGCCAATTAATCGTTAATGGTAAAGCGGTTCGCGTAACAGCTGAGCGCAACCCAGCAGACTTAAAATGGGATGCGATTGGCGTAGATGTTGTTGTAGAATCAACAGGTTTATTTTTAACGGACGAAACAGCTCGCAAGCATATTGAAGCAGGCGCTAAAAAAGTAGTCATGTCTGCCCCGTCTAAAGATGCTACACCAATGTTTGTAATGGGTGTGAATAATGACAGTTACCAAGGGCAAGACATTGTATCAAATGCGTCTTGCACAACAAATTGTTTAGCGCCAATTGCAAAAGTATTGAATGATAAATGGGGTATCACTGATGGCCTAATGACAACGGTACACGCAACAACAGCGACACAAAAAACCGTTGATGGACCTTCCGTTAAAGATTGGCGTGGTGGCCGTGGTGCCAGCCAAAATATTATTCCTTCTTCAACCGGCGCAGCTAAAGCTGTAGGTAAAGTTATTCCAGAATTAAATGGCAAACTAACAGGTATGTCTTTTAGAGTACCTACCCCAAATGTTTCAGTTGTAGACTTAACAGTTAACTTAGCAAAACCCGCTTCATATAAAGAAATTTGCCAAGCAATGAAAGATGCTGCAAACAACGAATTAAATGGCGTGTTAGGTTATACAGAAGATCAAGTAGTATCTAACGATTTCATAGGTGAAACATGTACATCTGTCTTTGATGCAGGTGCTGGTATTGCCTTAACAGATACATTCGTTAAAGTTGTATCGTGGTATGATAATGAAATTGGTTATTCAACAAAAGTATTAGACTTAGTTGCTTTTATCTCTGAATAATTAAGCTTTTACGGCTTATATCATGATTTTGTATGATGTAGTAATGCTACATCATACAACGTAAATATTTCCTTCCTTGCACTATTTTAGGTTTCCCTACCGTTCAACACTTTAAACAAGGCTCAGCAATGCTAAGCGAAAAGTGCTGACTGCTCTACATTAATTGATATGAAGTTAAAAAGAATTAACAATAAACGCAAAAAGAGTTACTTATACCAATTCTATTAAATGCATTAAATGACAACCCGTAATTTCAACACCCTAGATAACCTTGACTGAGCACATGATTAAATTTTTGGACAAAAAAAGCGCTATCTAAATATAGCGCTTTTCACAACATTAAACATCAAACAATTACTTTTTAGTAAAGCGTCTTGCAAAACCTAATAAACTTAACAGCATTAAACTGATAATGCCTGTACTTGCACCTTTACGTTCAACATCTTCAACGACTTTTGCACAATCTTCGATTTCACCAGCAATAGGTTGCATTTTAATCGCTCGTACAACATCTTCTGTCAATGCGTCACCATCTTCATCATACATTATGTTACCTTTCGCATCTCGTCGTTCCACTTTTATTACAGCAGAGCCCGAAATTTCATTATTTTCATTAATATCTCTCACTTCAATAATGGTATATGGAGAGTCACATGATAATAATTCATTTAAATTCGTGAAGGTATCGGTATTAATATCGTACATAAAACCGTGAGTTCGGCGAGGGTTTGATGAGCTATCATTGTGCGTTTCTACTTCACCTTGACCTACTACAATGCCATGCTCATTAATTGCTCGAGCTGAACTAGAAGAACCGGTAAAAAAATCTTGTGGTAGTACCATTTGAGGGTTTTCCTGATTAGTATCTACGTAATAGAATTTTTTACGATAAGAGCCATTACTTAAAGTGGTTGCATGCCCGACAGCAATACCTGCATCATTAATATCATAAGCTCTTGAGTCAAAGTATTCCGTATGATCTTCAGTAAAGTCTTTTACTACACCGTCTTTAAAAACCACCGCATATAAGCTGGTTCGCTCATTTTCACTTGGGTTGGTTTCCGTTTCATCTTGCCAACCCGTGGCATAGCCAACAGCAACACCATGGCTATTTACCGCTTGTGCAATACTGATATGTTGTCTTGTGTCATCGGGGTGTGGGGTCACTAACAAGCCTAAGGCTTCTTTTGATACTTCGCCATTGACATCTAAATTCCATTTAAACGCTTCGTTGTTATACATGCCATTGGCACGTAATTGCACGCAAGCTTCAAAAGGTAGATCGTCTAAAACCTCAGGATCGCGACAACCTCCATCTTCACTTTCTATCAATTCTACAATATCTTCAACAATACTGGTACTTGCGTACCCTACCGCAATGCCGTTATTACTGATATCTAACACTGCAGACTCGCCACCATAAGTTGTTTCTGGCGGTAGTATAGGAATAATTGAGTTCCCACCATCAGTGGATAAGAAGCCACGCGTAGTGAATTCACTTAACCATAACGTTACTTCGTTATCATTTGAATCAGTAAAATCAACCGGTAAGAATGGCGCAGAGCCGTTGCCATACACCCAACCTTGATCAGTTATGCCATTAATATAATCAACGGTTGATCGCGTTAAGGTATCAGTACCATCAAAGTTGACATCAAAAACAGTAAACTCTGTGGACTCTTGGCCAGAATTTGTCATGGCAACAATATCGCCGTACTTTTGATAGAACAAACTGCTTTTTTGGGTGTCTTTTAAGTAATAAATCGCCCAAAACAAATCATTGGCTGTTGGGTTACCATTTCGTAAAGCAGTTTCATCTTCAATATCATTGATACCGCTGACTAATTCATGACTACGTTCTGCAGAAAGAACAATGTTATCGTAATCATTTTCGTCAAAATACTGAAACTGAACAGGAAAATTATAAGCATCTGTTGCTGATATAGCCATTTGGCCAACATTATTTTCTTGTTGAGAATACGTAAATTTAAATTTATCTGCAGCACCCTTATCAATAATTTTATAAGTGGCTGCTTGTGCCGTTGTTAGGGCTAATGCACTACTAATGCTGAGTGTTAAGACCGATCTTACCAATGTTTTCATGTAACTACTTAACTCTTTTGATTTCTATATTTCATCTAATTCTTGCCACCTTGCATAGGCAACTTCGAGTTTCGACTCATTTTCTTCAAGCTGGTTCAATATTTTCTGCGTGACGTTTTGTTCTTGCGTGAAAAAATCACCTTTATTCACTTGTGCTTGTAATTCTGTTATCTCATTTTCTAAATTATCGATAAGCTCGGGTAAAGCGTCGAGCTCTCTTGAATCTTTATACGATAATTTCTTTTTAACCGCTTGCTTTGGTTGTTCTTGCTGACTGTTATCTTTTGTAACGGAATGATGTGTATTATCTTCGTTGCCATGATGAGCTTTACGAGAAGCTTCAACACGTGCAACATAATGTTCAACATCATCATATCCTCCCACAATCTGGGTAATGTTGCCGGTACCATCAAAGTACAAACAAGCATTGACACAATTATCAACGAAATCGCGATCATGGCTGACTAAAATAACGGTTCCTGCATAATTTGCAACGACTTCTTCCAATAATTCCAAAGTTTCTATGTCTAAGTCATTGGTTGGTTCATCTAAAATCAACAAATTACTTGGTCTTAAAAATAACCGTGCAAGTAATAATCTATTTTTTTCGCCACCTGATAAAGCTCTAACGGGGGTTCTTGCCCGCTTAGGACTAAATAAAAAGTCTTGAAGGTAACCTAAAACATGTCGAGTTCGACCGTTAACCGTAACATCTTGCTTACCGTCTGCTACGGTATCTTGCACAGTTTTATCGGGATCTAACGCCTCGCGATGCTGATCAAAATAAGCAATGTCTAGATTAACACCGCTACGCATTTTTCCTTTAGTTGGCGTTAATTGCTCCATTAAACACTTGATCAGTGTTGATTTACCTGTGCCATTAGCACCAATGAACGCTAACCGATCGCCACGAGTAATTAATAAATCTAACTGATTAATAATCACTTTATCGTCAAAAGCAATGGTTAATTGCTCGGATTCAAACACTAACTTGCCCGAACGCTCACCTGTTGATATTTTCATATCACTTTGATGCGTTAATTCTCGGCGCTGCTTTCGAACGCTTCGAAGCTTTTCTAGTGCTCTAACCCTACCTTCGTTGCGAGTTCTTCTCGCTTTTATACCTTGTCTTATCCACACTTCTTCTTCAGCTAATTTTTTATCGAAAAGTGCATTTTGTTGTGCTTCAACCTGTAAATCATGCTGTTTTTGTTCAACATACACATCATAATTCCCTGGGTAGCTGGTGAGTTTACCACGATCTAAATCAACAATTCGTGTTGCTAAACGACGAATAAATGCTCGGTCATGGCTAATAAAAACAATAGTACCTTTAAACTCTTTTAAGAATTGCTCTAGCCATAACACACTGTTAATGTCTAAATGGTTGGTCGGCTCATCTAGTAATAATATTTCAGGATTTGATACTAACGCTTTTGCCAAAGCAAGTTTGCGTAACCATCCCCCTGATAGCTCACTGACTTTACTTTCAGCATTAAGAGCTAACGTTGTTAATACTTGCTCAATACGTTGCTCATCTTGCCAAGCATTGGCTTGTTCAAGTGCTTGTTGAATGACAGAAAGTTTTTCTAAGTTTGCTTCTGATGGTGATTCTGCAATAACCGCAATTAAGTGATGATATTGCTGAATCAGCTCCGCATTTTCGGCAATACCTTGTGCAACATAGTCAAAAACCGACATATCACATGATTCAGGCGGATCTTGCTCAAGCATGGCGACACGAACATCATTTGATATAACAAATTCACCATCATCAAGTAATTGCGATTTATTAATAATTTTTAATAATGATGATTTACCAGCACCATTGCGGCCAACTAAACAAACACGTTCACCTTGCTTTATTCTTAGTTCAGCATGATCGAGTATGCTATCAGTACCAAAAGCTAATTCGCCTTGTGTAATTCTTATTAATTCCATTCTGTTATTAATTCATTTATTTGATGTGGTGTAAATGGCCAGTAAAGTTTTTCGCCGTTATCTAATCGTTCTAAAACAGGAATATGAACCCCGTACTGTTCAACAAGTTCTTCTTGCTCAACAATATCAATCACACTTAGCTTTCCATTTGCAATAAAAGGGTTACACATCTGTAACGCTTGCTCACATAAATGACAGCCTTCACTACTATATAAATAATATTCAGCCTGCATTTATTTAGATGCTCGCGTAATTAGCCAACTGTTATGAATATGTTTATTACGCTGAAAATCTTTATCACGTGTTTGATCAGAAATATTCTTTGCAGTAAAACCTAATGCCGATAAGCCTTCGTGATCTATTTTAAAGTTGCGTTTATTATTGGTAAAAATAATTTCACCATTTTCACTTAAGCAATTAAGGGCATCGCGTATCACATCTACATGGTCTCGTTGTACGTCAAAACTGTCTTCCATACGTTTTGAATTTGAGAATGTTGGCGGATCGATAAAAATAACATCAAACGATTGTTTATTTTCTTTTAGCCAGGCTAAGCAGTCTGCTTGAACAAACTGGTACTGTTCACCCGATAAGTTATTAAGGCGAAAGTTCTCTTGTGCCCAAGATAAGTAAGTATTTGACATATCAACGGTTGTAATTGATTTAGCACCATGCAATGCCGCTTGAACAGACACAGAACCCGTGTAAGCAAACAAGTTTAACAATGATTTATTTTTTGCTTTTTCTGCAACAAGCTGGCGTGTTTTTCGGTGATCAAGAAAAAGCCCTGTATCAAGGTAATCCCATAGATTAATTGAAAATTTCGCACCATATTCAGTTAACGTAATGGCTTGTTTTTTCTGTGCTAATTTTTGATACTGATTAGTGCCCTTTTGTTTTGCTCTGGTTTTAATAACGACTTTATCAGCCGGTACATTGAGTGTTTTAGGGGCAAAGTAAAGCACTTCTTGCAACCGTTTTGCGGCTTTACTAGGATCAATATTTGCAGGTGCGGCATATTCTTGGATAACAAGATAATCACCATATACATCAACAGCTACATTGTATTCTGGAATATCAGCATCATAAAGGCGATAACATTCAACGTGTTCTTTTTTAAGCCAGCTTTTTAGGTTCTTACGATTTTTTAATAAGCGATTAGCAAACGCTGAGTCTTTACCATCAAAATCAGATTGAGGCGTTATTTGATCTTTTTCTCGTTGTTTATCATTGATGTCATAACAAGCAAGTTGACAATCTAAAGGTCCATTTTTAAATTTATAGCGTTTTTTACTACTCAACTTTAATAGTGTTAGTAATTCCGTATTCGCAGTGAAAATTGCTATTTTCCACTGATCAAAATTTTCTTTAAATGACTGACCTAAATGAACAAATGTTTCAACAAGCTCGGGTAATTCACCTATCCGTTCACCATAAGGTGGATTGAATACAATATGTCCATCTTCACTAAATTTATTTGTTAAGTGGTTTGCATCTGCTTCGGTAAACTCGATAAAATCTGAAAACCCAGCGTTACGTGCATTTTGTTTTGCTGCTTTTAGAACACGCCCGTCTGAATCGTATCCATAAACTTTCCCATTAAACTGCTTAAGTGCTTCTTCTGTTGCTTCGTAAGCTTGGTCGTATTGTGTTTGCCATAATTGTTCATTATGTTGTAACCAATGCGCAAAGCCCCAGTTTTCACGACGAATATTTGCAGCACAACCAATGGCCATCGACACGGCTTCAATCAATAACGTACCTGAACCACACATTGGATCAATCAAGGGTTTGTTTTGATTGTCTAACCAACCACTTCTCGTGATAATTGCAGCGGCAAGATTTTCTTTAAGGGGTGCAGCACCCGTAGTTTCACGATAACCACGCTGGAACAATGAACGACCTGAAAAATCAAGATAAAAGCGCACCTGCCCTTTTAGCAATCTTGCTTGAATTCTTATCTCTGGCTGATACTTATCAACATTTGGACGAGCTAAGCCACTATCGCGAAAGTGATCTACAATGGCATCTTTGACCGTTAAACCACCAAATTGACTGTTTCTTATTTCACTACTTTTACCGACAAAATCAACCGCAAAACTTGTATCACTTTCAAAGACTTCTGACCAAGCAACTTCACTAGCAGCTTGATGCAATGTTTCTTTATTATCCGCATCACTAGAAGACAACTGTAATAATACTCTTGAAGCATATCGAGTCCATAAACATATATGGTAAGCCTGCGAAATTGACGTTGAAAAATAAACACCCTCAGGTTTTTGTACGACATTCTCTGCACCAAGTGAACTAAGCTCCTGCGCTAATAGTATTTCAATACCAGGTGACGTTAATGCTAAAAATTGTTGTGTAGAGTTGATTTCCATACAGGGTTCCAAATGAGAGTAGAGCGCAATTATAAACAATAAGCATAGATACGAATAGTGCTTTTCAGTTAAAGGGGGTGATAAAAGAAGAAAAAAAGAACGAGTTGCTTAACTAACGTACGAACAGAAAAAAAATTACGAAAACGCCTTGCATTCTCAACCAAGTATCACTAACATACGCCTCGCTTTCAACAAGGTTGGAAGATACAGGCGCGGGATGGAGCAGCCTGGTAGCTCGTCGGGCTCATAACCCGAAGGTCGTCAGTTCAAATCTGGCTCCCGCAACCAATTCTTTACTAAGTTTAGAATTAAAATAAAGCTTAAATGGGATGTACGACCTTAGGTCGTCAGTTCACTCTCTTCAAAAATAGTGGCTCCCGCAACCAATTCTTTACTAAGTTTAGAATTAAAATAAAGCTTAAATGGGATGTACGACCTTAGGTCGTCAGTTCCTTTCTTAAGTTTGAATCAAAACAACTTGGCTTTCCTACTTTTTGTAGGTCATTCGGACGCGGGATGGAGCAGCCTGGTAGCTCGTCGGGCTCATAACCCGAAGGTCGTCAGTTCAAATCTGGCTCCCGCAACCAATTCTTTACTAAGTTTAGAATTAAAATAAAGCTTAAACGGGATGTACGACCTTAGGTCGTCAGTTCACTCTCTTCAAAAATAGTGGCTCCCGCAACCAATTCTTTATTAAGTTTAGAATTAAAATAAAGCTTAAATGGGATGTACGACCTTAGGTCGTCAGTTCACTCTCTTCAAAATAGTGGCTCCCGCAACCAACTTTTTACAAAGTTTAAAAATGTAATTCTTTTATAACAGAATCAAACAGTTATAGGCTTTCTTGATAAGTTCTTATCAAGTCATTCGGACGCGGGATGGAGCAGCCTGGTAGCTCGTCGGGCTCATAACCCGAAGGTCGTCAGTTCAAATCTGGCTCCCGCAACCAATTCTTTACTCAGTTTAAAATTAAAATAGACCTTAACCGATATGTACGACCTTAGGTCGTCAAGTCACTCTCTTCAAAAAAGTGGCTCCCGCAACCAATTCTTTACTCAGTTTAAAATTAAAATAGACCTTAACCGATATGTACGACCTTAGGTCGTCAGTTCACTCTCTTCATAAAAGTGGCTCCCGCAACCAATTCTTTACTAAGTTTAGAATTAAAATAAAGCTTAAACGGGATGTGCGACCTTAGGTCGTCAGTTCACTCTCTTCAAAAATAGTGGCTCCCGCAACCAATTCTTTACTAAGTTTAGAATTAAAATAAAGCTTAAACGGAATGTACGACCTTAGGTCGTCAGTTCACTCTCTTCAAAAAATAAAGGCTTTCCTAAAGTAGCCAAATATATTTTTCAATTGGTATAAGCACTTTTAAAAGAATAGTTAATTTTAGTCGCCTCCCCTATTATGCACTGTTAAAATAAAGCTCTATTTTATTCACACTTAAATAAGGCCTATGATGACTATTCCTATCGGTCGTTACCAACATTTTAAAGGGAACTATTATCAAGTTCTCCACATTGCAAAACATAGTGAAACGGAAGAATTGCATGTGGTATATCAACCAGAATATGGTGAAAAAGGTATTTGGATAAGGCCATTATCAATGTTTGACGAAACCATAGAAAGAAATGGTGTAACAATGAAGCGTTTTCAATACATAGCAGCATCTACGAATTAACAGCGTTACATCTGTTGAGTGTTTACAATTAAAGTAATGGAGTAAACTGCTAATAACTGTGCTCCATTACTTTTGTTTATAAGATTTCTACTAACCTATCGAAAAATGATTATACTGCTGCCAAGGTACTTTTTTGGTCTTAACAGCAATTACTTTTGCTTGTGGCGGACCTGTATTTAACCAATCTAGCATTTTATCAACGTTTTCTTCTTCTCCACATAATAAAATCTCTACTTCGCCATCTGCCAAATTATGTGCATAACCGCTTAACCCATATTCTATTGCCATTTGTTGGCTCGACGCGCGAAAATAAACGCCCTGCACTAATCCGCTTACATGAGCAAGGTAACTTACATTCATAAATTCATCCCTCAATTATTGAAATTATAAATTCTTTAATTGCACCTTATACAATGATTGACTAAACTCGGCGCAATTTTTATCGCTATGGTTAAGTATAGAATGTCAGCAAGAATTTATTTAAAAGATGGACGAGAAAAATCATTAAAAAGAAAACACCCATGGATATTCTCTAAAGCGATAAACAAAATCAAAGGTAAACCCATGCTAGGCGATACTGTAGATATCCTTGATAACAAAGGAAAATGGTTAGCTAAGGGCGCATATTCACCAGAATCACAAATAAGTATTCGAGTATGGTCTTTTATTGAAAATGAAGATATTGATCAATCATTTTTTTACAAAAAAATTCAAGATGCGCTAACTAGGCGTCAATGGTTCATTAATCGCGATGGCCTAACAGGCTACCGATTAATTGCAGGCGAGTCAGATGGTTTACCAGGGATTACGATTGACAAGTACAATAATTTAATCGTTTGTCAGTTACTAAGTGCTGGCGCTGAATCCCAACGTTATACGTTAGTTAATGTGTTACAACAATTGTTTCCAGATTGTCATATTTATGAACGTTCAGATGTTGATGTACGTAAAAAAGAAGGCTTAGCACCAGTCACGGGTTGGTTAACAGAAGCGCAAGACTCTACCGCTACGATAATTGAAGAACACGGATTAAAAATTCATGTTGATGTTGCTAAAGGCCATAAAACTGGATTCTATCTAGATCAACGTGATGCGCGTGCACTTGCAGGAAAATACTCTTCAGGAAAAACAGTGCTTAATTGCTTTTCTTACACCGGAACATTTGCACTACACTGTGCGGCAAATAACGCTAAAGAAGTGACAAATGTTGATGTTTCCCAGCAAGCTCTTGATTTAGCAAAAGAGAATATAGCACTTAATGGTTTATCAGACTGCAAAGTAAATTATGTTAAAGAGGATGTATTCAAACTACTTCGTCAATATAAAAAAGAAAATACGAAATTTGATATGATCATTTTAGATCCGCCAAAATTCGTTGATTCTAAAGCACAGTTAACATCAGCTTGTCGCGGATATAAAGACATTAATATGATTGCAATGCAATTACTTAACCCCGGTGGCTTATTGTTAACCTTTTCATGCTCAGGACTGCTAGAGGTGGGGTTATTTCAAAAAGTTGTTGCTGATGCCGCCTTAGACGCAGGAAAAACTGTTCATTTTATCGAACGAACAATGCAAGCGGCAGATCACCCTATTGCCAGTAATTATCCAGAAGGCTATTACTTAAAAGGGTTAGTTTGCCAAGTAAGTTGAACTGCATTAAACGTATAAACGTCAAACTTATCGTTAGAGCATATTATACGTAATATGTTCTAATCAATTTCAGAGATATTAATACCAATTAAGTAGTTATCAGCGGACTCTTCCTCTACACGAACAACTTTACCACTAACATCTAAAGGCTGAACATTACTACCTGAAGATTCCATATTAACGCGTACGTCTGTATTAAGCTCGATTGGATGTGCCATTTCTATTGCCATCCCAGTTGCACTCAAATCTCGACATGTCGCTAAAATAGTACTGTTTGCTTCATCGTCGATAATAGTAACTGTTACATCACTATTTAGCATCATTCGATAGAAATCACGTTTATCATCGTAACTTACAACCATTATACTGCTCCACCAAATCTACATTTATGAGTTTGCTGCCTATCGCTCTTTTTAGACGGCCTGTTGATCTTGCGCATTTATTTTTGCAGCAGTTTACTAGTATTTAGACAAGGCATTGCGATTAATGTGCGGTTATTCCACAAGAAAAGCAATAACGACGTTTAAATGACAAATATGCTGCCCTTTGGGTCCAACAACATTTAATCTCGAAAGATCAGCAGCCCCGATCCTTTACTCTTTATACGCAAGCAAAAAAGCCATGTCAAATGACAAAATAGCGAGGTTATTTTAACAATTGATTAATGTGGCTTTTAATTCGCTTTGCAGATATAGGGTACGGCGTGCCTAAATTTTGAGCGAAAAGTGAAACCCGTAATTCTTCTATCATCCACCTAACGCCTTCTAATTGCTCAATGAGAGTAAGATCATGTTTATGTTTACTTAGGGCATCTTGATATAAAGCGTATATTTTTTCTATTTCGATTACTTTCAATCTATCTTGGTTTGGATCAATAGCAAGTTTTTCTAAACGACGCGCTAATGCTTTTAAATATCTTTCAATATCTGAGATCCGTTGATACCCTGTCGCTGTTACAAACCCTTTATAGACTAATGATCCAAGATGACTTTTAACATCTCCATGCGCTTGAATCATATTTAAAGGGACATTGCCCTTCAATTTTTTGTTGATCTCATGTGCTAAACTCAATACCCGCTCAACTTGAATAGCGAGTGCTAAAACCGAATCAGCTAGTTCTGCACGAACAAATTCTTTTACTTGTTCAAACGCTACTTTATCTCTCGGATAATCACCCTGTTGTTGGATCAACTGTTGACAAGACGCAATAATGCAGTCATTTAAAAGCTCTGAAATTGAACCAAAAGGATTAAAATACAAACCTAGCTTTGACTTATTTGGCAGCTTCTCTTGTAAATACTTAATGGGTGATGGAATATTCAATAATACCAATCTCGCTACACCAAAATGCATCGCTTTATCTGCTAAAGGTTTATGCTCAAAGAGTTCAATAGCAACGGTATTATTGTGATCCACTAATGCTGGATATGCCTTTATCGCTAAATTAGCAACTTTCTTTTCATAATGCTCTGGTATTGATTCAAAATCCCATGTTTTAATATCTGCTCGTTCAATGCCTTTATCTGCTACTTTCTTAATAGATGCTTTTACTTTCCCTTGTAAACGTTCTTGTAATGCAATGAGATTACGGCCTTGAGCAATAAGTTTATTTTTTTCACTGATGACTTTAAAATTCATTTGTAAATGAACAGGTAGTTCAATTTTCCCCCACGCATCTTCTGGAATACGAACACCTGTCATACGTAATAACTGCTTTTCCATTGCTTGCTGTAACGTAAGTTCGCTTGGTGAAAGTGCATCAAAACACGCCTGAGCATAATTAGGCGCAGGAACATAATTACGTCGAACACTTTTAGGTAATGCTTTAATAAGAGAGATGATAAGCTCATATCGCAACGCAGGTATTTGCCAATCAAAACCCTGATCGGTCACCTGATTTAATACCCCTATCGGAATATGTACACTAACCCCATCATCTTCATCACCAGGCTTAAAATGGTAAC
Source organism: Thalassotalea sp. PP2-459 (assembly GCF_001913705.1). Classification (GTDB taxonomy): domain Bacteria; phylum Pseudomonadota; class Gammaproteobacteria; order Enterobacterales; family Alteromonadaceae; genus Thalassotalea_C; species Thalassotalea_C hakodatensis. The sequence goes on along the minus strand of NZ_MKQD01000072.1, from coordinate 28,405 downwards.
TTAGCGGTAAGGTAAAGTTTCCTTGCTGCCATACGTCTGGGTAATCCGCTTTTGACAGTTTTTCACTGTTTTCATTTAATAAAAAAGCTTTGGTAAAATCGAGTAATTTAGGCGTTTGTTGTTTTTGGTTTTTCCACCATGCTAGAAAGCTACGTTGACAAACCACCTGTTCAGGTAACTTTTCATGATAAAATTGACAAAGTAACTCTTCATCTACGAGAAAGTCTTTACGCCGGGCTTTTTGTTCTAACTTTTCAATATCTTTAATTAAGTCTCTATTGCGCTGAAAGAATGGTTCCTGAATATTGGCGTCACCATTAACCAATGCCTCCCGAATAAAAATTTCTCGACAAGTACTTGGTTCAATTTTATTGAACACAACTTTACGTTTTGCAACTAACACTAAACCATAGAGTGTAACTTGTTCATACGCCATCACAGCGCCTTGCTTACGCTCCCAATGTGGCTCACTATAATTTCGTTTAACCAGGTGTTCGGACAGACTTTCAACCCATGCAGGGTCAATTTTTGCAACAACTCGGGCAAAAAGTCTACTCGTTTCTACTAACTCCGTTGCCATTAACCACTTAGGTGTTTTCTTAGCTAAATTAGAGCCAGGAAAAACATAAAATCGAGTGTTTCTCGCCCCTTTGTATTCTCGGTTTTCATCCAGTTGACCTAAGTGACTTAGTAAGCCTGACAATATAGCTTGATGAATAAGATCTCCTGATGAGTCATTATCCTTTGACCAACCAGTGGTTGTCAGAGCAATTTTTTGCTCTTTTAACGTCATCGATAGTTGATGATAAATGTCTTGCCATTCTCTTATACGGATATATGAAAGATATTCTTTTTGGCAAAGTTTACGAAACTGATTGTTAGTGAGTAACTTTTGTTGTTCATTAATATATTGCCAAAGTAGTAAAAAGCTAAAAAAGTCTGATTCTTTCACTTTAAAACGACTATGTTTTTCATCTGCTGCTTGCTGCTTTTCATGAGGTCGTTCTCGTGGATCTTGAATACTTAACGCACTGACAATAATAAATATCTCTTCAATACAGCCATATTGAATAGCCGTTAAAATCATTTTTGCTAAACGAGGATCAACTGGAAATCTAGCAAGTTGTCGGCCGCTAATTGTCAGCTGTGTTTTACCATGGTTTACTTGAATAGCAGCGAGTTCTTCAAGTAACCTAACGCCATCTTTTACTGTTCGGTTATCAGGTGATTGAACAAATGGAAATTGATCAATATGGCCAAGATCTAACGCTAGCATTTGTAAAATAACAGTAGCGAGGTTAGTACGTAATATTTCAGGATCTGTGAATTCATCGCGATTAAGAAAATCATCTTCAGCATATAGCCGTATACAAACCCCTTCAGATACACGACCACAACGACCTGCTCGTTGGTTCGCGCTGGCTTGTGAAATCGGCTCGATTGGAAGTCGTTGCACTTTAGTTCGATAGCTATAGCGAGATATTCTCGCCGTACCTGGGTCAATAACATACTTAATTCCAGGCACCGTGAGCGATGTTTCTGCTACATTAGTTGCAAGTACAATATTTCTGCCGGTATGGCGCTGAAAGATTCGGTTTTGCTCTTGCACCGTTAAACGAGAATAAAGTGGCAAAATTTGGGTATGTGCTAAATGTTCTTTTTCTAAAGCGCTTGCTGTATCACGTATTTCTCGTTCACCGTTAAGAAAAACCAAAATATCACCTAATGGAAGTTCTGATAATTCTTCAACAGCTTGAATAATGCCAGTGATCACATCTGAACTTTCATTGTGCTCATTTAACGGCCGGTAACGCATTTCAACGGGAAATGTTCGTCCTGATACTTCGATGATTGGAACTGGCTTTTTGTTATCTTGTTGAAAATGCTTAGCGAATCTCTCAGGGTCAATCGTTGCAGAGGTAATAATAATTTTTAAATCAGGTCGTTTATTTAGAATTTGACGTAAGTAACCCAATAAAAAATCAATGTTAAGACTTCGCTCGTGTGCTTCGTCGATGATAATTGTATCGTATTGTCTTAATAAACGATCACGTTGCATTTCAGCTAACAAGATACCATCAGTCATTAGCTTGACGTAACTGTTATCGCTGACTTGATCAGTAAAGCGTACTTTATAGCCAATAACATCACCTAAGGGTGTGTTTAACTCTTCAGCGATTCGCGTTGCTACAGTGCGAGCAGCAATTCTTCGCGGTTGTGTGTGGCCTATCATACCTTCAATTCCGCGCCCCAAAGCCATACAAATTTTTGGAATTTGAGTGGTTTTACCTGAGCCTGTTTCACCAGCAATAATTACCACTTGGTTTTCATCTATTGCTTTAGATATGCGTTCAACACTTTGTGATACTGGCAACCCTTCCGGGTAAGATATCGAAAGTTTACGATTAAGTTTATGTTGTTTTTTTGCAATTGAATTGTCAATTTGATCAGCTATTTGGCCAAGGACTTTTTGCTTTTTTCCCACATCCGATATTTTAGCAAGACCAGCTAATCGTTTTTTGAACAGACCAATATCGGCCCGTCTAACATCAGACAGTAATGCATTTAATTTTGCTATGGTAGGAGCATCGCCAGTGTTAATAGTTGTAGTTAATGTACTGTGTGAATTTTCGGAAGGCAAAATAGGCTCAAAACAACGTTTAAAACGCTTATTTTATCAATTATGTGTAGCAATACCAATACTAGAACACGTTGAACCTTTAACTTTGTTAATGTAGACAAGTATTGAGTTGAACTTATTGATCAGCATGTTGATTCGTTTTTAACGTGTTAGCCTGCTTTGTGAAGATCAATTACACAATAACCATGGAAGCTTTGTAAGTCATGAAACAATACAGAAAAACACACGCCGAAGCTCAACTCACCTATTTAGCTACTTAAACTTTATACGTAAGTGTTTATCCATCGCCATTAATACATCATTACGACAGATTGTTCCTAATAAATGACCATCGTCGTCAACTACTGGATACACCTTAGGTTTATTTCCTAACATTTTTTGTGCTAACTCAAGCACACTGTCATAAGGCTTTACTGATAACACTTCAGTACGCATAAGTTGTGCAACATCTGCAATATGTTCACTATAATAACTCGACTCCATCATTTTTCGCATGATGTCGCTTTCAGAAAGAAACCCTACTAAATGATTTTTATCATTAACAACTGGACCACCTATTTGTTTTGTTTTCAAAAACCTAAGTGATGCTTCTTCTATAACCATGTCAGGTGTAAATGTGACAGGATAATAGTTCATATAGTCTTTAACTTGTAATGATTCCATGCATTTGCCTTTTTATTACTTTGCTATTATTGTCTGTTCTTTTTAAGCGTAGACCTAATCGGTAATAATTCCCAAGATTATCATGCGATTGTCAAAATATTTTTTTCAGAACTACTTTGAAGTAGTTGTACTTGTTTAAACATTTTTTTGTATGAAGACCGTAAATGTTTTTTCAAATGTGGGGTTACATTCTTATAGTGTTCATTTTTAAGCACACAAAATATAGCAAGGGCGTAAAGCATATCGTTTTCAGGTAACGCTACTTGACGATTTGCCCGAGGGTTATAACATGAACCACACCCCCCTTTAAATTGATAAGCTGTATTTGTAAACATAACACCAAAGCCCATCACACATGCTAATACATCAATTGCTTGCGGTATCATAGGCTTACCTCCAGGAGGTAACACTTTCGCAGATAACACCAAGACACTAGCAAATTGCTGAACGTAAGTGGCAATCATATCTTGCGGTTGATTAATTTGTGCTGCTAGATACCCAACTTCAATTAGGGATGATTCATCATTGGCTATTACCTTACACTGCTCACCTCTTAAGGAACCGGTGATAGTTAAATGAGGTAATTGTTGTTGCGTTTTATATTGAAAAGGCTTCAACATAAAAGGCCAATTGGATAAGCCACAATAGCTTTTAGTATTTTCAAAAATTGTTCGCGCCATCTGTTCAACACTTGCAACTCTACCGGGGTAAAATTTATTCGTGGGTAATATAAGTTCGGTGTGATCCGTAAAGTATTGCTGTTCAAAAGTGCTTATTGCCCATTCAACACACGAAAATAACCATTGTTGAGTCTCTGAATCAATCAGTGGTTTACGGGAAAAAATGAAGTTAAACATACATTAATTATTCAATGTTCTACTTGGCAATGACCCAGCTTGCAATGCTTGGCTACCGAACAAAGGAACCGTCGAAATAGAATGGTGATGGCTGCCACTAGATTCTTTGGTTGAGTACGATAAATATATTAATGTTTGGTTTTCTTCATCAAAAATACGACGTACCTTTAAACTTTTAAATAAAATACTTTTAGATTGTTTAAAGACAATTTCACCATTTTTAGAACGATCTATTTGCACAATTTGCGCTGCCGTTATCACACCCGTTTGCCGACAAGCAATACTCATATCGGAGGGATCTGCAAAATCTAAGTCAGCTTCAACATGACTAATGTGGCAAGTAACGCCAGGTATTTTCGGGTCTTTTTTAGCTTCAATAACCACATCTTTCGTGGTAAATAAGCCTAAACTTACTTTACCAACATCGTCAGAGCAGCCTGCTAATAAAAGCATTGGTATGCATAGGAATAGTTTATTCATTTCTAAAAATCGCTACGTTAATTTTACTAGTAGAAGAACGACTTGCACGGTACATTCCTTCTGTATTAAATGGCATCGTAATATTGCCGTGTTTATCAATAACAATAACACCACCTGTTCCACCAGCCTTAACAAGCACTTTATTAATCACCGTATCGGCAGCTTGTTCAACTGAAATATTCTGATATTCCATTCGGGCACAAATATCTGCGGCAACGTGGTAGCGAATAAAATACTCACCATGGCCTGTAGCAGAAACCGCACAACTGTTATTATTGGCATAAGTACCAGCTCCAATAATAGGTGCGTCACCAATGCGTCCGAATCGTTTCGCAGTCATACCGCCAGTAGAAGTACCTGCGGCTAGGTTTCCGTTTTTATCCAACGCAACAGCGCCGACGGTGCCTACTTTATATTCTACATCTAATGTTTGGTGTGCAGCTTGATAATCTTTCAGTTCCTGTGCTTTTTGTTGTAATTTCTTTTTCGCACGTAGTAACGATTTATAACGTCTTTCAGTATTAAAGTATTGGTTCTCTACTAATGCTAGGTTTTCTTGTTTAGCAAAAGCTTCCGCTCCTTCGCCACTTAACATGACATGTACAGAGTTGTTCATAACAGATTGTGCTAACGCTATCGGACTTTTGACTGTTTTAACGCCGCTAACGGCACCAGCATTTAATGTTTTACCGTCCATAATTGAAGCGTCAAGCTCATGGTGTTCATCATAAGTATAAACCGCACCTTTACCGGCATTAAACAGCGGCGACTCTTCCATAATTTGAATAGCTGCGATAATGGCTTGCTCGCTAGAAGCACCCTTTTCAAGTAACGCGTAACCAGTATTGACTGCTTCAGTAAGCTTAGCATCATACTGTGCTCTGACTTTTGGGGTCATTTTCTTTTGACTGATAGCGCCAGCACCACCGTGGATAGCAATAGCAAATTTCGCCTCTTCCTCGGCTTTTGATTGGGGAGTTAATGATAGGCAAATTGCCAGTGTGGTTAAATTTAAGGCAGTAAAAATTCTCATAAGCTTATTATTATCGTGTAGTTAGCAATACAAAAATAACTCGTATCGATTTAAAGGTTCAGATAACAATACAGCGAGTAGCAAAGATTTAAAAGAGGTAATCAACTTTACCTCTTTTATTTGAAGTTTATCAGTTTATTTTGGTTGTACGAAATGAAAAGCGTTCAGTTTATTTTGGTTGTACGAAATGAAAAGCGTTCAGTTTATTACCGTCTAAATCTCTAAAATAAGCCGCATAAAAACCATCAAATTCTCTTGGCCCTGGTACTCCTTCACAGGTAGCACCCAATGCTATCGCTTTATTGTAAAGTGCATCAACTTGCTCATTTGAATTCATTTCTAAAGCCACCATCACACCATTACCAACAGTGGCAGCTTTTTCATCATGAGGTAAAGTTACACTTAAACCTGCTTTATCTGGCGCTGTTGCCCAAACAACAAACCGGTCGGTTTCCATAAAACGCCCTGCACCTATCACCGATAATAATTCATCGTAAAACGACACTGAGCGCGGTAGATCATTCGTACCTAAAGTTACATAACCAATCATTCTTCTTCTCCTTGAGTAATGTCTTTTAACATGTTTTCAGTAAATTGTTCTTTATCCAATTGCAACTGCTGCTGTTCTGCCTTTTCTTTCACTGCTTGATGTTTTTGATTCACAGACGACATGGTCAGTGTATTATCATCAAGTTGGTAAACTTGTTTTAAACTTTGATAATAAAAGTTGAGTATTATTAACGCTTGGTGATCACCATTTTCCATCGCCATGTTATTAATAATATTTAGTTTACGATAAATCTTGTTATGTAGTTGTTTTAACTGCCACACATAGTATACCTGATGAAAATAAGCTGTTTTTCTTAACCGATGCAGTAATGCAGCACATACTACTAGTGCACAGATAACACCGGCTAAGTTATAAGAAAAATTACTTGGTGCATCAGTATTATTAGCCATTTCAAAGTTAATGCTATTATCACTAAAGACACTAATAAACAGTGAGCCGAACAATAACGATAACAATGTGAGGCTTAAAATAAAACTGATGATAATGCGATTTAAACGCTGGCGGTATAATGTTTTGTCAATATTTTGTAACTGCATATTAATCTATTAATTTAATTCCAGAAAATCTTGTTACCTTTGCTTCAATAGCGTTAAACCAACTTTCTTTGTTGGTAACAAGGGTTAGATGTGATTTTGCTCGTGTAATGCCTGTATAAACAAGCTCACGGGATAATAACTGATTTTCAGCCCGTTCAGGTAATACCATAACAACATTGGTAAACTCGCTACCTTGTGTTTTATGAATTGTCATCGCATAAACCTTATCAAAAGCGGGTAAACGAGAAGGTATATATTGTGAAAAGCCCCCTTCTTCATTTTCAAAAAATACAACAAGTTGTCTAAGCTCGTTAGGCCAAACAATACCAATATCGCCATTATATAAACCAAGTGTGTAATCATTGGTTGTGATCATAATAGGTTTACCTTGATAAAGTGCACCAGATAACTGCTGCGCTGGCACTTCAGCACGAAGTCGTTCATCAATCGTGTCATTGATGTCATCAACACCTAGCGGACCCACACGCATGGCCGTTAAAATACGAAAATCAGCCAATACACTAAAAGCTTGTTCAACCGATTCACTTCGCATTACTTGACGGTAATACTCGACAGCTTGTTGAAAGATAGACTGAATATGTTGGTACGAACATCTTACAAGTTCGCTTGCTTTTTCATCTACTTGTTGATTGATCAACTGCCAGCTTAGTTCTGCTTGCCCATTAATCACCTGAGCTGCTAACTGTCCAATCCCCCCTTCGCTAGAGAAGCGGCGACTATGTGTTAAGTAAGTAACATGATCAACGAATTGTGTTTTATGGCTACATAGACTTTCACTACCTGTAACCTGCATTAAATACGTTGCATTTTCTTTACTATAAACAGCTGTAGAGATTGGTGCTAAATCGGATAATAGACTGCCTGCTGCAACTGAAGGTAATTGTTGAGCATCACCCAATAAAATTACACGGCAACCTTCAGGTAAAGCACGTATGACCCTAGCCATCATTGGTAAATCGACCATTGACACTTCATCAATCAACAAGACATCTACCGACAGTTTGTTTTGTTGATGATGTTTAAAGTTTGGTGAATGTGGAATTACCCCTAATAAACGATGTAGGGTTTGTGCCTTTGTTGGAATTTTAGCTAATATGTCCGCAGATATGCTTTCACTAAACCCAGAAAGTGCTTTATTAATCGACTCAGACAAACGTTGAGCTGCCTTGCCTGTAGGTGCTGTTAGCGCGATTTTTAAAGGTATTTGCTGAGCTAGCATAACCAAGGCTGCAAGTAATTTAGTAACGGTATAAGTTTTACCGGTACCAGGTCCTCCAGCAATAATGCTGAAATGTTTAGTTAACGCATTAGCAACTGCAACTTCTTGCCAATCTATTGTATTTACCGCTTGAGTGCCTTGGTGACTTTCAACAAACAATTGTGCAAGCGTATTTTCTATTATCTTCAGTTTACTGGCGCTTAACGCTGTTTGTTGGCGATTCACTGAATGTAAATATTCAATAACTTGTCGCTCAAAACAATAATAACGTCTTAAATATAAATTTTCTTTACTTAACACAATGGGTAATTCGCCTGAGGCTAAATTATTACACTGAGTTAGCAACTCAATAAGCGCTGTAATTGAAGTAAAATGATACCCTTGATGAGTAATAACACCTTGTTTATCTGCAAAACGAAATAGAAAGCGCGTAGCAACGTGGTTTAAAGGCAAACAAGTATGGCCACTACGTAATGCTTGACTCAATGCAATAAGTAAATGAAATATTTCTGCTATGTTTTCATTGCTTAATGGCCTATTTTCATCAAATCTCATTGCTAACACAGGTGTTAACTGCACAGCCAAAAAGTAATCTATCGATTCTATCGCATATAAATGATTTTTAGCATGCGTTACCGAACTATATGGTGCTTTAAAGTCAGTATGCTGCTTAACGTTAACACTCAACATTTATGTGTTTACTCCTAACTCGACAAATTGGCTATCAAAAAGCGAATCTAGTTGGGTCAATAATAATGAAGATATCGATGTATAGAAAACTCCAGAGGTACCTTGTTCGGGCTGCATACCACGAAGATACAAATACAAAATTCCGCCAAAATGTTGATCTGGGTGGTAATTAGGAAGCTGTTTTTTTAAGTGCCTATGTAACGCCACAGCATAAATCAAATACTGTAAATCATAATGATGACGTTGAATATCACCAAGTAACGCAGAGGGTAGATAGTCACTAAAGTCGTTCCCTAAATGCGTTGATTTATAATCACAGACATAATATTTTCCTTGATGCTCAAAAACTAAATCAATAAAACCATGCATCATACCTTTTAATGACTTAAATGCTGGTAAGTACAACTGTCGTTGAATCTCGGGCATAAGATGTACCTGACATTGTTGTTTTCGATGATTTAGCAAAAAACTCGTCAATGCTTTGGTGCTGACTCTTTCTAATGGGAAGTAGAACTCTACTTCCTTTAAGCAGCGGGAATTGTCTATTGTCGATAAACTAAAATTATCGATAGTTTGTTGTTCAATTAACGGAGTACCAACAATATCATCAAGCCAATCATATAAATGGTTTTGTTCAAAGCCATCTGGTAGCGCTCCGTATTTATTCAATGGCCACTGGCAATCAACAGACCAATTAGGCTCTTTAAACGAAGCATGCTCTAAAATATCATGTAATAGGTTACCTGCAACTGCGCCTTTAGTTAATGCAAACCTTAATAGACCTTGATGATCAACATTAAGTGCTTGATTGGGTAATTCACTTTGGCTATTTAGGGGATCATCATTACGTTCAGGTTGCGAAACCCCTACATCACGTAAATTTCGATTTAAGGCGGTAAACGATGTTAACCACCAATCTCGCTCTATATTGCCTTTGAATTTAGCAACCTCAGCATTTTTTACATCGAGTTGTTTTTGCTGATAGTGCTCAACTAAAATGTCTTCAACTACCGTCACGGTGATCTCATTAGGCTGTTCATGAGCTAACTGCGTAATCGCATTTAATAAGTCATCATTGGCGGATAACATTAAGGTCTTGCCTAGTGGTGACAAATGATATTTATCAAATGATGTTGTAAGCACAAAGCAATGTTGTTCAGCTCTAGTAACCGCCACATACAATAAACGGATCGACTCAGCATAAGCTTCATTAGCCATCGCAGTTAATGCTTGTTCGTCTGCAGACAGGGTGACTCGCGCATGTTCATTTTCATCATGGTAAGTAATTGCTTGTATATTTTTAGTGCCGAAACGTAGCGGGTTCTTAGCTCGAGTACTAAAAGGAATAAATACAACAGGATATTCTAATCCCTTAGCACCATGTTGTGTCACTATTTTGATTAGATTTTCTTCACTTTCTAACCTAAGTTCTGTTTCTTGATCTGGTAATTCTTGTTGATACTGTTGCTCAAGCCAGTGCAATAATTCATCTGGTTGCCTTAACTGCTGACTTTTCGCTTGTAACAATTCAAATAAATGCAATAAATTTGTTAAACTCCGTTCACTTTCATGGCCTTTTATTGCTATTAACGTATGCATCAATTTCAATGCCATGGTGACAAAGCCTTGTGATACCCAAATAGCTTTTAAATCAATAAATAGCTGTTTATACTGTTGCCATTGCAAGTCATCACCACGAATTTTGTAATATTCGCTAGGCGATATAGCTAATAATGGATTAGCCATAGCGCTACAAAAATAACGGTCGCTTTCAGGGTTTAATATACCTTTTAATAATGGGATCAGGTGTTGGGTTTCTTCGCTGTGCCAAAGGTTAGTACGATCACTTAGGTAAACGGATGACAATCCAGCCTGCTTCAACGCCTGTTTAATCTCTTGTGCTTCCGCACCATCACGGACTAACAAAGCAATATCTTGAGCCCGCAATTCAGGTTGCTCTTTCAGCAAAGAAATAATTTTATTGGCACACCAATTCGCCATCGATTGTCTGAAAGACTGAGTAACCGGTTTATCATCTTCAGTTGGAAAATGAATAAAATTCAAGGCTTTTTCGCAATTAAGTATACTTGAACGAGGATTTGGCGACGCATCTACGACACTGTAATCAATACCAAAACCAAAAACAGCTTTAGCTTGGCCGGATAAAGCATTTCCATAAAAAAGTCTATTGTAACCCGTGATCATAGCCTTAGTTGAACGCCAGTTTGTGTTCATACGCCACCGGTAAGTTGCTGCCTTACGCGCCGCCATGTAAGTAAAAATATCGCCTCCCCTAAAACCATATATTGCTTGTTTAGGGTCACCGATCATTACTAATCCGGTGTTTTCTTGATCTTGATACAGCGCATTTAAAATACGATATTGATCTTGATCAGTGTCTTGAAACTCATCCACAAGGGCAAAAGGATATTGTGCCGTCAGTGTACGAATTAAGGGTTCAGCACTGCTATCTGTTAGCGTATCTGCTAATGACTGGATCAAATCATCAAAACTTAGCATTTTTTGTTGTCTTTTTTGCTCAACAACATTTTCATTAATGTTTGCTAACCCAGAAGTAATTGCCTTTAAAGCATACAGTTTTCGAATATCACTTAGTAACGAATCTTTACGCTTCTTAACAAGGTTTACGGTTGAAAATATCTCAACAAGTTGCTCTTTAACTTTTGAGCGCCCAAAGCGCCGTCCGTTAAAAAAACTGGTCGGCATTGTTTCTTGACTGTACTCGTAATTGTCACTACAGGCTTTTAACCAATCAAGTAATTGCGTAAATTCTAATGTTCTACTTTCTTGTTCTTTTGCGGGTTTAGCATCTACTAGCTGTTCAAATAAAAAAGGTTGGGCTGTGATTAAATCGCTATGAGCTTGCATTGCTAATTGACAAAACTGTGCAATTTCATCGCTAGGCTCTTTTACTTCAATGGGTTCACGGTACCCTATTAGCCGACTAAATTGCTGTGAAAACGCCTGTGGTGTTAACCAAAATTCGCTCACTAATGCAAACGTATCTGGCTCTTTAATAGATAAAGTTCGATACCAATCTTCAATCGCTAAGGTGATAATATCATGCTGTTGGGCTTCTAGATTTGCGTTAAACGCAGTGCCTGTGGCAAAAGCGTGTTGTGATAACACTGTTTTACAAAAGCCATGTATTGTATAGATTGCTGCTTCATCTAAAAATAATAAAGCCCTTTTTAATAAAGCCTTAACTTCATTAGATGGTGTAATTTTGGCAATTTCAGTAAAAAAATCATCAGATAAAATTAGCTCTTCCCACTCGTTTAACGTGGTCCGTAAAAACTGATCAATTCTCCCTCGAAGCTCTTCTGTTGCGTCTTTGGTGAAAGTCATCACCAATATTTGCTGTACAGTAAGTTTTCGCTCTAATAACAAGCGTAAATAAATCCGGGTAATGTTAAACGTTTTCCCTGTTCCTGCGCTTGCTTCAATTAAATGACGGCCTTTCAGGGGCATATTCGCCACCATTAAGGGTAAGAACTCAATAGCTGACATTACACTTTCTCCTTGGTATACAAAGAGAATAAATTGCCGTAAACCTCAAAAATTGATTGTGTGAATGATGATAGTTCCGGGCACTGCTGCCAAAAATATTGTAGATATGGATCTTGGTGTAATCCTTGATTGTTTGCGTCACCTTGCCATAATTTATCTAGTTGCTGTTGTTCGAATACTTTAGCATTTTCAATAGCTAATGCTAAATCTGCATTGGTTAAATATGCTGCGTTTTGTCCTTGAATAAAATGTAGTATTAACCTTGTGATTGTTTGCCAATCAACATGAGATAAAGATAATGTAATAATTTTTTGTGCCTTGTTATCAAAAAAATAGCCAGTACATTGGCTGGCATCAATATTCATAATAGCATCAGAGCTCTCAGCAGTTTGCTGTGCTTGTTGCAATAAAGCCAAGGAAAAATATAAATGAAGATAATCTTTTGCTTTTGGCGTACTTGCTCTCACTACGATTAATTTATTGTTTTTAGACATCACATGATGCGTTAAATCTATCGTGCGATTAAAAGATGAGTGCGCTATTGTAACGGGTACTTGAAGCTCGTGCTCGATAACTTCACCTAATAATGTCTCATTAATATGATGATAGAGCGCTTCGCTATCATTAAGCAGTTTAGCAATATCTTCTTTTCCTGTTGAAGAATCTGCAAATTTACCCGATAACCCTGCGTATTGCTGCCAGTAAGATAACACCGCTTGTTCAGCCGATGTTAAATCTTTTGTTGCGTGTTGCAATAAATCAATAAGCGCATGCTGTTTAAGCAAGTATTTACTTATGTGATCAGCAACGAACGGTTCACTGTTTGATAATTCAACGGTTTGTTGGGCTAAGAACAAACCTAATTGTTGCTCTGCAAAGTATTTACTTGGATGAGCTAAAAAACGAAGCAGTTGCTTAACATCAATGCTCTCAAGTGACTTTTCAGGTTGTTCAGGAATATTAAATGGCATTGAATCTTGCTGCTCTGTTACTTGAGCAATGCTGACTTTTTGACCTAATGTAAACCAATTAGCATCAAAACTCGCATATTCATTTTCATAATTCGCCAGGCTATATGGATGCATAGCTAGCTGCCTAATATGTTGGTTTTGATCAGCAAAACATTGCCAGCCGTAACCTAAATGCAAGTATTCACATAGTTCATTGAGTACAATAGAGGGTTGTTTTTGTTTATTATTTTTTATACTACGACCTTGATAGCTTAAATATAATGCTTGCCTAGCTGATAACAGCCCTTCTAAAAATAGATACCTGTCATCTCCCCGACGTGACCGATCACCGATTCGCGATTTTGCTTGAGAAAGCAAGTCAAAACCAAACGGTGTTCTAACACGTGGAAAGTCACCATCATTAAGCCCTAATATGCATATCACTTTGAAGGGAATGCTACGCATCGGTAACATAGAACAAAACGTCACTTGCCCTATCATAAAATGGCGACCTGGATCAGGTTGACTAAAATGTTCCGTGAGAAACTCTCTAACGATACTCAGTTCAATGTCTTCATCAAAACTTCCTTGTTTGGTATACGTTAATAAGTTATCAATGGCTGTCGAAATTAGCGCAATACTATCATGACTTTCATCAAAAAATTCCAGTAACATCTCGCTCAACAATAGATGCCACTTTTCAGGCGTTTTACTTCGATTTAACGCCTGTCTAAACTGTTGTAACCGTTCGATTAACTCCATTAACAAACCGAGTAATACTGCGTCTTGACCTTCTATATCTGGTAACAATAAATGCTCATCGAAAATAACTTCATTGTCACCATAAGCAAAGCCCTGTAATAGGCGAGAAAAACCGTTTTGCCAAGTAAATTGAGCAGAGGCATTTTCAACGTTAAGCACTTGCGACTTATGTTGCGCATCTAACCCCCAATGAATGGCACTTTTTTCCAGCCATAACGCCATTTTATCTACATCAGCAGGCTGTAACTTAAAACGGCTTTGCAATGCTGCTAATCGCAACCAAGAAACTATTTGACTGACTTGAAATCGACTATCAGGTAAAGACAGCATTTCAGTAAAAGCGATGACTAAAGGGTCTGAATTCTTTGCAACACGATCTGCAATGGAGCACGGCAGCGGCGGCACATCATTCTCATAATCTTGCCAGCCCTGGGCGAATACAGCATTTACATATGGCGCATAATCTTCAATTTGAGGACACATGACCAAGACATCTTTCGGTGTTAACGTATCATCCTTATTAAATTGGTGTAATAACCAATCATGAACACCTTGAACTTCACGAAGAGCGCTGTGAGCGCTAGTGATCACAATAGAGTCATCGAGCTGGTTTACAGGTTGTTGCCGTTTATCAGTTAAGGTTAGAATATCGTGTTGAATAGATTGTAACACTGTTAATGTCAGATCATTTTGGGCGTCATCTCGGTCAAATGCCTCAATGCTAACTGTACTATATTGTTGTATTAAGGAAAGAAACTCTCGTCCTTGTTGCCCTAAATTAGCAAGTAAAGGGTTACCCACAGATTCATGCATCTGATCAAGGTTAGTTGTCCATTTATTTAATTGTTGGATAGCCTGTTTTTCACTAACAATATCGCCCCAATAGTCAAAACAAGGATTGAGATGATAAAAATGTACTTGTGTATATTGGCTCACTTGCTCCAGAAAGGATAACCAAATGGGTGCCATAGCATTTATGCCGAAGAAGCTAATACGTTTAGGTAGTAAGTCAGATTTTTCAGGCAATTGAGAAATTGCATGATTAACAAGTGCAATTGGATCATACGATTGTGTACGAGTTAACATCGCCCACAACTTTCGTTGCCAGCATTCATCTTTTGCTAAGGTACTCGTTTGATTGAATTCATCAGGTATTACGTTATTTTGCCACTGAGTTAACCAATCAGGACGATAAATTAAATACTGTTCATATAAATCAGCAACTTGGCAAGAAAGTTGATAGCGCTTTAACGGATCTTGCTGAGATATATTGCTAAACCAGTATTCTGTAACCGAGCTAAAGTCACTATCTTCGATAATCTCACTGGACGCTAACAACTGATAAATTCGCCAACTTAATGCTTCTCGAGTGAACGGATCTTGATCAATCATATGTTTTGGCAATACCAAAGCACGCATTAATTTCCACAAAAACTGGGCTGGCAATGCATATTGATGATTAAAGCTTATGCCTGATGATTGAGCTAAAGACATACTCAACCAGTGTTGCATACCTGCATTTTGTACAATATAAACGTCTTGTGAAAACAACGGTAAAGGCGAAACTTCTTGGATTTTACTAGCTAACAGCAATAAATTTTCCGTTTTATTTGCCGGGTAAAGGTATATCAAAATGACATCCACTAAAGCGTATTACTTTACGGTGAATTTAATCATATCAACCAAAGAAACTCTAGCGCCGTTTAATCCATAGCGTACCTTTCACGTTAAATTTCATTAGCTCTGTTTATTGCGAGTTATTTTAACGAATGAAATCTAGATGCTTTTGGTAGAAGTCACCAACAACCGGAAGATGTGTACGTTGGCCAGTTAATGCATGATAAAACCCAGTACACCAAAGTACGATAATACCTAAGCATAATACCCAACCAACAAAAGGGACTAATGCAAGCAGTGCTCCGGTGATAATTAACCCAAGTGAATCCCTTAAATGAAATTTGGCTAACGCAGAACGGTGATCACCATAGATGAAAAATGCAACTACCCATCCTAGAATAGTCATATAAGACAACACGGAAACGACTTTTACTACATCATATTTCAATCGACTATACGCACGGAAATACATAACGTTACCTCTTAATCGCTATTTTCTCGCCAAAATGAAATAGCATTCACACTAGCAAGAATCCTTGTATGTCTTAACCATAGTGAATAAATACACCAGCTTCAATTATGCTTATGTGAATAATTTGTTAAATCATCGTTAGCAATTAGGTAAGTAATTTATTTTAAAGTTAATCTAAGCTGGTGATTTTTTTAGATTGAATACTTATAGTGAGGTCATTTTTTATAGCAAAATACTAGAGCGTGTTGATCTTTCATGTTTACTTTTGCCGCAATTTGTTTGGTATTTATACAAGGCAACACTTGCGCCGTGTAGTTATTCTACTCCAGTCAAGGGTTAACACAGTAGAAATGCCAAACAGATACAGCCGGAAGGGTTCAACTAAACGCCTCCTGCTCTTTGTTACTTGAATTAACCATAGAATGACTATGCAATAATCCAAGTGCCTCGATCAAAAGGCGTTTAATTTGAACAAAATTTAAACAGCAAAGATCAACACGCTCTAGAGGCTATAGATCTATCGCGTTATTTTTTAGACATTTATTGGCTTTCAGACAAAGCATGCCTTTAATGTGTGGTTATTCCACATCAAAAACAATAACGGGCGCTATTTGCTTATTAGCGCCCATACGTATTCATTAGCGTTTAATATTAGCCATTTACACGTTTTTCAGCGGCAACTTTTAAGCCCGTATTAGCAAGTGCAGTTAAATTTTCAGATACGACACTTTTAGGTAATTTACCTATCATCATTGCACCTGTTTCATTAGCATTTGCTGAAGCAGCGAATTGCAAAAGGTTTTTACCATTACATTCTACCGTATCAAAAACACGGCGAATTTTAATTCGTTGTGATTTTAGGTAACTACGTAGTTTTGATTTTGCATCAGCAGCAACAAATTCACATAAATTTTGCGCCACATTATTGGCTTGAGCTTTAGGTGCTATAGTAGAAAGAAGGAATGTAACTAAAATAACAATAACGAAGTTTTTCATGATGACCTTTTCCAAAAAAGTAGATTAATAACTTTATAGAAACTGCAAGCATGATAAGCTTTTTGATCACTTAGGTAGCTCCACTGTCATAGAAAATCCGTAGACTGGTAGCTTTGCGTAATACCCTTTCAAGTATCTTGCCGTTTCTAGCTGCGCGCATTGTATAGATATCAACCAAAGATGCAAGCAATATTTTAACTATGTAAACTTACTGTTCAGGCAAGCGACAAAAAGATAAAATGTCTTAGAAAAATAAAATGTGTAAGGTTTAACATGACAATCGAAATAGAAGTTTCTTCTCAGCCCATCGAATTATATAAATTATTGAAGATAGCTAATCTTGTCAGTGGTGGCGGTGAAGCAAAAATTGTTATCACCGAAGGTTATGTGTATTTAAATGGTGAGCCGGAGTTTCAAAAACGTAAAAAAATTTTCCACCAAGATATCGTGCAATTTAATGGTGAAGAAATCCAATTGATATGTTTTCAAGCACCTAGTTCACCTCAAAAAAAGAAAAAACTTATTGGTGAGCACTCAACAAGTAAACCGTCTAATTCTATGCAAATAAAAGGTGGTCGTAAGAAAATATCACTGTAAATTGACAGTAAATATACAAGATTATGCTTTAAGATCTTAAATAATTGGACTGTATTTACTTCAATAGGTAATTAACTACATTTTTCTCTTTTGCACAATACCACCCCCTGTTAGAATAAAGGCACTATATTTATAATATTTTCATGATTCATACGGAACAAAAAACCCCATGCGTACTAGCCAATACTTACTTTCTACGTTGAAAGAAACCCCAGCGCACGCTGAAGTAATTAGCCATCAATTAATGCTACGAGCAGGTCTTGTTCGCAATGTTGCCTCAGGTTTATATACATGGTTACCCACAGGGCTTCGTGTGTTAAGAAAAGTAGAACATATTGTTCGTGAAGAAATGACAAAAGCGGGTGCTATTGAAACATTGATGCCAATGGTACAGCCTGCTGATTTGTGGCAAGAATCAGAGCGCTGGGAAGATTACGGTCCAGAACTGCTTCGACTTCAAGATCGTCACGATCGCTCTTTTGTTTTAGGCCCTACGCATGAAGAAGTTATTACTTCAATTGTGCGAAACGAAGTTAACAGCTACAAACAATTACCGTTAAATGTTTTTCAAATTCAAACTAAATTTCGTGATGAAATACGCCCACGTTTTGGTGTTATGCGAGGCCGAGAGTTTTTGATGAAAGACGCCTATTCATTTCATATTACCGATGAATGCTTGAAGAAAACGTACCAAACCATGTTCGATGCTTATTGTCGAATATTTGAAAGATTAGGTTTAGATTTCCGCCCTGTTGTTGCTGACAATGGTTCAATTGGTGGTGAAGGCTCGCATGAATTTCATGTGCTTGCTGATTCAGGCGAAGATGATATTGTTTTTTCTGATAGCTCTGAATACGCAGCAAACATCGAAAAAGCCGAAGCATTAGCCCCAGTAGGCGAGTGCCCTCAAGGCACTCAATCAATAACTGAAATAGCCACTCCTGATGCTAAAACAATTGATGCAGTGGCAACAACATTAAATATTGCAGCTAACCAAACCGTCAAAACGTTACTTGTCAAAGGTGCGACAGAAGATCAACCCGTAATAGCACTTGTTGTGCGAGGCGACCATCAACTTAATGAAGTTAAAGCTGAAAACCTACCACAAATTAGTAGTCCATTAACCTTTGCAACTGACGAAGAAGTACAGCAAGCGGTTAGCTGTAGTGTAGGTTCAATTGGTCCTGTAGGTTTATCAATTCCTGTGATTGTTGACCGAAGTGCAGTACATATCGCTGATTTTGTTTGTGGTGCAAATAAAGATGGCTTTCATTTCACTGGAGTAAACTGGGATAAAGATATAACCCGTTATACTGTTGCAGATATACGAAACGTTATTGAAGGTGATCCAAGCCCGTGTGGTAACGGGAATATCGTGATCAAACGTGGTATTGAAGTTGGACATATATTTCAACTAGGCAATAAATACGCTAAGGCGATGAATTGTGGTGTGCTGACAGAGTCAGGTAAAAACCAAACGTTAACCATGGGCTGTTATGGCATTGGTGTTTCTCGTATAGTCGCTGCGGCTATTGAACAAAACCATGACAAATATGGCATAAAATGGCCAAAAGCTATTGCGCCATTTCAAGCCGCGATCGTTCCAATGAACATGGCAAAATCAGAACGAGTGAAAGAAACGGCTGAAAATTTATACAAACAGTTATCTAATGTCGGGATAGATGTATTGTTCGATGATCGAAAAGAGCGCCCTGGTGTGATGTTTGCTGATCATGAACTAATAGGCACACCGATGTTACTCATCGTTGGTGAGCGAAATTTAGATGACAACAAAGTTGAAGTAAAAAATCGTATCACTGGTGAAAAATCATTGCTTGATATTGGTGATGTGTTAAGTCTATTTGAATAATCATACATAATATAAACGGCTAAACACCTCTCTTTAGCCGTTTATATTAACTTCGTATTCATATTTGATGTGATACACTTTAGTTGTATCATTTATAATATGGAGTTTATATGAAGTATCTTCTAGGTGCCTTAACCTTTCTCATCGCACCGCAATTATCGGCAGCTGATAATTTATTTAATTGGCGTCACGTACAGGCAGAACAACATACTAGCAATTCAGGTATAGGTGTTAAATATCAGCAAGGCGATAAATTTACGCTAAACTCCAGTACCCTGGCCTCTTTTAATATTGGTGATACGTTTACCGTAAATCTTAAAGATGGTAAAAGTTACCTCGCTAACATTATCAATATCAAAGAAAAAGCCCATACAAAACATATTATTGCTCATATTCATCAACAGCAACGAAACTTACCTTTGGTGATCACCCTAGGGGAAAAACAGTTTTTTATGCGAATTGTTGCACCAGAAAAAACATGGGTTGCGCAAGGTAAACAGCAATCAGGCTGGATAATCGAAGAAAAATTTAAACATCATGCACCACTTGTCAATGACGTAAAAACACCCAAAAAACGAATATTAACAAAGCACAAGAATATTGCAGCTCCTGAACAAAAACATTTTAAACATCACGGTAATATCAAACGTTCAGCACCAACCAAAGCAAGAAACTCTGCAGCAAACAATACAAATGTTGATGTATTATTTGTCTATGCCATACCACAAAGTTTTATCGACAGTGAATACAATGGTGATGTGTTAACGCGTATTGAACATCTAATAGAAGTAACTAATCAAATTTATATTGATAGCAATGTCAATATGCAAATAACAGCGGCTGATATTATGTCAGTCGATTACCCAACCGAATTAGATTCAGATACTGCACTTGATGATATAACCTTTAACGAACATGAAGCATTTAGTGATATAGAAAACATTCGTTTTGAACAAGGTGCCGATATGGTTGCCCTATTACGCCCTTTTGTTGATGGTGATACAGCTTGTGGTCTAGCGTGGGGTAATGCAACCATTGCTAATTCAACAAATTATATGTTTAGTCATACCAGTATCGATTGTGGTGATTATGTACTTGCCCATGAGTTAGGCCATAACATGGGGCTAGCCCACTCTCGTGCACAAGGAGATACAGGTTATACATTTCCTTACGCTTTAGGTCATCGAATACAAGATGTAGACAATGGTTTTTCATCGGTAATGGCTTATTCTGTTAACAACGCTGGTAAAATATATAAATTTTCAAATCCTGATATTTTATGTACAGAGTTACCTTGTGGTATCGATAGAAATGATCCTGTAAATGGCGCTGATGCTAGTTTCGCATTAAACCAAGTAAATACTGAGCTAGAAAACTTATTTCAGGCAGAGCCTAACTTAGCTCTTGCTAATGAAGCATTAGCCAATATAACCGATAACAATTTAAAACAATGTTTAAGTAATACCATTAACAACAGCGATATTAAATATGCTGGCCAAGTGACTGATCTTTATTGTAGTTTTAATAATGTTGATTTACTCAACGGCATTGAGCATTTTCCAAATATTGTTAGCTTAACGCTAGATAGTAATAACATAAGCGACTTATCACCACTTTCTGGGCTTACGAAACTTTCATACTTATCCTTATCAGATAACAACATTAACGATATTAGTGCGTTATCACAAACAAGCCAGTTGACCAATGTGTACCTTGATTTTAATAATATTGTTGATATATCTGCACTTTCAGCCAATAACCGAATGAAACAACTTTGGATAAATGATAATAATATTGAAAACCTTTCTGCGCTTGCTGGTAAAACCGAACTTTATTATTTATATGCAACCAATAATAGCATTCAATCTATTGAGGTATTAGAAAACTTAAATGCACTTGAATACTTGTATTTATCAAGTAACAACATAAGTGATATTTCTGCGTTAGCAAATCTCTCTTTTTTACGGTTTTTATATATAGGCTACAATGATGTAATAGATGTTTCGCCATTAGAGAACTTAAAAAAATTAGAAATTTTAGCACTTTATCACAATGAAATTACTGACATCTCGCCTCTCTTGAGTTTATTTTCACTAGAAACGCTTGAAATAGATCATAATGATATTGTTACGATTCCACTTGGCGAACAAATGCCGAGTTTGAACGTATTAGAAATTAACAACAATTCATTACAAAGCATTGAAAATATTATCCAGATGCCATTTTTGGAAAAATTATATTTAGCAGATAACAATATAAATAATATCAGTGCTCTTAATGCTTTAACTAATTTGGAAGAGTTAACGCTAAGCAATAACCCGTTCGTGAATACAACAAGTTTGGGCGAATTAACGCAGTTAACCAAGTTGCTGCTCGATAATACTCAAGTAAATTCTTTAGCATTTGTAAACAACCTACAGAAGTTATCCACCCTAAATATCACGAATACTATGGTTAATGATATTTCAGCTTTACAGTATGGCTTAGCGTTAAATAACTTGGACATCAGTAACTCGAATGTGACTGATGTTAGCGCTATATTTGAGCTTCATAATCAATGGCAAACTATCAATACATCAGGATTAATAGATATTCAATGCTGGCAACAAAACTATGTTGAACGTTTTATCAACGTCAGTAACTTCTTTAAAGCGTCATCGTGCGATCCAATCAGTGACTTACAAGATTTTGATGGTGATGGTGTGAGTAATGACGCTGAACTTGCGAATGATACCAACCCTATTTATCACAATACTCAGCCAGGTAGTATTCACTTTCAACTGACTCATTTTACCCTTGAAGAAAATAGTGAAATTAATTTGTTCAAAGTGATTCGATCTCAAGGTGGAAGTGGCGAAATAAGTATCGATTTAAAAGCAAATGCTGAAACAGCTACCGCTGGAAATGACTATGTAGAGTTATCGCAAACATTGACCTTTGCAGACAATGAGTTTTTTAAAGTACTTTATTTATCTTCAGTAAGAGATAATGAATTTGATCAGGGTAAAACCTTTAAGCTTTCCTTAGAGAATATATCTACTGGCAATATTGGCACCCCTGATAAAATTGATGTGACGATACAAGATACCGACCAAGCCAATATTTCTTGGTTAACAGAAAATTTAGAAGTTTCCGAGAGTGAAGCTAGTGTTACAGTGACCCTACAACGGCCGAATCAAGCACCTAACGAAGCATCAATAACGGTTGGAGCGATAGATGCAAGTGCAGTAAATGATGTGGATTATCAATTTGAAGAACAAGTGATCAATTTTGCACAAGGCGAATACACGAAAGAGGTTACTGTTAACATCATCAATAACTCTGATTATTCCGGCGATCGGGTTTTTTACTTATCACTTTCAAATGCCAATGGAGCTGTAATCAATGATGAGGATAAAAACCTTTCAATCACCATTTTAGAAGATGAACAACCCGTTGTTGGAAAAGTTGCATTCACAACGGCGAGTACTTCGATAAATGAAAATGATAATGAAGTATCATTAATAATATCCCGTTCAAATGGCTCATATGGAGCGTTATCGGTTAACTATCAAACCCATGATGCTAGCGCATTAAATGGCAGTGATTATGAGTTAACCGAAGGTACAATAACCTTTGAAGACGGTGAAATACAAAAAACGATCACCGTTAATATTACCAATGACACCCTTGATGAAAGCGATGAAACATTTACCGTGACACTGACGGCAGATGACATGAGTTTACTTGGCGAGAACGATACTGTTACAGTCACCATTATTGATAATGACAGTACTACTCCACCTCCAACTACTGGAGGTGGCAGCAGCAGTGGCGGAGGCGCTATATGGTACCTGATCTCGTTACTTATCTTTAGTACATTTGTTAAACGTAAAAAATAAATAAGCAATAAAAACGCCACTATCATGTGGCGTTTTTCCTAGGATAAAATTACAAAATAAATAATAACTTTAATGCTCAACAAGTTCTTTTTTAGATTCAAAACTTAACACTAACTTATCTTTTTTCACCCCTACTTTGGCTACACCACCTTGCACTAAATCCCCAAATAGCAATTCATTAGCCAATGGTTTTTTCAAGTGCTCTTGAATCAGGCGAGACATAGGTCTAGCTCCCATCGCTTTATCATAACCATTAACGGCAAGCCATTTTTTCGCATCTTTGGTTAATTCAAGAGAAACGCCTTTATCATCAAGTTGAGCTTGTAGCTCTACAATGAATTTATCTACGACTTGATGTATTACATTATCATCTAGATGATTAAACCAAATAATATTGTCTAAGCGGTTTCTAAATTCAGGTGAAAATATTTTATTGATTTCATTCAGTGCATCAAAACTATGATCTTGTTGTTTAAAACCAATTGATTGTCTTGTTGTTTCTGCTACACCAGCGTTTGTCGTTAGTACTAGCGTAATATTTCTAAAATCAGCTTTACGGCCATTGTTATCCGTTAGCGTACCGTGATCCATCACTTGCAATAGAATATTGTAAACATCAGGGTGTGCTTTTTCTATTTCATCTAATAACACAACGGCATGAGGATGTTTGATCACCGCATCTGTTAATAATCCGCCCTGCTCATAACCGACATAACCAGGAGGTGCGCCAATTAAGCGACTAACTGCGTGCTTTTCCATGTACTCAGACATATCGTAACGTAATAACTCAACTCCAAGCACTTTAGACAACTGTTGAGTCACCTCAGTTTTACCGACTCCTGTAGGACCTGCGAATAAAAATGAACCAACGGGTTTGTTTTCTTGGCCTAAACCAGCACGAGATAAACGTACCACTGATGTTAATTCATCAATCGCGTGATCTTGACCAAAAACGACTAATTTAAGGTTTCTATCTAAGGTATGTAAACTATCTTTCTCTGACGATGATACTGACTTTTCAGGGATCCTTGCCATTTTCGCCACTATTATTTCAATATCACCATCATTAATCACTTTTTTACGTTTAGAGCTAGCAAGCAATTGTTGTTTCGCACCGGCTTCATCAATAACATCTATTGCCTTATCAGGTAAAAAGCGTTCATTGATATATTTAGCCGATAACTGTGCTGCCGCACGCAATGCTTTATTGGTATAGCGAATACCGTGATGCGACTCATATTTTTCTTTCAAGCCTTGTAAAATTTTTGTGGTGTCATCAATACTTGGTTCAACAATATCAATTTTTTGGAACCTTCTTGCTAACGCGCGATCTTTCTCAAAAATATTTTGATATTCCTGATAAGTGGTAGAACCCACACAACGTAATTTACCTGATGAAAGTAATGGCTTAATTAAATTTGAGGCGTCCATCATACCGCCAGAAGCTGCACCAGCGCCAATAATTGTATGTATTTCATCAACAAATAAGATGGCATTCCCTTCTTGCTCAAGTTCTTTCAATAACGCTTTGAAGCGTTTTTCGAAATCACCACGATATTTAGTACCGGCAAGTAATGCGCCTAGATCTAAAGAATATATGATTGTGTCAGCTAAAAACTCAGGTACTTTTTCTGAAACAATCAGGTTTGCCAGACCTTCAGCAATCGCTGTTTTTCCTACCCCTGCCTCCCCGACAAATAAGGGGTTGTTTTTGCGACGACGGCCGAGGACTTGTAACGTTCTTTCTAACTCACTTGCACGACCAATAAGCGGATCAATTCTGCCGACTTTTGCTTGTTCATTTAAATTTGTGGCAAAATTTTCCACTGTGCGCGGTTCTTCTTCTTGCTGATTTATTTCTTCATGTGCTTTATTACTTGGCTGCCCTTCCGCCTTCGCGATACCATGGGAAATATAATTAACAATATCTAAACGGTTAATATCAGATTTTTTGAGAAAATAAGCCGCTTGAGATTCTTGCTCACTGAATATGGCAACTAAGACATTTGAACCACTAACTTCGCTTTTCCCTGACGATTGCACATGAAAAACTGCACGCTGTAATACTCGTTGAAACCCTAGGGTAGGTTGAGTTTCACGTTCTTCCTCTTCCGCAGGGATCACAGGTGTAGTTTCGGCAATAAAGTCGAGCAACTCTTGCCTAAGCTTTATCATATCAGCGCCACAAGCCTTTAAAGCTTGTATTGAAGACGGATTGTCTAACAACGCTAACAATAAGTGTTCTACCGTCATGAATTCATGACGAGACTCTTTCGCCTGACGAAAGGCCATATTTAACGAAATTTCTAAATCTTTATTTAACATAGGCTACTCCACTTCGACACTACGCAAAATCATACTTTTTCCATCGTACACATTAAAGGATGCTGATTTTCTATCGCATAATCGCATACTAAACTGACTTTGGTTTCAGCTACATCTGCAGTAAATGTGCCACAACGACCTTTACCTTTGTAATGAACTTCAAGCATAACATCGGTTGCTTTTTCTTCGTTCATACCAAAAAACTTTTTTAAAACGTCGATGACAAAATCCATCGGCGTGTAATCATCATTTAACAACACTACATTGTACATAGGCGGTTTTTGATGTTGATCAACAACCTCATCTTCCAACAATTCTTGGTTGTCGAATATTTCTTTCCAATTGCTCATTCTTTTATATTAGTCTGTGGTAGAAAAATTTGCTTTAACAATTTTGTTAAAAATTAAAAATAATAGGTTAATTAGTTGTGAATAAAACTTGACTAATTTATTTTATTATCTACGATTTAATCAGTGACTATTTTTTAGTCACTATTTACTGAACTTAATGTTTCTGGGGAAGCATAACGAATTACCGATGAATTTAGAAGGAAGTTGATGTATGGCTCACGGTAAAGTGAAGTGGTTTAACAACGCAAAAGGCTTTGGTTTTATCCGTCCTGATGACGGTGGTGAAGATATTTTCGCGCACTATTCCACAA
Source organism: Thalassotalea sp. PP2-459 (assembly GCF_001913705.1). GTDB lineage: Bacteria > Pseudomonadota > Gammaproteobacteria > Enterobacterales > Alteromonadaceae > Thalassotalea_C > Thalassotalea_C hakodatensis. Next base: position 2,032 of record NZ_MKQD01000072.1, on the reverse strand, counting down.
TCGAAATGGACGGCTATCGTACATTAAAAGCAGGACAAGATGTTGATTACGAACTAAATGCGGGGCCAAAAGGCCATCACGCATCTGTGATCAAACCGTCTGACTTTGACGATGTAACTGAATAGTAATACCGATATTAAAAAAACACAGCTGAGGCTGTGTTTTTTTATGTCTGCTATATGAAAAATATTATTGAGTAATTTTCATATGTTCAATGATGCAATCACCAAAGCCAGAGCTAGTTAGCATGGTACTATCTGCTATTTTGTTTGCTAGATCATAAGTGACTGTTTTAGCCCTGATCGCATCACGAATTCCTTTTACAATATTATCCGCCGCTTCGTGCCATCCCATATGTCTCAACATCAACACAGCAGCAAGTAATAAAGCGCTTGGGTTTACTTTATTTAATCCAGCATACTTTTGAGCAGTACCATGTGTTGCTTCGAATACAGCTGCATCATCACTTAAATAGCACGCAGGAGTAATACCTGTTGTATTGCTTAATGTAGATAATAAACTTTGTAAGCTTGGTCCGTAAGCAAACGGTGCAACTAACACTTGATATTCAGCAGGGTTTAAAACAAGTTGTGCTATCATCGACTCCACACTGATGTCTTTAATAATGATTTCAGTACCTGTTTTAGGGTTAACAAGACTCACCCAAGGACCACCATTAATAACTTTGCCATCAAATTCTGTTTTTGCTAACTGATATCCCCAACGACAAATCGCATCTGTAAAGTCTGCGGTATTTCCGCCATCATGTATTAAGGCAACACTTCTTTTATCTTGTGCAACCGCATGCTCAATCGCTTTTTTTAATAATTGTTCCACATCAGAACGATTAATAGCGATGGTACTCGTAAAGCTTTCATCATCCGTTTGTTGATTGAGTTCTTTATTCGAAAATAAAGAGGGTTGGCCTTGAAACACCTCAATATCTATTTGTTGTTGATGATTAATGAATTTAGGTAATCCATCAAAGCACTGAAACGAAAATATACTATGTTTCACTTTTAACTGTTCACGCAGTTGAATACTTAACGATTGTAAGCCACTACCTATTGGTGCATCTAACGGGCCTTTAATCCCTACTTTATATTGTTTAAATGCCTGAACCGTTTCATCAGGCAGCCAAATATCATCATTGAAATGTTCCGTAGCACTAACGCCTGCGTAGGTTTTCAACCAAACTATTCGTTTATCACCACCATATGCCTTTGCTACGGCAGCATCCACTACTTTTAACATCACTGGTGTAATATCAATGCCAATGCCATCACCGACGATATACGGAATAATAGGTGCATTAGGTACGTTTAAACTGCCATTGGTATTCAGCGTGATTTCTTGCCCATGTTTAGGAGTATTTTGTGTTGTTGTCATTTCGCCTTCCTCATCATTAAACCAAGCATAGTGGTATGACCTTTAAGCTAAACGACTTAGGTTTATTTCTCTAATATAGAATCAGTGATATTCATTATCACGCGGGTTAATAGTAGTAAATTTGAAGGGCTGTTCTCTATGGTCTGTTGATCACCATACGAATGCTTTTTCTGTGTTAATTGTTACTTTTTGACAATATTTTACAGCTTAAGAAAGGTTATAAATACCTTTAAAAATTGATTGATAAACTAAAAGCGCGATCAAAAATAAGCCTAGCATTTTGCTTTAAATTTAATGACACTCCTTCACGTTTCACGTTACCTTGTATCGATTTATTGTTAAACATGCATTCAAACATGCCCTGAGAAATAAACGATTAAAGATCAAAACTTGGAAATTTTTTTATAATTAACAATATATCACGCATAAAGTGACAACAGTCTAAGCTTGATATTAACATCACTAATGATCTAATCCCTTTTTGGGGGCGCTTGCGTTTCCAGAAAGGGGTTTTAAATCGTTACTTGTATATGCGTCTACCCATGGTAGCTCAAGGGTTTTAAAATTGAATTAGAATGATAAAAAGAGCATGCAAATGGTACCCGGGGCCGGACTTGAACCGGCACGCTGTTACCAGCGAGGG
>NZ_MKQD01000071.1 GCF_001913705.1 Thalassotalea sp. PP2-459 | reverse complement strand
ATGGGCAAATACCCATGCTGAGCTCAGTAGTGAAATGCAATAGCGTCGATGGTAGTGTGCCTCATGTGATAAGTAACGCCCATATGAGAGTAGGGTTAAAAAGGTTAACGACAATATGAAGTGTTTCATGTTGGCCCATTTTAACCGAATGAGCTCTGCGAATTCGCGGGCCTGAATCAAGCTTTTTTTATGGACAAAATACATGGAGTACTCTCACGTGTGTAGGGTTAAAAAGGTTAACAGACAACATGAACTGTATCATGTTGGCCCGTTTTAACCGAATGAGCTCTGCGAATTCGCGGGCCTGAAACAAGGTTTCTTGCATTCTAGCTTCTAAAAAAGTTTAATTAGGTGTATTGATAGCTAATACCAATTCGCATAAATATTCGGTCATTCAGCGAGAATTAAACGCTTTAGAGGTACGGCGTTGATTGCAGAGAATGGTTATTCAGGAGAACGTACTCCTGCGTTCTCTAATAAGCTACATCCTTGTAGCGCCCTTGTTAAAATCAACAACACAGACTATGAAGCGTTTAAATTCGCCCTTTGGGAGCGTGTTAGAGGCGCGATAAATGCGCAAAACGTGTTTGATGTAGAACAACTATACCTGCACACCTTTCGCTTACTCTCCCACCTCTGACATCGCTCTGAACTGACTTAATCTTTATGCGAATTGGTATAACACATCTGACGCTATGCGTGAATACTAGTTGCAAACCTTAGTTGTTAAACTCAAAGAGACAGGTATGTAGTTTTCGCCACGTTTTATCTAAAAACCTTGATTGAATAATAAAGATTTATTACTGGTGTGATGTTAAAATCTACTTTTTTTATAACGTAAAAAAATTATGGCAATTAACTGGTATCCAGGGCACATGCACAAGGCCCAAAAAGAAATTAAAGAAATTTTACCGCAAATAGATGTGGTCATTGAAGTTTGTGATGCTAGGTTACCTTTTAGTAGCGAAAACCCGATGATCACCGAGATAAGAGGTGATAAACCACTTATCAAAATTCTCAATAAGAGTGATCTTGCAGATGAAAATATTACGTCATTATGGTTGGAGCATTTAGAGACACAACATAATGTAAAAGCGATCGCTTTAACAACCGATAATCCGAGTATAGCTAAAACAATTCCAAACTTAATTCGTAGTTTAGTGCCAAATAAAGATCAAACAGGAAAACAGATCAATGCAGTCATTATGGGGATACCTAACGTAGGTAAATCGACGTTATTGAATACTTTAGTAGGCAAAGCTAAAGCTAAAGTAGGAAATGAGCCTGCGGTCACAAAAGGTCAACAACGTATTAGACTAGAAGAAGGGTTATACCTTTATGATACACCGGGTATGCTTTGGCCTAAAATAATAAATGAGAACAGTGGTTATCGTTTAGCAATTACCAGTGCGGTAAAAGATACAGCCTATGATCATGATGATATAGCTTGTTTTGCGGCAGATTATTTAATTGAAGCTTATCCTCAAAGGCTTCTTGAGCGTTATAAATTAGTTGAATTACCACAACGTGAAATTGAGCTAATAGAAGCAATTGGCAAAATTAGAGGCTGTGTTAAAAGTGGAGGATTAGTTGATTTTACTAAGGCTTCAACTATTTTGATTAATGAGATTAGAGATAAAACGTTAGGGCCAATCTCATTCGAAACACCTGATATGATCTCTAAAGAAGCGGCTTATTTCGAAGCACTTGATAAACAAAAAATCGCTGAACGTGAAGCAAGAAAATTAGCCCGCGGTCGTGGTAGAAAAAATAAAAGGAAATAGGAGATACAATGGAATCTTTCCAGTTAAATGCAATGTTAAGTAACGATACAATTGAATTGTTAGAGTTGCCATTATGTAAACTATTGCTAATGAATGACAATCAGTATCCTTGGTTTGTACTCGTACCTAAGGTGCATAATATTCAAGATATTTACCAGTTAGATTGGCAACAGCAACAGCAGCTTTTAAATGAATCTAGTATGTTAAGCGAAGTACTTATGCAAGTATTTCAGGGTAAAAAAATGAACGTAGCGGCATTAGGTAATATTTGCCCTCAATTGCATTTGCATCATGTAGTTCGCTTTGAAGAAGATAAGGCTTGGCCGAAACCTATTTGGGGGTTGCTACCAATGAGTCCCTATAATGATACAGAAATTGAGAAAATTAAGCATAAATTGCTGCCAGCGTTAAAACTGATATTAGATAAATAAGGCTTGTCGTGTTAACGCTACAAGTGGTGAATGTTTTCAATGTTGAGATTGAATAAGATTAAAAAAGGCGAGCGGGTGAATATTTTCAGTTAGTTTCGTTTCTATTTCATCGAGTGACTTTAATTTTTCACAAAAAACCATTGCCTTATTTTCTATTGAAGTTACCTTTGCGCTCATTTCTAACTCTAGTTCCTCTCCCATGGTTTCCATCCGTTCGTCAAACGTTTGTACACGGCTTTCACCAGTACCTTGTGGTTTATTTGTCATGGCCTCACCTACAGCAAGTAAAATTGTACCAATTGATTCGGTTACAAGCGTTTCGATTTCTTGCTCGAATTCACCAGCAAAAATCTCACTAAAATCATCAAAATCTTGAGGTGCAATATAATAACTTTCATCACTATGATTAAAGCGCTTTCTTAATCGCCATTGCATTTCGTCAAAACGTTTTTGAAGTTTCTGATGTGAAGCACTATTTTCACCTGTTACACCAGCTATGACTTTGTTGACGGCTTTAAGGCCAACATCAACGCCTTCGATTGCAATAGAGACAATTTCAGGTATTTGAAAACGTATCCCTTGAGAGTATTCAGAAATTAATAAGCGTTGCTTGTCAGTTAACGGGATTTCTCTTCCTTTGACAAAAAGTTGTTCGTCATTGTTGATTTGAACGATAGTGATATCACGTTCTAAAATTCGAATATGTGAAGGGTCAATAATAATTCCATGTTGGAAATTAATATCGCATTTGCTTGCGTTAACATTAAATGTAAAAAAGCTACTTAAAAAAATACCGGTAAGTAGCTTTGAGATGATAGTTGACTGACTTTTCATTATGTTACAATTGGATCTATTATAATTTTACGCTCTTTATAGCGCATTCTACTTGGGCCATATTCACGCTTTGTTTTTTCGTGAAAATCGCCAACAGTCATTTGTACGCTTTGATAAATACGTTCTGTTGCCTCAACACATACACTTCCCATGTATTGATTAACTTCTTCTTCGAGTAATTCTTTATCACTGATGTATTTGGCCATTTGCTCTGCATGGTGTTTATAGGTAGAGATGACTTTATTAAGCATGTCTGGGTTTACTTTATCTTTCGGTAATTTTCTTAGCTTATTACTGGCTTCTTTTAGTTCATCGACTTGTTTAGATTCTACCTCTATTTTCGCATCTAATTCAGTGATTTGCTCATTAAAGTGCTCTAGTCTTTTTGCAAAGGTGATAATTGTTGCGCTTCCTGCTGTTGCTCCAACTGTGCCTGCATGTATCGATTGTCCTACGGTAATGTGTCCTGCAATCAGCTTACCGTTAGCTTTTTCATCAGTACCAACCCATACTCTTTCTTCGGCTTCAATAATAGTATGCATTAACTGATTTTCTATTCGAAAATTATTGCATGTTATATCAGCATATTGGCAATATTTTGCAAAAATAGTGCCTTTCGCTTTCAAGTTAGCACTCATGGTGATATCGGTGACTTTTAGATCATCTACTTCTTGTTTCTTGCCGATTATACCACTGCCGATGGTAATATCGCCGCCTGAGTTTAAGTAGGAAGATTCAACAAAACCACCAACAGTGATATCGCCTCTAGCGGTTACTTGCATTCCTTCACATACGTCACCATCGATGATAACACTGCCTTCAAAATCGATATGACCTGTGCTTACATCTACATTTTTAATTTTGTAAACTTCATCAACCTCCATACCGTTATCGATAATGCGTGGTAAACCAACCCTTGTTGATACAAGTACATCTTCATTTTTTGGGCTTATCGTTGTACCTTCACCGGCTTGTAAGGTGCAGTCATCTCCAGGCTTTGGCTCCAGGGGGGTACCAGTTACCGAAAACCCTTTAATTCCATCTGTTAATGGAATTTTTCTCGCTAAAGGATCACCAATTTTTACACAGATAATATCACCTAAATCACGCATATCTACTGAACCATCTTCGCGTTCTTTAGGGCGTAGAATTCTGTCTTGTGCACTTTGTACTAAATGTTTAACCTTGGCATCTTTACCATCGATAGGATCTTTACCGTACGCAATAGAGCCTTTTACGATACTACCAGGGGGCTCTTGAGCAGCGTGTTGGGCAAGTTTTACTAATTCTTCTTTACTAAACCCTTTTGTGACACCTGCTTGTTGAGCAGCCGCTAATATTGCTTTGGCTGTTAGATGTTTTCCGCCCAGGGCAGTTGAAATTTCAGCGGATGCAGTCATTTCATCTTTGTCGATTTCAATGGATATTTTAGCATCCCGTCGCTCAAGCACTTGATAAGAGATTTCACGACCAGATTGGCCTTGTTGAAGGGGCTTTAAAACACTGTTAAGTTCAGCAATAGCATTTTTTATATTACCGTTGTCAACATAAAGACTTGTATACTCAGAAGCATCGATAAGTTCATGGATAGATACCTCAGTAAGCGACGTCTGATCTTTTATCGGCTGTAGTACCAAATCAATATTGTTTTTTTTATTGGGAACTAAAGTTGCCTTTGTCACGCTTTATACTCTCTATTTGAACACATGTTTAAATATAGTTTTCTTGGTGAATACGAATGAAGTTTGGAGTGTTAACTTTTGAATAATCTATTTTGTATTCTTTATTATCAAGTGCCTGCACAAAGATTAATGTTTTTGTTTCACCAAATACTTCCGTGGCGGCTACATCAACTACATCTTGGTAAGCTTTTTTAGCATCTGATTTTTTTTGGGGAAGTTCACCTTTAAAGATACCTATGCCTCGATTACTGACAACAACAACAGGGTGGCTGCCGTTAATGATTAATAAATCAAATTTTCTCATTTTGTGAATGATGGTATTTCGACCACTGGTGATGAAGTTCTTGTCAATCAAAATGTGCTCCTAGGAAACTAAAGCATTATTCGCATGTAATGTAGCAGCATAGATATTTCTCTATTTTGGTTAGTGTACATGCGTTAATAAGTTGTAGATACAGTATATCGTATAGTAAATATATAAAGTTTTGATTTGCTACGCAATAAATAACCTCATAATGCGAGAAATTGAGGCTGCTTTTACATTCTTGCAACAAATTATTGTTATTTTTTGTACATTGGTGACTGTTTGCTCATTAATATCTCACGTCTCAGTAAATCTAAAGCTCGATGAGCAACAGATATTTGGAATGATTGTCTGTCAGATTTTATTATAAATTTTACTGTTCTAATCGTAGTAGAAGTGCCCCAAGCTATCCAAACGGTTCCCACTGGTTTTTCATCACTGCCTCCATGCGGACCAGCAATACCAGAAACGGCAATTCCAAAATCAGCATTTGATTTTTTTATTGCACCAAGTACCATTGCTTTAACTACGGATTCGCTTACTGCCCCATGCTCTACTAATAGTTCTTCAGGCACATCAAGTAAGGTTTGTTTCATATGATTAGAATAAGTAACAAAGCCAGCCTCAAACGATTCTGATGCACCTGAGATATCAGTAAGCAAACTGGCTATCAATCCACCGGTGCATGATTCAGCGGTGGTAATTTTTAGATTTTTTTCCTGCAATAAAGATAAAACATGCTCTGCCATTGTTGGAGGTGCTCCATCAAATTGGCATAACACGTGATCTCCTAATAAATGATGTATTTTTTCTTGCCACTGTTGCAGCAGAGGTAGGGTATTTTTTTTGTGTGTTGTTAACTTCACTTCTAACATCGGTGTGCAAGCTCGAAAACCTAATGAGATTTCAGCAGGCCACTTTGGGAAATGATTATGTATTAATTGTTGAATAGAAGACTCACCAATACCGAAGACTTGAAGTTTTCTGACTTGATATGCAAAATTTTGTGTTACGTTGTCTGCAAATTGCGGAATAATATGTTGCTCTAACATTAATGCTAATTCACGAGGAACACCAGGCGTGCAGTAAATATGGCATTGGTGATGAACAATAGAAAATCCCACTGCGCTACCAATATCATTTGCAATGATGTCTACACCTTTTGGTAGCATTGCTTGTTTGATACTGGCGTCTGTAATCGGGTAGTTTCTTTTATCGCACCAATTTAGTACATGTTGATAGGCTTGATTGTTTTTTTCAATAGGAACATTAATGGCTGTAGCTAATGCTTGGGCTGTTAAATCATCTACCGTTGGACCAAGACCTCCGTTGATAATTAATATGTCTGCTTGTTGACTTAATGTATTTATTTCTTCGATCAGTAATGATAAATCATCAGAAACTGTCGTTTTTTTTGCTATTTTTAAGCCAAAAGGGATTAATTGTTGTGCGATCATCGCAGAGTTTGAATCGACGATATCACCGTTCATGATTTCATCGCCAGTTAACAATAATTGAATGTTTAATCTAGACATAAGGTTATGTTTTAAAGTGCAATAACATTAATTTACCTTATTTTGCCTTTTTGTTTAAACCTTTTCGCGTATGTGAGTTACTAACTTATTAACTCAATAAAAAGGACTCGTTCATGAAAAATGAAATATTACTAACCCTTAGCTTATTAATGTTAAGTTCAGCAACACTTGCAGACGTAAAAGATGAAATTAAACAAACGTTTAATGTTAATTCTTCAGCGGCTGAGTTTCGCTTAAATAACGTTAACGGCGATGTTGATATTATTGGGTGGAAAAAAGATATTATCAGCGTCACAGCAATTATTACTGCAGAAGATCAAGAAGGAAGAAATCGGATAGAAGTGGATATGCAGGAAAATAGCCGAGGTGTTTCGGTAGAAACACGTTATAAAAAAACTAATTGGAATAATAACTCTTCAGGCAGTGTTGATTACGAAGTTAACGTGCCAGTAGGTACTAGGTTATCAGATATTGAACTAGTTAATGGTTCATTAACGATTAAAAATGTATCAGGAGCGATGAAATTACAAACCGTAAATGGTGGCATTGATGCGACAGGATTAGCAAATAATAGCGAGATCAGTTCTGTTAACGGTAGTGTTGATGTTAGCTATATTGATGGTATAGAACAGCTTGATGACATTAGTATTGAAACCGTTAATGGCCGTGTTGTTTTATCATTACCAGCAAATATAAATGCTGATGTTGAAGTGGAAACTATGCACGGAAGTATTAAAAATGATTTTGGTCTTAGCGCAAAGAAGAACATGTTTACGGGTAGATCGTTGGAAGGCATGATTGGCAGTGGTGATGTGCAGGTAGACATTGAAACAGTCAATGGTAGCGTAAAGATTAAGAAAAATTAGCATTGACCATTCGTTTATACCAATTCGCATAAAGATTAAGTCAGTTCAGAGCGATGTCAGAGGTGGGAGAATAAGCGAAACGTGTGCAGGTATAGTTGTTCTACATCAAACCCGTTTTGCGCAATTATCGCGCCTCTAACACGCTCCCAAAGGGCTGACGGATCCCCATTTTTATATAACTGAACATATTTGATAATAAGCTAAAAAGTTTTCTCGACTTTTCTGTAGATAGTGATTTTTAATTT
>NZ_MKQD01000070.1:8944-38645 GCF_001913705.1 Thalassotalea sp. PP2-459 | reverse complement strand
GTTCTCCTGAATAACCATTCTCTGCAATCAACGCCGTGCCTCTAAAGCGTTTAATTCTCGCTGAATGACCGAATATTTATGCGAATTGGTATTACCTATTGCAAAATAACCGTCGCAGCTTTCTTACACCTTATCGAATGCTCATTGGCATAGTCACTGTATTTGTTATAACATCACATCAAAATAACAAAAAATAAAACAACTCCTCCAGTTGCTCAAGGAATATCAATAATGCGCTATAAAAAATATGCATTGTCGGCTTTGGCAATCTTTGCCACTGCCGCAACAGCCGTAGAAAAAGAACAGGAATGGTTCCTGCACAGTAGTATTTCACCCGACAGTAAAACTATCGCATTTTCATACAAAGGAGATATCTACACTGTCTCCACAAATGGTGGAACGGCTAGACCGTTAACTATTCATAGTGATTGGGATGGACACCCTATTTGGTCTAGTGATGGCAAAAACATCGCCTTTGCCAGTGATCGAAGTGGTAACTTAGATGTTTATATCATGCCTGAAAATGGCGGCAAGGCCAAACGACTCACCTATCATTCGGCTAATGATATTCCACAAGATTTCACGAAAAATAATAAAGAAATTTTATTTACCTCTAGCCGTATAGACTCAAAAGATTCAACGATATTCCCCACGACTCGCTTAACAGAAAGCTATACCGTTTCCGTTGATGGTGCAACGCCAAAAATGCTTGCTACGGTTCCGGCGTCTGAGCTTCAATTTTCACCTAACGGCGATCAAGTACTTTATCGTGATGAAAAATCTTATGAAAACCAATTTAGAAAGCATGATGTTTCAGCATTTGCCCGAGATATTTGGTTACACGATCTGAACTCTGGGAAACATCAGCAGTTAACGACTTTTAAAGGCGGTGACCATAACCCAGTCTGGAAAAGTAATGATACTTTTTATTACACCTCAGAAGAAAAGTCAGACGTGTTTAATGTTTGGCAATCAAGCTTAAATGGTAGTAACAAAAAGCAAATCACCAAATTTAAACAACACCCTGTACGTAGCTTATCAACCAGTGATAACGGTACCCTGGCCTTTGTTCATCACGGCAACATCTACACCCATAAAAACGGTTCTTTAAAACATGTAAAAATAACCATTGCCAACGATGTACAAGAAGATGAATTACTGCCGGTTTCGTTAGGTGGAAAAATTACAGAATACGCGGTTTCACCCAACGGTAAGGAAGTGGCATTTATTGCCCGTGGTGAAGTTTTTGTTGCTAGTACAGAATTTAAAACAACTCGTGCAATAACCAATACCCCTCAACAAGAACGTTCTGTATCTTTCCATAAAGATGGTAAAACGCTTTTATATGCAGCAGAGCGTGATGACAACTGGGGCTTATATGAAACGACCATTGAAAACGAGTCAGAGCCCTACTTTTTTGCGGCAACAACATTAACAGAAAAAACAGTGCATTTAGCCGATACCGATAGTTTTCAGCCAGTATATTCACCAGACGGTAAAAAAATAGCCTTTTTGTCAAACCGTGACGAAATCCAAGTTATTAACCGTGAAACCAAAAAAGTCAATGTAGCGTTAAGTAAAGAAAACAATTATTCGTATGCCGATGGAGATATTTCATTTGCTTGGGCACCAGATAGTTATTGGATGACAGCAAACTTTGCTCCACGTGGCCGATTGTTTATTAAAAATGTTGGCATTTTCCCATCAGATGGTTCAGCAAAACCGAAAGACATCAGTCTATCTGGTTACAACGATGGTTCGCCTACTTGGCATACAGATGGTAATGCCGTTTTGTGGTGGAGCGCTCGTTTTGGTCAACGAGACCATGGCAGTTGGGGGCGCGAAGGTGATGTGTTAGCAGCATTTTTAACGCAAGATAGCTATGACAAATTTCGTATGTCTAAAGAAGAATACGAATTACAAAAAGAACTAGAAGACAAGCAAGCAAAGGATAAAAAAGACGAAGATAAAAAAGATGATGAAAAGGCTGTTGATAAAACCAAATCAAAAGCACCTGTAGAAATCGACTGGGAAAATATCGAACGTCGCACTGTTCGTCTTACTGTACACTCATCACATTTAGGCCAAGCCTACCTGACTAAAGATGCTAAAGAGTTATATTACTTAGCGCGCTTTGAAAAAGGCTTTGATTTATGGCGTCAATCAATTAAAGATAAAAAGACGGAATTAGTCGCCAAGCTCAATGCCCGTTCTGTGAATATGTCGTTTAGTGAAGATGAAAAAAACCTTTTTATCCTTGCCGATGGTCAATTAAAGCAAGGTAAAGTCGGTAAAAAAATCACATTAAAATCAATTAAAGTTAATCCTGTTATGCAACTTAAAACTGTTGCAGAGCGAGAATTCATGTTTGATCACAGCTGGCGTGTCATTAAAGATAAATTTTATCGAAGCGATTATCATGGCATCGATTGGGATGATATTGGTAAATCTTATCGTAAGAAGCTAACTTCAATTGGTCATGGTCGAGATTTTGCCAACATGTTTGCTGAAATGACCGGCGAATTGAATGCGTCACACATTGGCTCATCTTACCGACCTAAATCTACGAGCACCAATGATAAAACCGGTCGTTTAGGGCTATTTTTTAATGATGATAATGGCTTACTTGTTGAAGAAGTACTCGCTAATGGTCCTTTCGATAATGCCGAAAGTAAAGTCAAGCCGGGTGTCAAATTAACCGCAGTAAATGGCGTTGAATTAACCAAAAACCAAAACCTATATCAGTTACTTAATCATACAACAGGTAAACGAGTAAGGTTCACCTTTGAAGACGCTAAAGGTAGTCATTTTGATGAAGTAATAAAGCCTGTATCAGCAAGAAAAGTAAGTAATTTATTATATGATCGTTGGGTGACATCACGTGAAGCATTAGTCAAGAAACTATCAAATGGACGTTTGGCTTATGTACATGTTCGAGGCATGAATGACCCTAGTTTTAGAGCCGTATATTCTAGTTTGTTAGGCAAACATTTTGATAAGGAAGCTGTGGTTGTTGATACTCGTTTTAATGGTGGTGGCTGGTTACACAACGACTTAGCGAAGCTACTTAGCGGTAATGAATATTTCACCATGCATGTACGAGGCCGCCAATATGCTGGTGACCCTTTTGATCAATGGAATAAGCCTTCTGTATTATTAATTAACGAAGGAAATTATAGCGACGCTCATGCTTTTGCTTACACCTATGATGAATTAGGCTTAGGTGAAATGGTAGGCATGCCTGTACCAGGAACGATGACTGCAGTTTGGTGGGAAACGGGTATTTCAGGTGATTTTCGTGCTGGGGTACCTCAAGTTGGTATGAAAGATACAAAAGGAAAATACCTAGAAAACAATCAAACTATGCCAGATCACATGGTTAAGAATGATCCTGAATCTTCATCAAAAGGTCAAGATAAGCAAATAGAGAAAGCCGTTGAAGTATTACTTAAAAAACTGAAGTAATCTCCTTCCTTTTGACCATGTTTAGCATAAAAAAATCCGCGTATATCGCGGATTTTTTTATGCTTCGAATACCATGAGAGTTAACAGACTTGATGATGTTAAATCAGCAAGACTCACAACTATTAAATATTTAATACCACAAACGATATAAAAAACACTCTGCTCTTTACGACTGACTATTAACATAGATGACTAAAGCAGAATGTTTTACATTTTTAGCTGACTAAAAAATGATTACCTTTGTTTCTTAAATCGACGCGAAGCTAGACCAATCACACCAAGTGCAAAAATAGCGATAGTAGATGGTTCAGGAATATCAACCCCCTGCACAATATCAATACTAGAGCTTGCTAATAAAGTAGAGCCGTCAAATGCTGAGAGCTGAATGGTATAAATACCAACATCAGTATTATTGTAAGCTAAAGGACCGTTAAAAAACTCCATGTTCCAAGAGTTTTGCTGTGAAGCACCTGAATTGGAATTATCGTTCGGGCTGTTGATTGGGTCAAAAGATAAAAAGTTTGTCGCTGAAGATGGATCAAAATCAATCTCCATAAGATACGTTAAATCTCCGAAACTATATTGTGAACCAGAAACATCTATGCTCCAATCCCAGCTCCATATCGAAGTGGTCGATGCATTAGGAGCCCAACCGAAACCCGTTGGCGGAGCTACATTATCAAATGAATAAGTACCGTCACCATTACTGTTATATATAGATTGTGGATTATTATTTTCGTCAAAGCGCAATTTACCACGTATGCCTATTTCTATACCGTTGTTAGTTTCCGTTGTAAAAGCACCATTTTGATTTCCTGAACCAAAATGTACGCCGTTAATTAAATGTTGATCGTATAATAATCCAGCATTTGCAACACTGCTGATAGCCATTGCCAAACCTGCAATAGTCGTTTTTAAGTACTTAAGTTTCATTTAATACCCCTTTATTTATTCGTATTAGTAATTTTAGAAGATCGTAATACCACTATTATTTGTACATTTATACAAATAATATACCAAAGTAAAAATACTGAACATTTTCAATACCGTAGGAAGTAGGCAACATTAAGGCATCCATGAAGTGTAAAGCATTCTGACACAGTAGCTCACTAATCATTTGATTTATCGGCGTATTTACGAGCCTTACCATTAGATTAGAAAGTACATAAAGCCAAGGCTACGTTAACAATAACGATGAAAAACTTTGCGTGTATCAAAATTAAAGTTGAACGTATCAATATAATGAGAGAGCACTTATTTAAATTAGCTAACAAAAAATCAACTTATCTAATGATCACAGCTATTGTCACGACAACGTTTAAAGTTTTGCCAGTGTGCAAAAGCTAGAATCATGGTTGCAAATACCGTTAGCGTTTTTTCTACATTCTCACCCCACAGTTCATGAACAAATAATGCAGCAAAAACAAGTAAGCAAAGCCCAGAAAGAATCGTTAATAATATCCTTTTACTCTTATGCTTATAGCATCCCAAAAAGCCAGCCATTATGCTCAAAGGTATAATAAACCATACTATCGCTTGATGAAATTCATGTTCATTACTACTAAACACTGAGATTGTCGGAAATAGTGCAATAAAAATAGGCACAATAGCACAGTGAATAGCACAAATAACGGATGTTGCAATAGATAGCTTATCTAAGATCGGTTGTTCAAAAATCTTCATATTATGTCTTCCATATTAGTTTTGATCAGAGCACATCATTAATTCACAAATAATAAATGAGATTATTAAATTGCCTTCTCATCTAATACACTGACATCACTTGCTGTTAATCGATATCTTCGTGCAGTTCTGTAAAGTAAATTAATGATAAAAAGAGTGGAAATGTATTATCTGGATCTCTATTGCACTTGCTCAAAGTGTTAGTAATTTGAATATTAGTAACCGTCGCCATATTCGCATATCTATCTAAAGCTCAAAAAACACTCCTGTTTAATAGCATTACACCAACCCTTCGATTAGTGATCCACATATACAGGACTAAAAATAGCACTACAATAAACCGCACTTGCAATAGCAGTACGCTTAAAAATACTTTTCTTCATTATGATTGTTTAAAACAGGCTAGTTATTGATATGTTATATCGTAACAATACAAGTAAGAGTTTCGCAATCTCTTTTTTAATTTTTAAACATGGTTTAAAAACTTATTAATAAAAATGAGTAAAAAAAATCACAAAAACCACATGAACATGCAGGCAAATGCTGCGAAAGTAAAACAATTATTCAAAAATGAAATTTTAATCAAATAAGGGAAGTTTTTGGCAATCTATACGATACCAGCATCGCTAATATGATAAAAACACTGGAGATAAATAAACAAGCCGTTAACCCATAGTACTGATAAACCCAACCAGACAGTACGGTGCCTATCAGCCTACCCATCGCGTTTGCCATATAGTAAAAACCAACGTCCAAAGAAACTCCGTCAGCGTTTGCCATACTGACAATTAAATAGCTATGTAATGAAGAATTAACGGCAAACAATATACCAAATATTAATAGCCCTATAACTAAAGAAAGTTGAACTGCCCACTGAAAAGACAACATAATTGCAATGCTAAAGGTAACGAATGCTAATAAAGAAGCCCATTTAACTGCATCTTTCGCAGGTGATACACCTTGGTCAAGGTTAAATAGTGAAGGAACACATGATTGCACAATTCCATAGCCAATGACCCAAATGGCAAGAAAGCCACCAACAGTCCAATGATCCCAGTTAAATACTTGGGATAAAAATACTGGCAAGGCAACAACAAACCATACATCTCGCGCACCAAATAAAAACATGCGTGCTGCTGAAAGCGTATTAATGGCGTCGCTTTTAGAAAAAATCTGCTTAAACTTTGGCGTCGTTTTCGCTTTGCCTAAATCATTTTTTAACGCATATACACTAAAGCACCAAACCATTGTTAACACCGCTGCCATCAGTAGCATCGCCCCTTGAAAAGACAACAACGTTAACAGCAAACCGCCAAGAAAAAAACCAATGCCTTTTAAGGCATTTTTAGAGCCCGTTAATACCGCAACCCATTTAAATAATGTGCCTTCTTGCCCATTAGCCACCAACATTTTAATAGAGCTTTTTGCACTCATTTTATTGAGATCTTTGGCTATCCCCGATAGGGCCTGAGCGGCCATCACATAAACAACAGTTAACCATTCTGCCGGCACTGTTAACATCAACAACGCCATTACTTGAATAGCAAGGCCTATATTCATCGTGCGATTTAAGCCAACTCGAGCCCCTAAATATCCACCAAATAAATTAGTAATGACACCAAATATTTCATAAAACAAAAACAGCATTGCTATACTGAGTGGCGAATACCCTAATTGATGAAAATACAAAACAACCAGCATACGCAACGCACCATCGGTCAACGTAAACGCCCAATAGTTGCCTGTTACAATTAAGTACTGTTTAATTTCGTTAGAAAGCGTTGCCAATTGTTTCATTTATATGCCCTTACTGAATACTACGAGCTACTTTAATAGCTAGTTCAGCCGTTCTATTTGCGTAACCCCATTCATTATCATACCAAGCATATATTTTCACTTGGGTATCATTAATCACCATTGTTGATAATGCATCAACAATGCTTGAACGAGGATCCGTTTTATAATCAATTGATACAAGTGGCTTTTCTTCGTAGCCTAAAATACCTGCTAAATTCGTTTCTGCGGCCTCTTTAAACCATAGGTTTAGCTCACTTGCAGTTGTTGCACGTTCAAGCTCAAAAACACAATCAGTAATTGAAGCATTTGCTAACGGCACTCTGATCGCATGACCATTTAATTTCCCCTTCAATTCAGGAAATATATGCGTAATTGCCGTGGCCGATCCGGTTGTTGTCGGGATTAAACTCATGCCACAAGCACGTGCACGCCTTAAATCTTTATGTGGTGCATCTAAGATAGTTTGCGTATTCGTTATGTCGTGAATAGTAGTGATTGAACCATGCTTAATGCCTGTTTTTTCTTGTAAAACCTTAACAATTGGTGCTAAACAATTTGTCGTACACGAGGCTGCAGTGACAATATCATGAGTGTTAACATCATACAGATCATCATTAACTCCCATGACAATATTTAACACACCCTCTTCTTTTACTGGTGCAGTAACGACAACTTTTTTAACACCTTGATCAAAGTAACTCTGCAATTTTTCCTTCGTTTTCATTTTTCCTGATGCTTCAATCACTACATCACAACCCGACCAGTCGGTATCTTTGATCGTTTTATGTTGGCTAACATGAATGATCTGATCATTAATTTTAAGCGCATTATCAATATTCGAAATATCATGCGACCAAATACCATGCACCGAGTCATACTTTAATAAATGCGCTAATGTTTCTGCATTACCCGCAGGATCGTTTATTTTCACAAATTCAATTTCTGGACTACCAAAACCTGCTCTCAGGGTTAAGCGTCCCATTCGGCCAAAACCGTTTATACCAACTTTAATTGTCATTAGAAGTCTCCAAAAAAATAAAGTCATTAAAATATTTACGTTGTATGGGGTGTTGTAATGCTTTCGGTCGTATCAATTGCACCATATCCACGATTTGTGCTTTGTCGTAACCTAAATGAATAAGAAATAAGGCGATCACAAGACCTGTTCTTCCAGATCCCCCCTTACAATGAACAGCTATCGCCTCACCTTTATTTATGCTATTTATTATCCGTGTAATATGCTGTGAAAATGCCCGCATAAAATCGTCATTAGGAGCATCATCATCTTTAATTGGCATTTGCAGCCATGTTAGGTTCTGTGTTTGGCAAACTTGTCCTATTGAATGGGCATCAAGTTTAACGAGTTCATCATCATACATAAGCGAAACAAGCGTCGTAACACCTTCGGACCTTAATTGCTCAATGGATTGCTGTAAATTGACACTCTGTGTACCAGGACAAGGAGTAAAAATGAACTTCCCCCCAGATTCGAGTGTTAAGGTATCAAATGGGTGCTTATACATTGTTAACTCCTCAATCAAACCAATGACGTGTTTTATTAATAATAGCGACAAGTGATAACATAATTGGCACTTCGACCAACACACCAACAACTGTTGCAAGCGCAGCACCAGAATGTAAACCGAACAGTGAAATAGCCACAGCAACCGCTAATTCAAAAAAGTTTGAAGTACCAATCAAACACGCAGGGGCTGCAATGTTATGCTTTAGTTTCATTTTTATTGCCGCATAATATGCAACAATAAAAATGCCATAAGTTTGAATAATTAACGGGATCGCAATCAATACTATCGTTTGCGGTTGCTCAATAATCCGTTGAGCTTGAAAGGCAAAAAGTAGAACAACAGTTAATAGTAAGCCAATAATTGAAAAGGGTTTGAACTTCGATATTAGTTCACCAATGGAGTGATTTTTTCGTTCTGAATTATTGAGTATCGCGCGGGTTGCAACCCCTGCAATTAACGGCAATACCACATAGAGTAATACTGAATATACTAAGGTGTCCCATGGCACATTAATATTAGCAACGCCCAACAATAACGCAGCGATAGGCGCAAATGCAAAGATCATGATAATATCATTTAATGATACTTGTACTAAAGTATAGTTCGCATCACCTTTTGTTAACTGTGACCAAACAAATACCATTGCTGTACATGGAGCAACGCCAAGTAGAATCATACCTGCAATATATTCTTGAGCGCTTTCGGGGTTAACGAAATCTGTAAACACCACTTCAAAAAACAACCACCCTAGTGCAGCCATTGAAAAAGGTTTAATTAACCAATTAATGACTAAAGTCAGTACTAGACCTGAAGGGTTTTTACCAACATCTTTTATCGTAGAAAAATCAATTTGGACCATCATCGGATAAATCATTAACCAAATAAAAACCGCCACTATTATATTAACTTGTGCGACTTCAGCCCTTGCAACCCATGAAAAAAAATCAGGAAAATACACGCCAAAAACTACACCACAGACAATACACAGTGCAACCCATAAAGATAAAAACCGTTCGAATATTCCCATCTTCTTTCCTTAATTACAGCAACGTTGCATGCGAGTAGGACGATCACCCATAGCATTCAATCTTGCTAGTTCTTGTTCAATACACTGTGGCTCATTGACAACTGTTGAAGTGATCACCGATTTCATCCAGTCTGTTAACGTTGGATTCAATGAATAAAATACCCATTGTTGATGCTTTCTCGCAGCTAAAATACCTGTGTTTCTCAGTTGTGCTAAGTGACGAGATACCTTTGGCTGACTCACTTCATTTAACGCTTCCATGATTTCACAAACACATGCTTCTTGTTCCACAGCAATAATCAATAACGTTTTAAGGCGCACCTCATCTGCTAGGCACTTAAAAAAAATAGTAGGTGATATTGGGGCTGGTTTTTGCTTTTCTTGAATTAGCAAAAACATTTTTATTCGTTCATTAAGCTCTTGAAGTGTTTTCTCATAAGGGTTAGCAACCATTCTACTGCGTGGTTCAGGAAAGTCCCAAGACAAACAATTGGTCCCCATTACACTGGTATCACACTCTTTCGCTGCTTTGTCGCACAAAGTAATCACGTAATCAAAATGAATATCTTTTACGTCATCAAGACTATTAGATGTTAGTCCATCTGTTGATAAACCAAAGTGCGTAATCGCCTTTGCTGCCTTTGGTTCAATACCTGATGGGTGAGTGCCTGCACTATAAACAACAAATTGATCTTTACCATGATGTTTTAACAAGGCTTCAGCCATTATTGATCGTGCAGAGTTCTCAGAACATAAAAAAAGAACTTTCATAAACCACCTATATAATAAATTAATTATATAATAATTTTGTTATATATATTTTTCAACCGCTTTTTTACTTTTTCCGAAAAGTAACTTCGAACATACAGCAATAGAGGGTATAATTTAAAACCTTTAATCGAAGTGAGGACGACCTCACCGCTCTACTTCATCAGGGACGGCCCTTAATTGTGGAGTAGAATTATGTATTGGCTTTCCCTCATTGTTGCTGGTGTTTTTGAAGCAGGCTGGTTATTCTTTTTAGACAAATCGGCATCCTTTTCTAAATTATCTTATGTATTCCTCGCCATCATATCGATGATTATTAGTCTTATTTTATTTTCTTTTGCTATCAAAGAAATTCCAATAACCATTGCGTATTTAATTTGGTTAGCTGTAGGGGTATGTACTATCGTTTTGCTAAATTATGTGATGTATCAACATAGTTTATCAACCATACAGTTTCTCTTTATTAGTCTGATCCTCATTGGTATCATCGGTTTAAAGATAAATTTACCGAACAGCTAGATAGAGGTATTCTACGTTCATCTACTTTATCTCTCTAAAGTTGTATATTTGAACAATTCAGTAAAATTCATTAATTAGAGGTTCACATGAAATTTCTCCATTCCATGATACGCGTAAAAGACGTTGAGGCGTCTCTCGATTTTTTTATCAACAAACTTGGGCTTATTGAAACTAATCGTTATGACGTTCCAGCGGGTAAGTTCACCTTGATTTTTTTAGCGACAGAAAAAGGTGCGCCTGAAATTGAATTAACCCACAATTGGGATTCAGAAGAGGAGTATCTCTCAGGTAGAAATTTTGGTCACCTAGCCTATGAAGTTGATGATATATACGCTACATGCCAGCACTTAATGGATAATGGCGTAGTTATTAATCGCCCACCTCGCTGCGGCCATATGGCATTTGTAAAATCACCTGATGGGATCTCAATTGAGCTATTACAAAAAGGCGATGCTTTGCCACCAAAAGAACCTTGGCAAAATATGGAAAATACAGGTACTTGGTAATCTTACTTCGCAGGCATAAGAGTTTTTATGTCTGCGAAAGCTTTGATTATTTAACCTCAGGTTTGCATAAGAAATAGTGTAATACTAATGAATTCAATAGCCTAACAAATATTAATATTTCTAACGAGTTACTTTTTTGCTGAATTTAAGGCATTTTGCTGTAGGAATAGCCCGCTATTGCAAAGCAAGATAACGCAGAAGTCAGTAAAAGTAACCGTTAGAAACGCATTCCTTATGTGAAGCTGAGGTTATTTAAGTAATGACATTAGGTGACTGTGATCATCAGTCCAAACTACTTGTTCTGTCGATGACAATTTTACTCGCGTACTCTGTAACTTAACGATAGGGTTATCTATTAAATTATTATTGTGCGTCAGCCAAACCCAATCAGTATCATGGCTTTCAGCACGTTTTCCTGCCGTGTGAAAATACACCAATGCCATTTGAGTGTGATCTGCTAGCCCTTTCATCAATGGCAATAAGTTTAAATGGCTATTAGAAATATGTACCGCGATGATCCCCTGCTTGCTTACAACTTGCTGATACATTGAAAAAGCTTCAACGGTTAGTAAATGTTGAGGAATACTGTCACCTGAAAACGCATCTAACACCAATACATCAAAGGGTTTATTTACCAGTTGAGCTCTATTTTTCGCGATAGAAATACGGGCATCCCCTTTTATCACTTCAATTTGAGCTTTAGAATGTGCTAAAAAAGTAAAATAACGTTGTGCTGCATCGATCACTGCTGGGTTTAATTCAAAAAAGCTGAAATGATCTTCTTTTTCACCATAGGCTGCCAACGCACCAGCACCTAAACCGACAAACCCTACATTGATCCCAGTTTGTTTTGTCTTTTGCATGAGCTCAATCGCAATTGCCCCTCCAGTGTCTTTACGATAATAACTTAACGGTATTTGTTGTAATGATTCATCAAGATATTGTGTACCGTGTGATGTTGTTCCATCAACAAGGCGGCGCTCAACTTTACCTGCAACATCAACATCTTTTACCGTTAAAATGCCATAAAAATTACGTTGTTGGAAAATATCATTTTGTTGATAGCGACTCAGTAAAGCCGTAAATAAAGAAACACAAACCACCACAGACACTGACATTGTTAAAACATATTTAATCGACAGCTTTTCTCGCCAATACACTACTGACAGTAACAAAAGTAAGCTAATAAACGCTAATGGAAACTCAAGAAATTGTTGAAATATATTCGTGGCAATAAAGGCAACAAATAAGGAACCAAGAAAGCCGCCCAGCGCAATAAGTAGATAAAAGTGAGTTAAATACCTTGGCGCAGGTTTAGTTTTCGACAACTCACCGTGACAAACCATGCAGGCAGCAAGCAATACAAAGCTATAAAGAGTCACTTGAGTAATTAAGTCAAACTGAGAACCGATGAAATATAAAAATATCGCGATGATGCTACTTAATATCAACAATATTAGCCAATACCAGCGAATGTACCAACGATCGCTGTGAAAACAAATAATAAAACTAAGCAGATATAAACAAAGAGGCAGGATCCAAAGAAATGGAATAGGTGCAACATTTTGTGTGATCGCATTAGTGGTAGCCACTAAAAAAATCACCCCAAGTGATGACAAAACAACCCATGAAATAGCATTCGTTAATGTTAAGTCATGTGTGTCTCTATCTACTTGTGCAATACCAGAATCAATAGTTACTCCAGCAACACCTTGGGTAGTTTCAATAGCATTAAGTGTCTTTCCTCGATAGGTTGTTAACGCAACAACGATAAAAGCCACACAATAAACACCATACAACACTGACCATAAAATTAATTGAGTAGATGCGGCTAATTTAGGCTCGAACACAAAAGGAAAACTGAGTAATGCAATTAAGGAAGCCACATTTGACCAAGAGTACAGAAAGTAAGGTGGCTTACCTTGGTGGTTACTAGCATACCAGTTTTGTACCAGAGGGCCGGTTGACGATAAAATAAAATAAGGTAATCCAACCGAAAACATCAATTGGTATAAAATATTTAACAGAGGGCTTTGAACATTTAACTTTGGTAATACAGTTTCAGACAAACCAATTGGCAAGGTAAATACACTAATGACCAACAACGCAATGTGTAATATTACTTGCAGTTTTATTGATCTAACTTTCGCCAATGCATGACTGTAACCATAACCTGCTAATAAAAAAGCTTGAAAGAAAAGCATGCAGGCGGTCCAAACCGCAGCGCCACCACCGAAATAAGGTAAAATTAATTTAGCGATCAGTGGCTGTACTTGAAACAGTAAAAAAGCACCAATAAAAACAACAAATAAATAATGCATAGGTAATAACGAAAGCAAGGTAGCTTATTCTGATGAGTATTGCGGCTGATTATAAAGATTATCTTTTACAGTTAACACCTTAAAACGGTCAATGAGTTAGCTTTGTTTATAAAATATAGCAACTTATCTTTCAGATTAATTGACTCTAAGCAACAATTAACAAACAATGAAACACTAATTCAGACAATCACTTTACGGTATTAGCTAAATACGTGCTAAGCCTTTATTAAGGTATAAAAATGCAACTACACTCGTTAGTCCTTATGGGTTCACTACTATTATTTGCTAATACCGCGTTGGCTAGTCAATGTCATCAACAACTTACGGTTGAAGAACTCAAGTCATTAAAAACAAATGACTTTACTATCGAAGAAGATAAAAAGCGCAATAATCTCGCGATCACCCTACTTAACTGTTTGTCTCACCCTGATCCTAAAATACGTGACGAAATTGTCTATCAAGCATACAGTACATGGCTAAGAAACATGGCACTAGATGCAGATACAATCAACACTTTACTGCTTAAGCTACAAACAATTTTAGCTTCTAAGAGCAAAGACCCGAATGGTTTCGAACAACCTTTCGCGGCATTAGTATTATCGGAAGTGGTGCGTGTTGATCGCATTACCCCTTATATGTCAGAGCAAGAACGGCAAACAGTTGTTGATGTTAGCACCCGTTTCATGTCAAACATTTCAGATTACCGCGGATTTAACCAACAAGAAGGCTGGCGACACAATGTTGCTCACACGGCTGATATTTTCTTACAACTTGCACTTAATAAACAAGTGACTAAAGCTCAGCATCAGCAATTATTAACTGCAATCAAGCAACAAATTGCTCCTATAAACGCCTTTTATACTTTTGGGGAACCTAGACGATTAGCCATGCCTGTTGTTTATATTATTTTACAAAACAAGCTATCCGCTAATGAATTCGCTAATTGGTTAACCTCTGTAACATCACCTGCACCTTTTAAAACTTGGCAAAACGTTTATCAAAGTGAGGAAGGTCTAGCAAAGCTTCATAACACAAGAAGTTTTATACATAACCTATATGCCATCACCAGTAACAGTAAAAATCCCAAGCTAAAAGCTATACAAGCTTCGTTACAGCAAGCATTAAAACGCGTCGACTGAACATCGAATTACGAGAACTGTTGACTTACGTACATCGTTGTTACGATCTCTTTTATTTTCTATAATAGCACTGTTAAACGAACTGAATTAAAAGGATTACTTTTTGAATTATTCACGCTGGATACGCAAAACCTTCCCTCAAGTTAACGATACTTCTCATGAACTCATTGAAAATTATATTGTTGAAGCAAAAGAAAATACCAAATTATTCCGTGAGTTTATTAAAGTCGTTGGCTTTTTATTAATCGTGCTCCCTTTCAATTTATACCTGAATTACATTACTCAAGGCTCAATATTCAGTCTTCTTTTTATTGTACTTAGCTTTACCTCTTTTGGTGTAGGCAGTTTTGTGGCACTTTATTTTGAACAAAGGTTAATAAAAAATCACCTTAAAAAAATAATCATAAAAAACACAGCACTTGTGAACACGAAATATAACAATATGAAGAATTAAGACTAAACCTGTTCCAACACTTCTATGCAATCTTTAATCTCGAAAGGTCGACAGACCTTGATAAAAATAATTAGCATAACATGTCGATTTACCATTACTACGTTCGACTAATACACAAAGCCTGATTTTGGCTTAGCGTACACTTAAATCTAATACAGAGGAGATAATATGAACGTAGTTATAGAAACAACTGTGAATATGCCATTAAGCAAGACTTGGCATGCATGGGTGACACCAGAAGATATTAAATGTTGGAATTTTGCCAACGATGATTGGTGCTGTCCTAACGCGGAAATAGACTTTAAGGAAGGAGGTCAATTTAACTATCGTATGGCAGCGAAAGATAACTCCATGGCCTTTGATTTTTCAGGGGAATTTAGCAAAATAATTGCTTTTGAGGCAATTAATTTCACCCTGAATGATGGACGTACTGTATCGGTTGAGTTCATTGAAACCGACAACGGCACAACCGTTAAAGAAACCTTTCAAACAGAAGATGAAAGCACTCTAGAACAACAGAAACAAGGATGGCAAATGATCCTGAATAATTTTAAAAAACATGTTGAAAACAAATAGATAAATGGCATATTTACCGTCTTCAGAGCAAGTATCAATTAAAACACAAACAACTTGATCAAAGGTAATAAACGCTGATGCGAAGAAGGCGGTAAACCAGCCACTGAACCTGCGGCAAAACTGGCAGCTAGTCCTTTTGGCGAACCGATAACGTATAAGCTTTTATTTTTCGCTTGCTCTATGCTCATCCTTTTATACGATGTAACAATTTGATAATCATCATATATATACTGAACATTTGCTTTATGCTTTTTTAGCAGATCAAACATAGCTTACTCCTCAGATTCTGAATTCACCAACAACGACTTTGCATACGGTAACCCTATCGCCGATTTACTTTGCTTATACAATTTAAAGCTTATCCAAGCCACAATTGCATTAATCAACAATACTGTAGCGGGAATCAACAACCAATGACCTCCAAAGGTAAATACAGCATAGGCAATGGTTAGACAAACGGTTATCCACATGATTAAACCAATACCAACTAACACCAATAAGCCTATTAAACTTAAAGTCATCGCTTTAATACTGAGTTTTATTTCTGAGCCAACAAGATCACCCGCTTTTAGTATCTGCAATTTATAAACAGTTAATACTTCTTGCCATGCAGATAATATCTCTGAAAGTGCAACGTCATTCGCAGACGTTGCACTTTCTTGAGCTTGATGTTCAGCGTTATTATTCATCCGTTACTTTCTCTTAAGTAAGCTAGTCAGTAGCATTCCAGCTGCAAAAGCAATACCCGCTGAGGCCACAGGATGTTCTTGTGTGTATCGACCTACTGCCGATTGATTCCACATACTTTGCACTTTTACTTGCTTATCTTTCATTGAATTTGCTGAATTAGTCGCGTTTTTTCTTAGCGATTCTTCAGTTTTAGCTGCTTGCTCACCTAAATGATCTACAGATTGATGTAACGACTCAGTAAGTTTATTTGCAATAGGAGATGATCCGTTACCTTTAGTCGTTTTTGATTCACTGTTTTCACTCTGTGCTTTCGTTGCTTGACTAGCCATAATACTCTCCAATATTTAATTAAAATTTCTCACTCTATTTTGTGAGTCAAACATACAGGTGCAATGGCTATACCATGATCGATTCTTTTTTAAGTACTGGTTTAATAGGCTATAAAGCATATTCATTCATTGCAATTTATATTTGTTATACAAACTTATGTAAATTCTACAGGCTGTATTGAAATAATTTCTTAAATCACTTATTTGATCTGTGACTAGGATCTGTTGATCTTTCGCGTTTATTTTTGCAGCCGTTTATTGGTATTTAGACCAAGCATTGTGATTAATGTGTAGTTATTCCACATGAAAAAGCAATAACGACGTATAAATGACAAAAACACTGCCCTTTGGGTCTAACTAAACGTAATTTAATTGAAGCGTAGCAATTGAAGTATAGTTTTCTACATAAAAGGGCTACAAAGAGAACAACCCTCCTAATAACGTATTCAATTAAAGACTACTACTTGGTTATTCATTCACTGCCTTAACATTAATGCGTTGAATGGTAGGGTTTTACCTGTCGAATGGTATGCCTGCCACTTGCCTATACAGTACATACTTGTAACAATAATTTCGTTTACAAAAACAACAATACGAGATGCCTTATTATGTTTAGAAAATTCATACTGGTTGTGGTGCTTTTTATTACTAGCACAATGACCGCTTTAGCTTACGACAGCAGCAGTGATAAACGCGCTGAATATATTCGTGAAAATTATGCAAAATACGAATATGAAGTTCCAATGCGTGACGGAAAAACTCTTTTTACTGTTGTCTATACCCCATACGATGTATCAAAAACATACCCTGTTTTAATGCAACGCACCCCATATTCTGTTGGACCATACGGTGTAGATAAATATCGCACTCGATTAGGCCCATCTGAGGCGTTTGAAAAAGAAGGCTTTATTTTTGTTTTTCAAGATGTCAGAGGTCGCTTCCGTTCAGAGGGAGAATACGACAATATGCGTCCGCAAAATGCTTATCAACGCGGTAAAAAAGCAACTGATGATGCTACCGATACATACGATAGTATCGAATGGTTGCTCAATAACCTTGATAACAACAATGGTAAATTTGGCATGTGGGGTGTTTCTTATCCAGGTTACTACACCTCAGTTGCTTCTATAAATGCTCACCCAGCATTAAAAGCGATTTCACCTCAAGCACCAATTGCTGACTGGTTCTTTGATGATTTTCATCGTAATGGTGCCTTTGTTTTACCTATGGCTTTTGTCTTTTTCGACACATTCGATAATTTTCCAGATGAAAAACATGGTTATTGGCCTAAAGGTCAAGATATGGCAACACATGATGGTTATCAGTTCTTTTTAGACTTAGGCCCGTTATCGAATGTAAACAAAAAATATTTTAAACATAAACGTCCATTTTGGGATGCTCTTGCAGCTCACCCAAATTACGATGACTATTGGCAGTCACGTGACGTATTGCAGCATTTAGGTAAAACAAAACCTGCCACTTTAGTTGTGGGTGGCTGGTACGATACAGAAGACTTGTATGGTCCGTTAGAAACCTATCAAACCATGTCTCAAGGCAATAAAAAAGAAAATGTGCAACTGGTAATGGGCCCTTGGTATCACGGACAGTGGAACCGAGGTGACGGCTCAAAAATGGGTGAAGCTGATAACGGCTTTAATACCAGTAAGTGGTTTCAAAAGCATATATTGTTACCTTTCTTTACCGAGCATTTAAAAGCAAGCGACAGTGCCAATCTTGCAAAAGCGACTATTTTCGATACTGGTGCTAACCGTTGGCATCGTTTCGATACTTGGCCGCCTAAAGCCGTTAGAAAACAAACGCTATACTTAACCGCTGGTGAAAGCATCAGTAAAGATAAACCTACGACTAAAAAAAGTTTTTCTGAATATATTAGTGATCCAAATAAACCAGTACCACACTCAAAAGCAATTGGTCGCGGTTGGGATCGCCCATATATGACAGAAGATCAACGCTTTGCTGCACGTCGCCCAGATGTATTAATTTTTGAAACAGAGCCGTTAAAAGAAGATTTAACGTTATCAGGTAATATCGAGCTCAAATTGAAATTTAGTACTTCTCAAACAGCTGCTGATCTTATCGTAAAACTGGTTGATGTGTTTCCAGCAAAAAGTGAAAACAGCAATAAGTTAGATAAAAAGCTTGGTAATCGTCATGAACTTGTTCGCTGGGGCTCAATTCGAGGAAGATTTAGAGACTCAATGAGTGACCCTAAACCCTTTACTGCGAATGAAGTCACTCCAGTTAATTTTGAACTTTATGATGTTATGCATACCTTTAAGCGTGGCCATAAGTTACAGATAATGGTGCAAAGCAGCATGTTTCCATTTTTGGATCGTAATCCTCAAAATTATGTAGACAACATATTCAAAGCAACAGAAGCGGATTTTGTTAAAGCAGATCATCGAATTTATCATCAAGCTGATCAAGCAAGTAGCATAGAAATCTCAGTATTAAAATAACTCAAAATAATGTACCTACCCCAAAATAAAGGAAATAAAGGGGTCAGGTACATTTAAATTGTTAATCATCAATAGCACTTCTTGGCCTTCCTCTACATCCTGAATTCACTTTATTCCCTGTCAAAGCTACAATAGTAGATTTAAACTTATCGTCTCCAAGAACTAACCCTTTGTTTACCGACTTCCTTATTGTTTGTTCATTAATATCAGTCATTTTTTCTTCAAACAGCGCCATATACGATACCTGCCTTTCTGTATCAGATTGAGCTAGGGTCAAATATTGATCATGATAAGAAACTAAACTAGATACCTTACCCAATGCGTTTATTTGATAGCTTGACCAAGGGTAATCAGTAGGGTTATCGACCATACCTGCTCGCACAGGGTTTAATTCTATATAACGATAAACTTCTAGTAAGTAGTTGCTATTTTGCACTAAACAAGATTTGTATCGACCTTCCCATAAAGTTCCAGTTCTTTGGTGACTATAATTGAAGTATTGAACGTAGCGTCTCCCCAATCCTTGCATCATAAAACTAACAGCCTTAGGCTTTTTTGGAGTGCATAATAAATGCACGTGGTTGGTCATTAAGACCCATGCATGTATTGCCACATCTTCTTTCAACGAATAATACTTAAGCCAGTTTAAGTAGGCTTTAAAGTCTTTTTCATGATAAAAGCATGCTTGACGGTTGTTGCCACGTTGAATAATGTGTTGCGGAATATTTGGTAAATCTATCCTAGGTAACCTTGCCATATATCATCCTTGATATGTTAATAAAGCTCTCAGTGTAGATTAACTTTATCTAATTAGCCTAATTAAATAATTAAAGGGGTCAGGTACAATATTCAATCATTGAATATTGTACCTGACCCCTTTAATTACAGGATCAAAAAAACCGCTAGATGCGTAACACCTAGCGGCTTTTTACATCAATATCAAATTAATGAAATTCGATCTTAGCAACTTCAACACTACCATTAAACGTGGCAGTTTTAACATCACCCTTACCTTCTACATTCACAGTATTTGTTTGGCTAGGCCAAATATCACGCAATGCTGTATGTTCAATAGTAAGCCCGCTCAACAATACAGGTTGTTTTGTTTCTTGGTAAACCCAAAAGAATTTACCATCAACTTCAAAACCCACGGGGCCTAAATCAATAGTATTTCCTTTATCGTCTTTCAATGAAAAACGCGACATCACATATTCAAAAAAACGTTGTTGTGTTTGTTTAGATTGAATAATATCAGCGTTTTTACCAAAAATATGTTTAACAGCATGCTCTGCATCATGTAAATAAAAGCGATGACTTACTTCAATATTTTCTGTGTTTGGATTAAATAACACAGTACTTATCGCCGCTTTTTGTTGATGTGCAAAAATAACATTACTGAACAAAAACAAGCAGATTATTAAGCTTTTAGTGATAAATTTCATATAAAACCTAATTAGTTACCTTTTTCTTGATCTTTTTCATCATCGTCTGTTTTAAGTTCCGTTTTAATATCATGCATGATATCTCGGCTCACTTTTGCTGATGACTTTTTACGCTTATAACTTTCAATACGCGAAGGAATAATGCGACGTGGGTAGTGGTTATTCTCTACATCAACGTCTGCTGTTTCCCAACGAGGATCAACTGTTACACCCACTAGGTTTTTATTTTTGTCAGTGACAATTAACTTACTAACCGCTTTAGGTGTACGTCGCCAAATTTCAGCAGGAATACGCATCATTTCTTTACTACCATCTTCAAATGATAACTCTAAAATAATAGGCATAACTAAACCACCTTTATTAGAAAAGTCTAAAACATAGTAGTTTTTATCTTCTTTTACCGCACGAGTGAAAACTTCACGTTCCCAATCTTTAAGGCCTTTAAGGAATTTCTGATATTTATTACGTTCTTTATTAGTCACGGTGAAGCGATCATTTTCGTCATAAAAATCAGTGATATCTGAAAAGCGCTCAACCCATAATTTTTGACCTTCTGCTTTGTTGCGCTCGTCAGTTAAAGATTTAGGCTTATCTAATTCTTGTTGACGCTCACGTGCAAAGTCAATGTCAGGATCTTTAGTATCCATGCGCAGTTTATAAACGCGGTCTAATGAAATATCAACATGATCGGTCGAGTAGAACCAGCCACGCCAGAACCAATCTAAATCAACCCCTGATGCTTCTTCCATTGTACGGAAGAAATCCGATGGTGTTGGGCGTTTAAACTTCCAACGCTGTGCATATTCTTTAAAAGCAAAATCAAATAGTTCACGACCTAGGATCGTTTCACGTAAAATGTTTAATGCTGCAGCTGGTTTAGTATAGGCATTTGGTCCTAAACGTAAAACACTATCAGACTGCGTCATAATAGGCACTTGGTTTGAAGACTTCATGTAACCTGTGATATCACGAGGCTCTACACCCCATGGAATCATTGGATCCCATTCTCGACCAGCAACACCATCTAAAAAGCTGTTTAAACCTTCGTCCATCCATGTCCACTGACGCTCATCAGAGTTAACGACCATAGGGAAATAAATATGACCAATTTCATGAATAACCACGCCGATCAAAAAACGTTTTTCAGCTTGTGAATATGTGCGGCTACCGTCATCTCGTAATTCAGTACGCGGACCATTAAATGTGATCATTGGATATTCCATACCACCAACAGGGCCGTTAACCGACTGAGCTGTTGGGTACGGGTAATCAAATGAGAATCGGTTATAAACATCCATGGTGTGAATAATAGATTCAGTCGAATATTTCTTCCACAAGTCACCACCTTCTTTAGGATAGAAAGACATTGCCATCACAAGTGGAGTTTCATCATTATCTTGTTTAAAGCCGCGAGCGTCCCACATAAACTTACGTGACGATGCCCAAGCAAAATCACGTACGTTATTTGCTTTAAATTTCCACGTTTTAGTTTTATCTGTACCAGCTTTTTCGTTTTCTAAGGCTTCTTCTTCCGTCACAATGAAAACAATTCGCTCTGCGTCTTTTGATTTTTCTAAACGCTTACGCTGTTCTTTCGTTAATACTTGTTTAGGGTTAGCTAACACACCCGTTGATGATACAATGTGATCAGCCGGTACTGTCATATTGACTTCATAATCACCAAACTCTAAGGTAAATTCACCGCGACCTAGAAACTCTTTATTTGTCCAAGCTTCATAATCGGTATAAGCATGTAAACGTGGGTACCATTGAGCTAATAAGAAGATATCATTACCACCTTCACGAGCATCATCAGGAAAATGCTCATAGCCTGAACGCGCCGAAACGGCATCTTCTTCTACAATGTTAAACCCAAAGTCTAATGAAAACGATGTTTTTTGCCCTGGCTTTAATGGCTTAGGTAAATCAATACGCATGTTGGTACCAACAATCACGTAATTTAAGGTATTACCGCGGCCATCTTTTACATTATTAATGGTATAGCCTAATTCTGAATCGCCAATAAATTGCTGACGACGCAACGCAGACAAGCTAATTTTTCCGCCTGATGCTTTATTGCCTCTGAATGTGGTAGATAACTCACTTAATGAATCTTGCTTGAAAATATTTTGGTCTAATTGTAACCAAAGGTATTTCAATGAATCAGGTGAATTATTCACATAAACAATTTCTTCTGTTCCTTCTAAACGACGCTTTTCTTCGTCAAGCGTTACGTTTATTTTATAATCAACTTGTTGTTGCCAATATTGATGGCCCGGTTCGCCGGCTGCGTTACGGTATACATTAGGTGTTGGTAACACTTCATCTAACTGGCGGAACTTATCTTCAAAGCTCCCTTTGGTTTGCTTCACTGAACCGTACGCCGATAATGATGCGGTACATACAAGCAAAGCTGCCAATGTTATGGTTTTTTTTATCATAGTTATTCCTACTCACTACTTGAGGTTACGCACATTTCAAAACGTGCGCAGTACTAGGGCTATTTTTCTTTGGTGTATATTATTGAATAAAGTACAACAAAGAAAAATAGCCCATAGATAATAAAGGAATTTTCACTTAAGTTCAGTGCTTTCTAACAAGAAAATACTACCACTCGTCTCAATTGTTATAACATAACAATTATTAACTGAATTAATTGCCGCTCAAAATGCACTAAACTTCCTGCCTTACTTTGGATATCCTTCTGGGTTGTTCGATTGCCAACGCCAAGTGTCGGTCATCATTTGTGTTAAATCACGTGTGGCTCGCCAGCCAAGTTGTTTATTAGCCTTTTCAGCATTTGCCCAAAATGCAGGTAAATCACCATGACGACGTGGTGCAATAGTATAAGGTACTTTTTGCTGGCTTGCCTGTTCAAACGCCTTGATGATGCTTAATACAGACACCGCTTTACCGGTACCCAAATTAAAAGCTTCAACACCAGTAAATTCACTATTTTTCTGCAACCAATTGACTGCTGCTACATGCCCTTCCGCTAAATCCATGACGTGCAGATAATCACGCTCGCACGTACCATCTTCGGTAGAATAATCATCACCAAAAACCTGTAAACGCTCACGCTTTCCAACCGCAACCTGTGCAACATAAGGTAATAAATTATTTGGAATACCTTTAGGATCTTCACCAATTTGTCCACTCTCATGGGCACCGATTGGGTTAAAATAACGTAAACACACTGCGCGAAAATCTAAATTTGATTGTGCAAGATCTTTTAACACTCGCTCAATCATCACTTTACTCGCTCCATAAGGGCTAGACGCTTCACCTAACGGCATACTTTCTTCATAAGGTACAGCATTTTCCCCACCGTACACTGTCGCTGACGAGGAAAAAATAAAATGATTAATGTTTAGGTTTGCCATAACTTCTAACAAACATAATGTTCCGTGAACATTGTTTTGATAATACTCTAGAGGGATAGTAGAAGATTCACCCACTGCTTTTAATGCCGCAAAGTGTATAACCGCATCAATAGCGTGTTCATTAAAAAGTGACGTCAAAGCCGTTTTGTCTTGAATATCTCCCTTAATAAATGATACTTTCTTTCCAGTTAAGTGCTCTACACGCCGAATGGATTCAATACTGGCATTCATGAGATTATCAAGAACAACAACTTCAAAGCCGTTTGTTAAAAGCAATAAAACGGTATGAGAGCCAATATAACCAGCACCGCCGGTGACTAAAATTTTCATGGTTTATCCTGTAATCAATCAATATTCGTCAATATGTCTAAATGCACCTTGTGATGCATGACAAATATAAATATCTGCTGTTAAGCCAAACTGCTCTGGGTATTGAATATTTACCTGCTCAGTCACCTTTTCAACGAGTGCTTTTGGCATCAAAGCAACAACACAACCGCCAAATCCACCACCGGTCATACGTACACCACCTTGATTACCAATTTGTGCACTCACTATATCCACTAGTCCATCCATTTCTTTTGTCGTTACTTCAAAGTCATCCCGAAGCGATTGATGTGACTCAGCCATTAGCTGACTCAACGTCGACATGTCTGAAGATTTGAATGCCGTTAATGCTGCGACAGTTCTAGCATTTTCAGTGATCACATGTTTGGCTCGTCTATATTGCACATCTGACAGTTGTTTTTTTTCTGACTCTAATTGCGCTAACGTAACATCACGTAAAGCTTTACATCCGAAGTGCTTGGCAACTTGTTCACATTGCTCACGACGTAAGTTATATTCACTATCAACTAATCCACGTTTAACGTTAGAATTAATAATAACCAATGATAACTCGTCTGAAATTGGCGCATCTTCAAACGTTAAATCTCGACAATCAAGTAACATTGCATGGCCTTTCTTGCCCATAGCCGATATCAGTTGATCCATGATGCCGCAATTACAACCAACATAATCATTCTCAGCTTGCTGTCCCATTTTAGCGGCAGTTTTTCCATCTAACTCTAATTTGTATAACGAGGTAAAGGTTTTCAATATTGCCATCTCAAAACTGGCAGATGAACTTAACCCTGCCCCTTGCGCGACATTACCCGTTACCACAAGATTAGCGCCTCTAAGGTTAGGGTACTTTTCCATTAATGCTTGGACCGAACCTTTAATGTAATTACACCACATGTGTTCGGTATCAAAGCTAAACTGATTTAAAACAAATTCTGTAGAACTTTTGCCAAAATCATGTGAATACACTTTGACTAATTGATCATCACGTTTAGACGCGGCGATGGTGGTACCACAATCAATCGCAGCGGGAAAAACAAAACCATCATTATAGTCAGTATGATCGCCAATAATATTGACCCGCGCAGGTGCATAACAAATCACATCCGGCTCTTGTTGATAACATTGTTTAAATAAAGCATTAATAGTATTTTTTTGAACCATTACATAGCCTCCTTATAATGTGTACTTGGTAATGCCTTTAGCCTCTCTGCTGCTTGCTCTGGCGTTAAATCACGCTGTGCTTCCGCTAACATTTCATAGCCAACCATGAATTTTCTTACTGTTGCTGAGCGTAATAGCGGCGGTAAAAAGCTCGCATGTAATGTCCATTCAGGATGTTTTTCACCATCATACGGTGCGCCATGCCATCCCATTGAATAAGGGAAAGAACATTGAAATAAGTTATCGTACTTAGTCGCAATTTTTTTCAAGATATCGGCAAGTGATGTTTTTTGTAGTTCAGTTAATTCAACCATTCTAGACACTGTAAACCTTGGTAATAACAGCGTTTCAAAGGGCCATGCTGCCCAATATGGCACCACCACAACCCAGTCGTCGTTTAGTACAACAACACGTTGATCTTGTTCTATTTCCTTTACAGCATAGTCACTCAATAGATTGCTACGGTATTGATTAAAGTACACTAACTGAGAACGGCATTTACGATCTGCCAAGGTTGGAATTTGCTGCTGTGCCCAAATTTGCCCGTGAGGGTGTGGATTAGAGCAGCCCATAACCGCCCCTTTATTTTCAAACACTTGTATCCATTGGTATTGTTCGCTTAACGCTTCACATTGCACTTGCCAAGTATCAACAACATGCTTAATGTCAGGTACTGATAATTCTGGCAAGGTTTTACTGTGGTCAGGAGAAAAACAGATCACTCGGCTTTCTCCTTGCTCTGTTGCCATTCGAAATAGCGGATCATTATTTTGTACTTGTGGGGTATCCGTTTTTAACGCAGCAAAGTCATTAGTAAAGACAAACGTTGTTTCATAACGCTCATTGACTTCACCGTTTATACGCGTATTACCTGCGCATAAATAACAATTTGGATCATGCGAGACAGATTGTTGCTCAGCAACTGCCTCTACTTGTCCTTGCCAAGGGCGTTTTGCGCGATGCGGAGACACCAGTACCCATTCTCGCAATAAGGGATTAAACCGGCGATGTGGATGTTCCGTTGGATCGAATTCGATAGTCATACACTCATTCCATCTTGTAAATTTGACGTAAATGTAAACGTTTTCCCTTTTTATTACAAGCTTACTTTTTAGGAACAAATTTATCATATTGCACCAGCAACACTGCTTATATATACTGTGCACTAGTTAAACACTTAATAAATGTAAACATTTACATATGTCAACAATTAAAGATGTAGCTCGTATCGCAGATGTATCTGTAGCAACAGTATCCCGAGTGGTAAATAACGGTCCAAAAGTAAGTGCTAAAACCAAAGAAAAAGTCAGTCAAGTGATGCTGCAACTTGGTTACACACCGAATGAAAATGCTAGAGCACTTGTAACACAAAAAAGCACAACTATTGGCGTTGTGATCCCTGATATAACTGATCCTTTTTTTGCTTCTTTAGCCAGTGGCGTAGAACAGGTTGCTCGCGAAAATCATAGACAATTATTATTAAGTACCAGTCAAATTAATGCTGAATTTGAAATGCAAGCAATCAATTTACTCATTGAGCGACGTTGCGATGTGATGGTGGTGCACAGCAAGGCATTAAGTGAAAGCCAACTTAACGAATTAAGCCAAAAAGTCAAAGGCTTAGTTGTGATCGATAGAATGGTTAAAGGTTTAGAAAATCGCTGTATTTGGCTAGATAATGTAGAGGGAGGTAAAATAGCAGCACGCCATTTAATTTCGCTATCACATCAAAAATTTGCTTGTATCAGCAGTCACTACCCTATAGAAGATCCTGCCTTAAGACTTAAAGGTTTTAAAGACACCCTGTTAGAGCATGGGTTAACACTCAAAGAACAACTTATAGAATATCAAGCCCCTACCCTGCAAGGTGGAGAGATTGCCGCTCAAAACCTACTCGCTAGTAGTCACCCCTTTACCGCATTATTTGTATACAATGATGCAATGGCAATTGGTGCTATTTCTACACTAGAAGATAACGGGTACCGTGTGCCAAACGACGTTTCAGTCATCGGCTTTGATGATGTTTTATTGTCTCGCTATTCAAGACCAAAACTAACTACTCTACATTATCCTATCGAAATCATGGCTAAACAAGCAGCAAATTTGGCTTTGTGCATGACAAAACCAGAAGAAAATATTGTGGCCGAAACCACATTTAAACATATTCCGCGACTGGTAAAGAGGGAATCTACCAGTAAAAAAATCAAAAATTCTCGTTAATTTTTCATACTGAATACATATATAAAAAATTAAATTCAATGATATAAATCTAAAACACCTAATTACTTTCCTCTATGGAAAGTTTTAACTTGCCAACTTGGAAAGTATGGTTTATATTACTTTCTACACTGGAAAGTAAAGGACGTAATCATGAATAATATAGAACAAAAAGTATCGACAGAGGAAGCTCAACTAGCACTCGATAGTTTAGCCAATATAGACAGCAGTACCAATAAACTTATCAGACCGCCACTTTGGCTGACGGTCATTATGGCCTTTTTTTACGGAATGATGACCTTTTCTTGGGCATCTACTCGACATGAAAACCTTTGGATGCTCGGTTTAATTATTTCAGCAATTTGTTTTCTAGCAAGTGTCGCCTTTTATCTTTACAGCAGTCATTTACTTGGCATAAAGCCTAAGGTACTACCAAAAAGTAAAAGTGAATGTTTTTTTCATTTATTTTCCGGTATTTTTTTTGCGGCAGTCATCATTCTCACCCGCATATTAAGCGTAAATGGCTTAGAATATGCCGCCTACATTGGCGGTATACTCAATGCGCTAGTACTCGCATATTTATTGCATCATTACTCAACAGGCAACTACATTAAGGACAACAGTCACCATGAGTAACGTCAGCTTTGATCCGCTAATTCATGCACAAAATCGTTTACAAATTTGTGCCATTCTAGCGGCAACTGCAGAAATAGAATTTAAAGTATTACGAGAAAAGCTTAACGTAAGTGATTCTGTGCTTTCAAAACATTTGAAATCACTTGAAGATGCTCAATATCTTTGTGCACAAAAACGTACTCATATGGGCAGACAAAGAACATGGCTGTCATTATCAAAAACAGGACGAGAAGCATATAACGGACACCTAGCAGCTTTACGTGAGATTGTAGGTGGCGTATAAACGTTGAATTGAGGTATTTTATGTTTTCAGGAAGAAAGAATGTAATCGGTTCATTTATATCCGTATATCGTAAGTCGCAATACACTTATTGCATTGACCTTGCCATTTACCTTTCAGTAATGTTTTTAATACGCGAGATTTATTTTGAACAACATAATTTTATCTCTAACGGTCTATTTTGGTCACTTTCAACACTTGTTGTTGCTATAACTTTTATTCGTTTTAGGCACGTTTCATTAGCAAAACTTGGCCTTTTCAAACCTGAAAGTTTTAAAAAGTTACTTTTCGTAACCGTGTTTATTTTTGCCTTTACCATCTTATCTATTATTATTTTTCAGTTGTTCAAACAAGAACTCGGATTTCAACTAGCCCCCGACCTTTCTAACGAACAAGCAGAATCTAAATTTGGAAAACTTTCAAATAACTGGTCATTATTTTTTATGATAATACCTTTCATTTGGCTACAATCAGCATTAGAAGAAATTCTCGATAGAGGCTTTTTAATTAATTGGATAGAACAAGCATTATTTAATACTTGGTTTTCGACTTTCATTGCGGTTATTTTACAGGCTTTTATTTTCGGCTTTAGACATTCTTACGATTTATCTGAACGTTCAATTACTGTAGGGTTAATCGGCCTAGCAATGGGCATAGCTTATGTTGTCTTTAACAGAAACCTATGGCCATTAATTATCGCACATTGCGCACTAAACACCATGTCGATGATTGAGCGCATTTAAATATTTTTTCAAGATCGACAATCTACAGTTAACCTTTAAGGTATTAAATAATACCAATTCGCATAAAGATTAAGTCAGTTCAGAGCGATGTTAGAGGTGGGAGAATAAGCGAAACGTGTGCAGGTATAGTTATTCTACATCAAACACGTTTTGCGCAATTATCGCGCCTCTAACACGCTCCCAAAGGGCGAGTTTAAACGCTTCATAGCCCGTA
>NZ_MKQD01000070.1:0-8934 GCF_001913705.1 Thalassotalea sp. PP2-459 | reverse complement strand
TAGCTTATTAGAGAACGCAGGAGCACGTTCTCCTGAATAACCATTCTCTGCAATCAACGCCGTGCCTCTAAAGCGTTTAATTCTCGCTGAATGATCGAATATTTATGCGAATTGGTATAAGTACCTATTTATTACTAATTAAGTATGATAGAAATGTAGTCTGGCGAGATAAAATAATGAATATTACAAGGAATTTTTATGCATTACTTCAAATTAATAATATTACTGGCTGTCATTTCAGGATGTGCATCAACTAAACCTGAAGAAAATACAGAACAAGCAGTCATTGAATATAATAATAATAACGAAATTGCCTCTATTGTTGCCAAACCAAGAAGAAATTTATGTTTATTAACCGACAATTGTTCATGGTTAGGTGCGACTTGGACGGCTGAATCACCCAACGAAGTTACTTTACTTGTTCACTTCAGGGCTGGATTTAATTTAAAACAAACCACTTTATATATCGATAAAGTACCGGTTGTTTTAGTTAAGGGAAAAGAAGTTACACAATTTGATAGTCACTCAGGCGCATTCCCTGGTATGCGTGGTGATGTTGAAAGTTCTACCTTAGCTTACAGAATGCCGATAGAAATGTTTGAGCGAATCCTAGCGGCGAAAACCGTCGAGATAAGCATTGAACCGTACTCTCGACATAAGCGACATTTTTTCGATAAAGTTGCAACAGAAAACAAACACGGATATGGTTTTAAAGCTATAGAATCATTAATGAAAGCGCTCAATAAAGCGTAGCCCGATAAATAAAAAAGCGCTTTAGCTAGCTACTAACTAAAGCGCTTAAATAGTTAAATATTCATCTCTTTTACTTGCTCGCTTACCACGAGGTCGCCTTGGGTGAGCGTTTTGATTTGTTCAATTGAAACGCCTGGTGCGTATTCGAGCAAATGAAACTTACCATCAATGATCTCAATATACGCTAGATCGGTTAATATTTTTTTGATGCACCCTTTGCCGGTTAAAGGTAAAGTACATTGAGATAAGAGTTTGGATTCACCATACTTCGAGGCATGTGTCATGGTTACGATAATATTATCGGCACCTGCCACTAAATCCATCGCCCCCCCCATACCTTTAATTAACTTTCCGGGGATCATATAAGAAGCAATATTACCGTATACGTCAACTTCAAACGCACCTAATACCGTTAAATCTACATGACCACCACGTATCATCGCGAATGATTCAGCACTAGAAAAAATTGATGCTCCTTTTGCAACCGTAACCGTTTGTTTACCCGCGTTAATTAAGTCAGCATCAATTTCTTCTTCAGTTGGAAATTGTCCCATCCCAAGTAGGCCATTTTCTGATTGCAACATGACTTCCATATTCGACGGTACGTAGTTTGCTACTAATGTTGGAATGCCAATACCTAAATTAACGTAGAAACCATCTTGTAACTCTTGTGCAACACGCTTTGCCATTTGTTCTCGTGATAATGCCACGGTTATTCCCCTTCGCTTTGTCTAACGGTTCTTTGCTCAATACGCTTTTCAAACTTACCTTGAATTAAACGATCAACATAAATTCCAGGTGTGTGTATTTGATCGGGTTCGAGCTCTCCAGCGGGTACAATTTCTTCGGCTTCTACAACAGTAATTTTTCCAGCAGTTGCCGCCATCGGATTAAAGTTTCGCGCGGTTTTACGATAAATGAGATTACCATAGGTATCAGCTTTCCATGCTTTAACTAAAGCAAAATCGCCTTTGATACTTTCTTCAAGAATGTAACTTCTACCGTTGAAGTCTCGTACTTCTTTGCCCTCACCCACTGGTGTGCCATAGCCCGTAGCCGTATAAAAAGCAGGAATACCGGCACCCGCCGCACGCATTTTTTCCGCTAGTGTACCTTGCGGTGTTAACACAACCTCTAATTCACCACTTAACATTTGACGCTCAAACTCTGCATTTTCGCCAACGTATGACGCGATTATTTTTGCTATTTGACGATCTTTTAGTAATACACCTAAACCAAAGTCATCAACGCCACAATTATTAGAAACTATTGTGAGCCCTGTTGTACCTTTACGTTTTACTTCACTAATTAGATTTTCTGGGATCCCACAAAGACCAAAACCACCGGCGATGATCGTCATATTGTCTTCAAGACCAGCAAGTGCTTCTTGGTAACTTGCCACTACCTTATTGAATCCTGACATGTTTGTTCCTATTTAACTGTCCAACCGCCATCCAGCACTAGGGCTTGACCGGTCATATTTCTGGCATTTTCACTCGCAAGAAATTGCACGGTTGCGGCTATTTCTTCCATATCGATAAAGGCTTTTTTCGGCATTGGTGCCAACATTATTTTTTCAATCACCTCATCCTCGCTAATGCCATGTTCTTTTGCTTGATCTGCAATTTGTTTTTCCACTAGAGGGGTTTTGACATACGCAGGACAAATGGTATTTATCGTGATATCGCAATCAGCAGTTTCTAGCGCGATAACCTTAGAAAAACCGATTAATCCGTGCTTAGCTGCCACATAGGCCGATTTATAAGGTGAGGCAACTAAACCGTGAATCGAACCAATATTAATAATGCGTCCAAAACCATGTTCACGCATTTTAGGTAATATTGCTTTGCAGGTTCTTGCCGGCCCCGTTAACAATATATCAACGATTTTTTGCCAAGCCCCCATCGGGAACTCCTCTAACCGTGAAACGTGTTGTATGCCTGCATTATTAATTAAAATATCAATTGGTGTATTGCCGAGTGTTTCCACTAAGTGAGCAATATCATTTTCATTGGTTACATCAAGTTTATATGCATCAACAGAAAAACCTTCTGCTATTAATGTTTGTTTTGCTTGTTGCGCCGCTTCTTCGCTGACATCGGTGATAATCACCGACGCCTGTTGCTTTGCCAGTAATTGAGCAATGCTAAAGCCAATACCGCTTGCAGCTCCGGTAATAAGGACCGTTTTATTTTTCATTACTCCTGCTCCAAAAAGTCACTTAACGTTTTAGCTTTTTGTTGTATGGTGAATAAACCGTCTAAGTGTCCCCACATGCCATTAATTTCTTCGTACTGGCTTTTATCCCCTAACATTTCATGGGTTTTTTTCGCCATTTCTGGATACAACAATAAGTCGTTAGTAGCTGGTAAAAACAGTGATTTCGCGGTTACTTTCGCTAAACTTGCTGATAAATCATTATTATGTCCTGCAATAAATAGTTGACTTGCCCGCACAAGATACAAAATATGATTAGCGTCCATTGTATTTACTCTGGCTTTTGCTGCGCCATATAGCCAATCAACCACAGGAAACGTTGCATTAATATCGTTTAAAGCGCCATCTACTATATTCTTATGGGTAGGATTCGAAGCATTAAAAATCGCAGGATGCATTGCTTCTTGAGTAATAGTGGCAAGCGAATACATTAAACCCGTATTAGGAGCTACACTTTGATAATAATCACCGTTATTCCACTTTGGATCTTGTTTGATTGGTGCTGACCATTTTTCTAATCCTGCGACTAACCACGCATCAGATTGGCCAATACCAATAACTGACACCATACGTTCAACCAT
This sequence comes from Thalassotalea sp. PP2-459, assembly GCF_001913705.1. Lineage (GTDB taxonomy): Bacteria > Pseudomonadota > Gammaproteobacteria > Enterobacterales > Alteromonadaceae > Thalassotalea_C > Thalassotalea_C hakodatensis. The sequence continues at coordinate 5,383 of NZ_MKQD01000070.1, read as the reverse complement.
ATCAGGGTAAGCGACAGCCCACTCTAACGCTTGCATTGATCCCATAGAAGCGCCAATCACAGCATGTAATTTGTTAATTCCTAAACTATCTATTAGTGCTTTTTGTACATTAACAAAGTCGCGAATGGTTACTACTGGGAAGCTTAATCCATAAGGCTTACCCGTTTCAGGGTTGATACTTGCAGGCCCAGTTGTAATAACCTTTTTATCAAAGGCACTAGCATTAACTAACGTATCAGAGCTGATCACATAGTATTTATTGGTATCAATGGCTTTTCCAGGGCCAATAATGCTATCCCAATAACCAGGCATTGCATCTTGCTTACTGTATTTTCCTGCTGCATGTGAATTACCCGTGAAGTAATGAGTGATTAAAATGACATTCGATTTATCTTCATTCAATGTGCCGTAAGCTTCCCAGCCAACATTCACTTGCTTGATTAATTTGCCATTAAAGGTTTTGAAGTTATCTAAGGTGAACTTTTGTTTTTCTACGATAAGCTCGCTTGCCCAAAGGTTGCTAGCAAACACAAGTAAAAATAAACAAATTGTGCGTTGAAAATTCATCATAAGGTTCTCTTTTTATTAAAATAATATAAACAAACTAATAGCAAGTATTAAGCCTATCAGAGGGACGATACCTGTCATAGCAAACATCGACCAATATGCACTCGCATGCGTTTCTTTACAGATTGCTCTTATCGTTGTAACAACATAACCGTTATGCGGTAAGGTATCTAATGCACCAGAGCTGATTGCCACTACACGGTGAAGCTCTTCTGGATTAACCCCTTGATCTAAATAATGCGGTGCTAATAACGGTAATGCGATTGCTTGGCCACCTGAAGCAGAGCCAGTTAAACCTGCAATCACGGTTACCGCAACAGCAGCGCCGATGAGTTCATTACCGGGTACCTGAGTCATAATTTCTACTGCTAGCTGAAAGCCGTCTGTTGATTTAGCAACAGCTCCAAAACCAACGACAGCAGCCGTATTACCAATAGCTATTAATGCTCCATTAGTGCCTTCTGTAACCGCACTAGAAAGATGATGAAAATATTTATTGTTGATCAGTAAAATACTGATCACACCACCAGCCAATGCAATAATTAATGCGTTATGACCAAAGTCATGATGTAACGTAAACGATAAGCCAAGTACCACTAATAAAGGAATCACACCCGTGATTGGATGTGGATAATCACGTTCAGGTATTTCAGGATCATCCTCACGGTGTTCAAACACTTCACCATTAGCGACAGCTTTACCAATTAAACGGTTAAGCCACCAATAACCAAACAATGCCATAAACAAGGCAACGACCAAACTGACTTCCCAACCAGCATAAGGTGTGGTGCCTAAATACTTAATTGGGATCCAGTTTTGAATTTCTGGAGAGCCAGCTGAAGTCATGGTGAAGGTAACAGAACCGAAGGCAAGCGTTGCTGGAATAAAACGACGTGGTAAATTTGCATCTTTAAACAAACTTAACGCCATCGGATAAACCGAGAAAGCGACCACAAATAAGTTAACCCCGCCATAAGTTAAAATGGCGCAGGCAGCTACTACCGCAAATACCGCTTTTTTCATGCCAAGTTTGTCGACAATATATCGTGCTACGCTGTCAGCTGCACCCGTATCTTCCATAAATTTGCCGAACAATGAACCAAGCAAAAACATGAAAAACCAAGCAGCAATAAAGCTGGTAAAGCCTGACATATAGGTACTAACAAAATGTACATCACCCGTGAGTAACGTCATACCATTTGTTAGTGCAACAAAAAGTGCACACAATGGGGCGCTAATGAATAAATTCATCCCCCGCATGGTAAGAATCACGAGCAATATAAGCCCTCCTACCAAGCCAATCATACTTATCATAAGCCGTTCCTGCGTTATATTAGAGTTATTTTTTGACTGAAAATAGTTCACTCACAACACGCGGCATAGTTACGGTTGATGCTTTTATCAACATTCAATACGTAAATGACTTATTCATTATTAAACGCGAACGCAGAAATAGGTATAGTACTTAAGTACCACATACAGATGGAAACGCTTCGACTAGATTAATAAGCGACTGAAACATAATCACAACAAATAACGATAAACATAAACCTATAGATAAAAAAGATAAGAAGAAATCCATCGGGGGAAGTATGAAATATACAAACATAAATGTGAACAAGGCTTCACGCTACAGCAAATCACTCTGTGCTATCGCAATTAGTTCAGCGATCTTTTCAGGTAATATTATTGCGGCAGAAGAAGCCGTTAAACAACAAGGGTTAGAACGCATTGAAGTTACAGCGCGTAAAACCACTGAAAGTTTACAAGAAGTACCTATTGCCGTCACGTCAGTTGGCGCTGCAGAATTAGCAGAAAATGGCATTGCAAACATTACTGAGATAGAGCGATTTTCTCCAAACACCACGTTACAATCAAGTCGCGGAACAAACTCAACACTTACTGCCTTCATTCGTGGTATTGGTCAACAAGATCCTTTATGGGGCTATGAACCGGGTGTTGGTATATATATCGATGACGTTTACATGGCTCGACCGCAAGGGGCTGTGCTAGATTTACTCGATGTTGAACGCATTGAGGTGCTACGTGGCCCACAAGGGACACTTTATGGTAAAAACACCACGGGTGGTGCGATTAAATACGTCACCAAGCCCATGTCAGGCGACACTGAATTTAACATCGAAGCAACGGTTGGTAGTTATAACCAACGCGATTTAAAAATTACCGGACAAATACCGTTAATTGACGAAAAGCTTTATCTTGGTTTTGGTCATGGCACACTAAACCGTGATGGCTTTGGTGAATTTTTGGTAGCTCCTGCCGGTGAAGATACTGAAAACTATAACAAAGATTTAACAGCATCACGCTTAACATTAGAATTTCACGCCACTGATAATTTATTCATGCGTTTAGCGTGGGATAAAACCGATGATGATTCAAATTCCAAGGGCGGGTATCGACTACTACCGAGTTTATTAGCACCAGATGCTGCTATTCCTGATAGCAAATTTGATTCTTACACCAGCTTGCCGACTTGGAATAAAGTTGAACTTGAGGGCTTAAGTTTAACCATCGACTGGCAAGCAACTGATAACCTCTCATTCAAGTACGTGGGAGCAAGCCGTGAAAGTTATTCACCAACTAATATAGATTTTGATAACACTAGCTTGCAAATTTTTGATGTACCTGCGGTGTATGATGACGAAAACTCAAGCCATGAGATCCAAGCAAGTTACCGTGGTAATGGCTTTAATATAGTGGGTGGTTTATATCACTATTCAGGTGAGTCTTGCGGTAAGTATGATGCGATCATCTTTTTAAGTTTAACAGCTGAAAAATCAGGCTGTAATGAGAGCGACTCTGTTGCTGCCTATATACAAAGCAATATTGATTTAACCGACAAAATGTCGTTAACACTAGGTGCTCGTTATACCAAAGAAGAACGTAAAGCTGATGTGTATTCAGATACTTACGCAAGCATTGTATACCCTTACGACAACTGGATTGACGGCTATACGCAAGATCCTAATTTACCGCAAACACAAGTGTTAGGTAAAGATAGTAACGGTGATGGCATTTTAGATACCATGAAATCTGATGAATGGTCACGCTTTACGCCACGTATAGGTATTGAATATCAAGCTGACAGCGATACCATGTATTTTGCCAGCTACTCACAAGGTTTTAAGTCAGGTACCTTTAATCCAAGAGCTGGTGCTAATGAAAACGCAGCTGATCCAGAAATCGTTGACTCTTTCGAAATTGGTTTGAAAAAAGATTGGACTGATAACTTAAGAACTAACATAACCGCCTTTGCAACCAAACATGAAGATAGACAATATATTGTTGTTCTACCACAAGAAAACCCAACAGATTTAGGTCAAAACTTAGCAAATGCGGCAAGTTCTGATGTACAAGGTATTGAAGCAGAGGTTACATGGTTAGCCAGTGAAAACTTAACGATAAATATGGCTTACGGGCACATTTCAGCTGATATTGAACAAGATGAAAATATTAACGTTCCGTTAGTCGGCTTATCAAATACTCCCGATAACACTTTTAGTGTATCAGCGAATTATCTCTTAGAAACAGACATGGGTATTTTTATGTTTAATACCGGTTATTACTATCGCGATGAATACATTATCTTCGAAGATGATGATTCATTAAATCAAGATGGTTTTGGCCAAATAAACGCCAGCATCACGTGGGAAGGAAATGATGGCAATTGGTACGGTGGCTTACACGCGAAAAACATTACCGATGAAGAGTACATGGTAGGTGGTTATAATTTTACAAGCCGAAACCCTGACGGTACTTATGGTCCTGGTTTTGGTGGCGATACCACATTGATTGGCTACTACGGGGATCCACGTACCATTCACTTAACAGTAGGCTATCGTTTTTAACATAGCATCAACTAAACAGAAGGGGGCACTAGCGCCCTCTTCTTCATTCTGTTTAAATAGTCGTATTAAGGTTTATTATGAGTGAAGATGTTGTGAAATTAGCAGTTGCCGATGATCATCCATTATTTAGAACTGCATTAATTCAAGCAGCGAGTAAGGTATTACCAACTAGCGAAATAATTGAAGCGGATTGCTACGACAATCTTATCAAAGTGATTCAACAACACCCTGATATTGAACTTATTTTCCTTGACTTAAACATGCCAGGCAATGAAGGTTTTACAGGGTTAACCTCAATCAAAAATGCCTATCAAGACATTCAAGTGGTCATGGTTTCTGCGACAGAAGAGCCCAGTGTTATCAGCAAAGCTATTGATTTAGGCGCAAGTGGGTATATCCCTAAATCAGCCTCATTAGATCAAATTGCCGCCGCAATCGAAGAAGTATTAGATGGTGAAACCTGGTTACCCGCCGGAATTGATCTTACGAACATTGAGCCAACTCCAGCTAAAGCACTCGCTGATAAACTCCATAAACTCACGCCTGCACAATATCGTGTATTACAAATGATCGCGGATGGTTTGCTAAACAAACAAATAGCCTGGGAAATGAATATTCAAGAGCCAACCGTTAAAAACCATGTGTCGGCCATTCTACAAAAACTACAAGTAAATAATCGCACTCAAGCCAGCATGTTATTTCAAAACCTAAAACAAATGTCTGCCAATTAGCACACAGCTATACAGTCTTGAGAATTATTCTCGATATTAGAGTTTCTCTAATACCAATTCGCATAAAGATTAAGTCAGTTCAGAGCGATGTCAGAGCTGGGAGAATAAGCGAAACGTGTGCTGGTATAGTTGTTCTACATCAAACACGTTTTGCGCAATTATCGCGCCTCTAACACGCTCCCAAAGGGCGAGTTTAAACGCTTCATAGCCCGTGTT
>NZ_MKQD01000069.1 GCF_001913705.1 Thalassotalea sp. PP2-459 | reverse complement strand
TGTAAAAAAGAGACCGACAGTTTCCCTTGGTAATTAGCAATTACGACAGAATTGCTTGGTAATTAAGATACGACAAAGTCGCTTGGTGTTAACAATATAAATTGTATAAGTCGTAATTTGAACTGACAGACTTGAATAATAGGACTCAATCAAGTCTGACAAACGCTTGTGTGCCAAAAGCGGAAGTTGGCTACTTAATTTAAAAAGGCAGCTTTGATACGACATTATTTTGGCTTATCTAACGACAAATGAGCCGACATTACAGACACTAAATTATCCAAGATAATGTCATTTCGTTATTCTATAAAGAGTGAGGCAATATCTTTGGTAATTTGAGTAGGTGAATTGCAGTCACAGTTGGTTAAGCCAACAACGTAAACGTTTAAACTTGGAATATAAACCCCCATTGACTTGAAACCAAAGACACTACCGCCGTGCTCTCTTGTTGGCACACCGTTTAAGTCTTTTAAATGCCAACCATAACCATAAGAAATTGGCTCGCCATTTTTTAGTCTATATTTGCTAAAAGCCATTTCTATAGTGCTTTGTTTTACTAATAGATGCTTATCGATAGCTTGTTGCCAAATTAGCAAATCATCTGCTGTCGACATTAATGAACCTGATGAGTAGGGTATGCTCAGGCTCACCATTATCCTGTTGGTGTATTGCCCTTTGTTATGATAACCGTATGCCCTGTTTTTTATTACTTCTCTGTCATTTGCGTATCTGGAGTCTTTCATTTTAAGCGTTTTAAATATTTGTTTTTCGACAAAATTTTCATAGGTTTCTTTAGAAACTATTTCAATGATATAACCTAAAAGTGCATATCCTGAATTGTTATACTTAAATTTTTCTCCGGGATTAAAATCTACAGACTCATTTTTGAAAAAATCCACTAACTCTTGAGGGGAATGATCTTTTTTTGCAACAGCCCATAACGTTTTCATTTTAGTAAAGTCTTTAATACCAGATGTATGAGTTAAAAGGTGGTGCAAAGTAATATTTTCACCATTAGGATAATTAGGTAAATACTTAGCAACGTTATCATTTACATCTAATTTTTTTTGTTCGTGTAATATCAATATACTTAGTGCTGTAAACTGCTTAGTCATTGAACCTATTTGAAATACATTGGTAGCTTTCATATCAACATCTAACTCAATATTAGCTTTACCGAATGCTTTTCTATAAATAGGTACACCATCTTTAGCCACTAAGAAAACAGCTCCAGTGTCGTTTGGCTGAAATTTTTCAAGCAATAAATGATCTATTTTCTTTGTGAATTCATACTTATTCGCAATCGCAGTTCCTTGCAAGCAAATTATTGTCGTGGCAATCAATGTCATTCTTACAATGTACTTTGAAATCATTAATATGTTCTCTTTAATTTAAATTTATATGACTCCAATTTAGATACTAAAAAAAACAAATTTAGATGCAAAATATTTATAAAAGATAAAAAACCAATAAAATCAATGAGATTTTGGTTTGTTTTTAAAAGGCATAATGAAATAATCAGAAACTCAAATAAAAAATAATATTTTGCATCTAAATATTATTGCCGTGGTATCTAAGTGATATCGAATTAAATTTACATTTACTAAAGTGAGGAAAAAATGTCTGATTTATGGATACCGATTACAGGTGCTATCTGTTTAACTATTATGGTAATTGTTAATGTTATTAACAGTGGGAAGAATAAAAAGGAAATTCAACTAACCATACGCCAGTTATTAGACAAAGGAGAAAGTATCTCGCCAGATTTATTGGAAAAGCTCGGAACATTCAAATCACAAAAAATTATCGATTTACGTCGTGCTTTAGCCTTAGCAAGTGTTGGGTTAGCCTGTGTTCTTTCAGGATTCATCGTTAATGAAATACGTATTGGGCTTGCTATTGGTATTTTCCCATTAATGTTAGGCGTTGCCTTTTTCCTTTGTTGGAAAACAAACCAAAATGCTGAATAAGAAGAACAGTTGATAATGGTGGATGACAACACACTTATTGCTCGAGTTATCAGCAGTGGTGATCAAAATGCATTTGCTACGCTTATCAAAAAACACCAAGGGGCAATACGACAATTTCTTCGCCGATTAAACGCTGGAGATCAAGCAACTGCGGATGATATTGCACAGGAAGCTTTTTTAAAAATTTATCAAAAACTCGATACTTTTTTAGGCCAATCTTCTTTCAGTACCTGGGCACATAAAATTGCCTACAATTGTTTTCTGAAATATAAGCAAAAAATTTATCACCAACACGAAGTTGACGGTTTTAATTTATCTATTTTCGAAGCAAAATTTGAAGACATAGAGAAAGACTTGATAATAGAGCGCCTAATGAGTTGTTTAGATATAGCAGAGCGGACTTGTGTCACTTTATCTGTTAGTGCTGGAATGAGTCATCAAGAGATATCGACGATAACTAAATTTCCTTTGGGTACGGTTAAGTCACATATCAACCGAGGAAAACAGAAGTTAACGGAAAAAGTTAATCATCAATAAATATTTTAAAATAAAACGCCTGTAGCAAAGATAAAAGGATACGCCATGAATACTAACGATGACTCACTTCTACATTCGTTATTACAATACCACACACGTATAGTAGATCAGCAATTTGTTGATAATATTATTAACAATATTAAGGCAACAAATAAGTTTCGCCTGAAGGTCATTACTATGGCCATACTATTAGCATGCTCTTTAGCTATTCCATTGATAGGCAGCATCACTGATGCACTCGTTTTCTTTAATGATTTTGCAGCATTATCACCTTATATCGTTACTTTTTTCTCACTATTAGTGTTGGGTTTCTTTGCTTGGTTAAGCAATGAGAGCTTTTAAATAACGAATGCTTTATAAAGAATATAGGTTAAGGAGTATTAATTTAACTATATAATGCATTAGTTAAACCACTACTGAGGTGTAGCTAAGCATTTTAAAATTTAAATGGCAGTTTTGGGATCCAAGCAGTCTTGAATAACTGATATGCAGAGTTCTGCCTTTAGCACAGAAGAGACTAAACAAAATTCAAAGCTAATGTCCGCAATTGGCTAATTGCTGCCGATAACAGTTTAATGGTCAACGTCCGCTACTCGCTCACAGCAGTCTGTCAGATGATATGTGTACCTATTCATAAAAACTGTAAGATCGGATATGAGCTACTACAAGTCACAGCAAACAAATGGTATCTGTGAGTGGTTTCACAAAACCATTTTAAATGAGTTTGGACTTGTCAGAGCTGAGCTACTACACGTAATTTAAAAACTATTTAACAAAGTAAAGAATATCAAAAGTGCTGTTTTAGAGTAATCCAACTTATAAGCTCTTTCATAAAACCGTTCACAAATGCCTTATCTAGCTTTATATATTCATTTCTTAAACCGGTTTCTGCTTTCTGAAAGTAATGGTTCGCATTATCAAACGTTACAAAATGAAAGTTAGTTTCTGATTTCAGTAGTGCTTTTTCCATAATATCTTTATTCTGTTCAATGGATACTTGGTAGTCTTTGCCCCCAAAAAAAGCTAAAACAGGGATATCTAGTTTTTCATAGTCTGTCGCTGAATCGTGATACAAGAATGACGTAAGAGATGGTAAAGAATAAATAATTTCATACTCTTTATAAGAGTCATTTACCTGTTTATTTAATGCTTCTGAAGTTATATTCTTATTAGTCAACTTTAAAATTTGTTTTGTTGCTTCATTAAATTTTTTTGTTTTAAGAGCCACTTTTTTATTCATACTAATTGACCACATTAACTCATTATGAGCAGACACTAGAGCTTCAACAGCGGATACAGCTACTTCTTTAGCCATGTATTCTTGACGAATTTGATAAAGAACAATATCAACTAATGGTACAGAGGGAGCTCCCATTAAAACAATTTTCTGAATATCATTATTGTTCACTGCAGTTTTCGCAGCAACAATTCCCCCTTGACTGTGGCCTAGAAGAATAAATTTTTTAAAATTATAGTCATTATGGTGTTTAAAGAATTCTATTATCTTTTTTACATCGGAAACATGATCATCTAAAGTAGAGGCATTAAAATTGCCTGTACTACTACCAACACCCCTATCATCAAATCGAAAACTAGCCACACCGCCTAATTGTAAATTAACTGAGATTTCTTTAAAAACAGAGAAACCATCTAGTGTCTCGTTTCTGTCTTGAGGCCCGCTACCAGTCAAAAGGATGACTAAAGAATCACTATTTAGTTCATCTGGTATTAAAAGTGTTCCCGCGATGATGAGACTATTATTTTTTATTGAAATCTCTTTCTCAACACTAATACTTTCGCTATTAACGTTCTTCGCTTGAGCAATTGCACTCATGAATAGTAACATCATTAAACAGTATTTTTTTATCACAACCTTAACCTTATATAGTAATTAAAACAACACCTTAGCACTCGCAATAGCGTGCTTTCCCATTTACAACATGTAATCTTATGTTAACCATTTAAAGAAATTTCTTACCTACCCATAATTAATTTCAAAACTTCTTCTTTGTAAATAATCAAACTCTACCTCCATTTCAAAGAGCGTCCGTGTACGTTCTAAGTTAAGACTATCTAGCATTACCTTTCTATGTTGTTCATACTCTGCTGACATTTCAATATTAGCCGCTTTACGATAAGTTTGTTCGTCAGGCCATTGAGCATAGGCTATTAAAGCACCATCTTTATTACGATGTAGACGAGATCCGAGGCTCCCTTTGAACAAGTAAATTCCTTGAGTAGTTTGAGACCATGCTGAAATGAACTGCTCTTCATACCCTTCTTTTACTACAAATTCAAAAATGACAGCAAATGATGGGGAAATTAACCTATTTTTATTAACTTTTTGCTGTATGCTCACCTTAATACCTCCTATATAATCATTCGTAGCTTAATTCAAGCAATAATTAAATAATAAACTAAGCCGCATTGTTTAAAGTTTCACCATAAAAAATACTGCTTATTTACTAACAACGTTTAATAGTTCTTTCAATATAAATTAACTACCACGCAACATGACATTTGATAAAGAACTACATATTCAGCAACTTGATAAATCAACGGTTCTTTACCTTTCGTTACAATAGCTATTACTCCCTTCCTATACTTCAAAACTTGATTGTTGATTTAACAAAGCTAACCACTTATCGATACAAAGTGGTTTAGAAAATAAATACCCTTGGTAGATATCACAGTTTCGAGCACTGAGATAATTAAATTGTTTTTTGGTTTCAACACCTTCAGCAACAATTTTTAAATTCAAATTTTTTGCCATTAAGATAATGGAATCGACAATACATACTTCAAAAAACTCATCAACTATCTCATCGATAAATGATTTATCTATTTTAAGTTCTGTTATAGGTAAGTTTTGTAGGTAACTCAAACTTGAATAACCAGTACCAAAATCATCTAAAGAGAACCGAACACCAAGTCCTTGCAAATAATTCATTTTAGATACAATCAGATCAAAATCAGTTATGAGAGTATGTTCTGTTATTTCTAATTGGATATGTGAAGGTGAAACATCATAATGCGCTAAAGTAGATAGTAATGTGTCACTAAAATTTGGCTGTTCAATCTGCTTAGCACTTATATTAAGTGATAAAGATGGAATGCATGCACAATTTTTCTTATACCTTTTAAGTAATTGACATACTGAATCTATTACCCATTCACCAATTAAAATAATTTTTCCATTGTTTTCTGCTAAGGGTATAAACTCAGCTGGAGTAACAACCCCAAGAATAGGAGAATACCACCTGACTAACACCTCTGCCCCAACTAGTGAACCATCAATACTGTATTGAGGCTGAATAACCAATGACAATTCATTTGTAAAATTTTTATTTTGCATTGCCATAGCGATTTCAGATTGACGTTTTAAGTAATAAATTTCTGTCTCGCTAGCTAGGGCAAATTCCCCACCACCATTAGATTTAGCCCTTCGTAATGCAGTCTCAAGTAATGGCTTTACATCATTATAAGAAATATTAATTTTTTTACTTTTTAAAATACTGATAGAAGCTGCAATATATATGTCTTTATTGTCTATACTCAGCGGGGAACTAAGTGCATGAATAATTTTCTCTGCAACTAGCACTAATTTTTTATAAGATATTTCACTTTGACTATCAGCGTTTTTATCATTCAGAATAACAAAAAAACTGTCTGCATTGTGTCTATATATGCTGCCCCATTGCGGAATACTTTGAGACAAACGTAACACAAAAGCTTTTAGTACCAAATCGCCAATTTTTTCGCCATATATTAGATTTACTTGAGAGAACTTATCTATATCCACTAATAAAATTGAGAAGCACCCTTGCCCAGTTCTTAAAGAAGATAGACATTCAATTAATTTTATTTCAAAAGCTTTTCGATTATAGACCCCTGTAAGAGGATCATAAAAAGCTAGTTTTTTGATACGATAATCTAAGTCGTTTCTCTCTGTAATATTTCGTGAGGTATCAATGAAACCCGCCTTTTTATCTATGACAACTTCAATATCTAACAGTTCTTGTAAAAGCTCTGAGTTACCTTCGTTCAAGCAAGGTAACTCTATACATAATTTATTATTACTAACAGGTTCTGTTAACAAAGACTTATCAATACTAGGCTGATATTTAAACGTAAATGATTCAGATATAAAAATGGGTTTATTCTTACCGATTAATTCATCTAAATTAGCACCAAACGCTATTATTAATTTAAAATCTAAGTACTTCTGTATATTTTGCATTTTTTGATACGTTATCTCTTCAAAAGGCCCATGAACATATCTGGTTTCAAATTTCAAATAACATAATTACGCGGTAATGTTATGTACAACTGACACTGATACATTTTTTGTTTTCAATGACTTTATATAGGTAGTTATTTTATTTTAGTTATTCTCCAACAAGACACGTCTGTTTATTTCGATAATTCATTCAAGAATTAAAGCTAGACATTCATATCTTCAAAAAATGACTACTTTCACTTATCAATACGATAAAGCCTATGACTGATCTTCTCTCCAATTCAACAAATGAATATTAAGCGATAAAGGCAAATGCCAAATCGACAACAATCACAACTTATAGTAAGAGAACACGAACATCACATGAAAAAAATCGATGATAATAATGAATTAAATTCTTTATTGACTCATTAAAAATTTAGATAACGTAACCTTATTGAATGAATTTTTTTATTATCAATAAAAGGTTACATTTTAAGAAGAATCACAACCTGTAGGTAAAGGGTTCACAGAAAACACAAATATCTCGTTTAGACATGAATTTAATTAATAGGTAAACCTTAAATAAGCCATTTTTTATTTGAATTCTATCTAGATAACATAGTTTAACCCTAGCTAACTAAGAGATCGAAATGCTTCAAATAGAATTTTTTCATGATGCCGTATGTGGATGGTGTTATGTACTTTCCCCAAGGCTTCGACGGATCGTTGAAAACTTCCCTGTAAAAATTAAACATCGCGCTTTTGTATTACAAAGAAATGAAAGTGAGATGATCAAAAGGTTTGGTTCAATGTCTAACGCCAAGCACGAAATATTGGGGCACTGGCAAAGTTGTAAAAAGTATGCAGACAATCCTAATGGTTTTAATATAGAAGGCATGCGCCAAGCTAAATTTGATTATCCTAGTGGATATCTTGCAGCAAAATACGCCAAAGCTATTGAAAGTATTTTTGGACAAAACGCTCACTGGGATTTTTTCGATGCTGTTCAAACAGCACACCTTTACCATAACAAAAACATAGCCAATGCTAGCATACTGAACGCTATTGTAGACAACATCAACCTACCGCAAGAAGAGATAGCTTCTACGGTAAAGTTAAAAAAAATAGATCGACTGGTTGAGTTCGATAATGAACGCGCATCTCAGTTTTTTATAAAGAGTATTCCCAGCATCATTATAAACGGAAAAAGCGTTGTTTCAGAAGTACTCAGCCAAGAGCAATTAGAAGCGTTAGTGATTAAAAACCTAGATAATTATAAAGAGTAAAATTATGAAACATCAACTCATGGTAATAAACTTAACAGTTATATTTTTCCTACTTTTATCAACAGCAAATGCTACAGACTACTTTCCAAAACAAACCGTAGGCACAAGTCCATGGGGGGAAAATGATGAAATTGGAAGATTAAATATGATGACCCCCCTTTCTCAGGCTACCGTTATGGCTAAAGTAGATACAAGTATAATGTTTGATTTAGCTGTTGAATATTATGTAGGTATGCCTAGCTGGCAAGCAGCTGGAGACCCTCATTATCAGTTTTGGATGACTCATACACCTAGAGGAGCAATTAACGATAATGTTCTTAACCAAGGTAAAGAAATAAATCATCATGTCAGTTACTCTGGTAGTGCAATTTCTATGTACACACACACAGGTACACACATTGATGCATTTAGTCATTTTGGATTAGACGGCAAAATTTACAACCACTTCTCTGCCGATGAATATCTTGGAGATAAAGGTTGGCAACGTAGTGGGGCTGAAACAATTCCTCCTATTGTAGCACGAGGTGTGATGATTGATTTACCAAAATCAAAGAACGTTTCAATGCTAGCTGACAACTACAGAGTTACGGCCGAGGATATTAAAGAAGCACTAAAAAAACAAAAGATAACAATACAAGCTGGAGATGTTGTGCTGATAAGAACAGGGCGAATGAAAAATTTTAACAATGCTCAGAATTACATGAAAAATTCTCCTGGATTAGGAATGTCTGCTGCCATGTATCTAGCGAGTGAATCAGAAGCCATGATTGTGGGAGCAGACAACTTAAGCTTTGAGGCATTTCCTTCTGAAATATCAGGTAATTATGTTCCTGTTCACACATACTTATTAACTCAAATGGGAGTTCCTATTATTGAACTTTTAGATTTGGAATCTTTATCTCAGAATGAAACGTATGAATTTGCTTTTATTGCTTCACCTCTAAAGCTTAGGGGGGCCGACGCATCACCTTTAAGACCAATTGCATTTCCTCTCTTGACCAAATAAAGGCTGAAATATGAGTATTCTATCTGCACTTAATTGGCGTTACGCTGTTCGTAATTTCACAGACGAAAAGCTAAATAAAAAAATTATTCAAGAGTTAATAGAAGCAACCAGGTTAAGCCCTTCAGCTTATGGGTTGCAACCTTATCGCTTGGTTATAGTTGAATCTAGAGACGTTCGAAATGATTTAGTCTCTCATTCGATGGGACAAGAAAAAGTCCGTGATTGTTCTCATTTATTTGTACTCGCCACCAAATCTAAAATTGATACTGAATTTATTGTTAATCATTTTAAAATGGCTGAGAGACAACGTAACTTAACAGCGAGCTCTCTTTCAGGTTACACCGATGTAGTAAAAGGTATTATGTTAAGCTTGTCTGAAACTCAGATACAACATTGGGCGGAGAATCAAGTCTATTTTGCATTAAGAAACTTACTTACTGCTGCTGCACTTAATGAAGTTGACGCTTGTCCTATGGCTGGATTTGATAAACAGGGATTTGATGATGTGTTAAATTTAGAACAATATCACCTTAAAAGTACAGTTATATGTGCTTTAGGTAAACGCGACACAAGCGACTCAACAGCATTGATGAATAAAGTGCGAATACCCTCTAAAGAATTTAGTTTAGTTCTATAATAAGGTTAGCTATGGTGATTTAAACTGGTTCCAATTATTCACCCATGAAACAAAGTAATTAGGTTAACAATAAAACTAATACTGATGATTTTAGATGATGATTAAATGAAAGTTGCTATAGTTTTATTTATTACTATCAGTGACTAGTTAAGTACTTTAAAAGTAATCGCTCTTATGGAGTATAGGATGAAAATAACTCCACCATTTAGGTGTTATATATTCTAAAGTAAGCTCAAAACCTTAGATATTAATAGACAACATTACAAGTTTCAAAGTTAAGATAAAGTATTCATCAACGACTGGATAACTAAAGTTTTGAACATTGATTATATAAAAAATATTAAGGTTTTTTTGTATGCAAAAGATATCTTTAGAACAATGGCGAATGTTTATAGCTGTTGTTGATTCTGGTGGTTTTTCGCAAGCAGGAGATGCTTTGTTTAAAACACAATCAACCGTAAGTCATAGTATAAAAAAATTAGAACAAACTCTTGGAAAACCCCTTTTTGATATTGTGGGAAGAAAGGCTGTTCTCACTGCTTATGGTCAAAGCTTATTATCTCAAGCTAGGAGGTTGACTAGTCATGCAAACGCATTAGAGCACGATGCTATTTCACAAAAATTTGCAATACACTCTTCATTACATATTGCTGTCGATACGCTATTTCCACGTGACACTTTATCAAAAGTTTTAAATGTTGTGCTTGATAATTTTCCAAATTTAAACATTCAACTATATGAAACGACATTGTCTAGGTGTGGAGAGTTACTAGAAGACGGTACTGTGGACATAGGTATTGCTAGTAAGATTCCCAAAGGATACACAACAGTTCTCGTTTCAACAGTTGACCTTTATGCATCAGCTCATTCAGATCACGACTTATCACAATCTAACCATCTAACTTTAAGCATGCTTGAAAATCATAGACAAATCGTCATTCGAGATGCTGGTTTGAGAAATAATACCAACTCAGGTTGGTTAGGGAGTTCAAACAGATTAACTGTCTCGTCGGTTAACGAAGCGCTTAATTACGTCAAAGGTAATCTAGGTTACGCATGGCTACCTGAATGGGTTTTAAATCAAGAAAATAATGAAGTTTCTATTCTTTCCTTGCAACATGGTCAAATGCGCACAGTCGCTTTACAACTTGCAGTACGTGAGAATATTATCGATGATTTAGTCACAATAAAGGTTTTAGAAACGTTTAAAAGTAGCTTTGAATAATAAGGTGTCTGTAAAGTGTTCTGTATTCAACTTAAAAATGACTAATAAACAGCTGGCTTAGGCATCAAACTATGCAGTGATATCAGTATAATGTCTTTATTCACAACTGGTATTGTGAATACATCACTTATTTTTATATGTTTGTCCTTATTTAAGTGCCGTTTATCATTTGACGGTATGACAAAAATAAATTGTTATTTAATATTTAATTTTAGACAACAATATGAGTAACTGATAATGCCCATAATCAAATGTAAATCTTTTATATATTTTATCGCTATATTCTTTATTAGTGTGCATTTATATGCCAATGAACAACGAGACAACATCGATGCTTATTTATCACACTGTGAGAAAATAAATGTTTGTAATGGAGTATTCTTGGTTGCAAACGAAGGTAAGGTGATACTAAATAAAGCTTACGGTAAAGATGGAACTACACACAACAAGCCGCTAACAACTCAGCATAAATTTGATATTGGTTCAGTTTCTAAGCAATTTACTGCTGCTGGTATAATGCGACTTAAAGATCAAGGCAAACTTGACTTTGATGATTTACTTGAGAAGTACATACCTGAAATTAATTACCCTTCTATTACTATAAAGAATTTAATGAATCATACTTCCGGTATTCCTGAAACAATGAAGTATTTTACAAAACAATACCGCAAAGACCAGGTTAAATACCCTATTACAAATCAGAGAATGATTTCCGTACTTGCCACTAAAAACTTACCAAAGTATTTTGAACCAGGAGAAAACTGGAAATATAGCAATACTGGGTATTATTTATTGGCAAGTATCATTGAAAGAGTAAGTGGGTTGCCATACAGTCAATTCATGAAACTAGAGTTTTTTAAACCTTTAGGAATGGACGATACATCTGTATATCAAGTAAATAATGACAATAAATTTAATTTAAATAGAAGTTACGGATATATTGAAAAATTTGATGGTTCAACTCGACCATTTGATCAAATTCCTTTTTATTTTTTGGTGGGAAGTGGGGGAATTTACTCTACAGCAAAAGATTTATTTACCTGGTCCCAAGCACTATTAAGTCAGGAGTTATTTTCTAAAGATAGTTGGGAAAAAGCTTTAAGTTCAACAGAATATGGAAATAATCAATTAAAAGAGTATGGCTTTGGCTGGGGGCTGAAACCTTCTAAAAGTGGAAAAAAAGCAATAAAGCATTCTGGTGATTGGCGTGGTTTTACAACTGGGTTTGCTATTTACCCAGATGCACAGCAAACAATTGTTATATTAACAAACAATAACTCTCACGATGCTATCGATGATATACATAGTTCGCTAAATGATCTACTTGAAGGCAAAGAAACGTCTCCAGTAAAACAGAGCCTAAGTAAAGTATTGTACCCAATATTGATTAACTCAAATTTAACTAAAGCTAAATCAATTATAAATAATGCCATAAAACCCGATAACAATGATTACTTAACAGATAAAAAAATGATTAATCGTTTAGGGTATGAAATGCTAAAACTAAAAAAAGTACAAGAAGCCATTGTCGTATTCAAATTTAATAACGATAAATATTCAGATACCCCTAACACTTTCGACAGCCTAGCTGAAGCATACTCGATATCTGGTGAACTAGAAAAAGCATCTAATCTATTAGATAGGATGGAAAGTTTATTTCCAAAGTATATAGATTATGAAGATAGAAAAAAGAAACTAAAGCTTATATAAGTAGCACTTGTCCACTTCCCTTAAACTGAGACAGACATAATTAGAGTTTTCTGTAATGATTAATGCAGGAGACGACTATGAAAAAATCACGCTATACAGAA
>NZ_MKQD01000068.1 GCF_001913705.1 Thalassotalea sp. PP2-459 | reverse complement strand
AACCCTTTTAAACTCGCCCTTGGGAACTCATTAGCGCCCTGATAACTTCCCTAAATAATCGAACCATAGAGCGACTATGCTTAAATTATTTAGCGTGTTTTAAGCGCGCTAATGAAGTGCTAAGTTGGCTAAATATTTAATAGAGTTGGTATCATTTCAAAATTTATGAAAAGCATGAAGTTAGTTTTTGTTGATATTCAACAACAGAAACTTGGTAAATCCGATCCGCTACCGATCCGTAGAGTTTAAATTGTATTTTAGTTAGTGGGTATTAATGTGTGCATCAAACCATAACTTGGCCGAGTTACTAAAGCATAAAATGGCCGAAAGGTCGGTTTAACAATTACTTATAAATTTATTTCTAGCTAATTCTATCATTTGGATTTAAAGAATTTGGCAGGCTAAAAAAATGAAAGTTCGAGTTTATCTGTGAGCTAGTACAGCTAATTGCAATTGGTGATGTCGACCAGCCTTAATTTGAACCGCCAGGTGAAATTTAATAGGCGTATATAAGCGACAAAGAAGCTGGGCCAACTGCTATTTGTCCTTCTTTCGTGAGATATATACATTTACTATTCATCATTCATAAACTCTGCTCTTTGCTCGGAAGTCATAGAAAACCTATGACTGCTAGCTTCTGAGGAAATGAAATCATCAATGCTTCCCAACTCATTTAACCAATTGCATATGCGGTGACGATCAATTCGATTCGGAAATACTTCTATCAAATCAGAATCGTAGCAAGGTACCGTAAACGTTTCACTTAGGTTTTGTGTCAAATTTACAAAGAAATATGTCCCTCGGTAATAGTTGGCATTAGTGTGGTGGTTATTTTGATAATTAGGAATTTTGCCTAGCATTAATTCATAATGCGTATCAAACTGATCATTGAAACATAGATCTAAGTTGAACAGCTTAGATACTGCGTGACCAAGTGTTAAATTATCTGTAAAAAACTTATTGTAATAACGATAGTAAATGCTGTAATTTTGATTTTCTTTAAGTGCTTCTTCTATATCATTCCAAAATTTGATCTCAACGACAAACTTAAGATAATTTGCTGTATTTATATTTCGAACGATTTCTTGAACTTTCACGTCACGTTCACAAGATGTATATATGAACAATGTGTGAATCGACGGATTGAACCCTTTTGCTTTATTTACTTCAGTTTGAATATCTGCTTTAGTTAATTGTATTCCTGACGCTCTGCACTTACATTGAATACCAATCCAGTTACCAGAAGTTGCTTCTCTGGCAAAAATGTCTACGCCTTGCTGAGATTGACCGCGTCTTCCATTTAATTCAACAAGTTCATAAGTAGTATCATTTCGATAAATGTCACGACACAAAAATTCAAATTTCTCATCATCAGTGATCTTAGGAATACTAATAGTTCTCAAATCATTCAAAAACAGCTCCTTGTTTTAAATTATTATTGGTACCTAAATAGTTCAATGGACATTTGTAAAGGCACCTATTCAGGTGCTTGCTATGTTTCAATTAACTCAATTATATCTTCACAGTTGCCAATGGATAGATTTATAGCCTCACCTCTAGCGAGAGTAAATGATAGATCCGATAATACGATTCGAAATTCATTTTGATGCTCATAGGATGCGCTTTTTTGAAAGGTATTCCAGTGCCACATTTGTTCCTGAAGTCTATCTATTGTAACTTCATCTGAACGATTATAATTAACCCTACCCACATGAGGGTGTGAAAAGCGATAATTGTTATCTCTTAGAGCAGTTGAAATGCGATTAACAAACTCAACAGGGTTAGTTATTTGAATAATTACATCATAAGCATTATCTAGCGATAACAATCTAGAAAACTCTGTTTCAGGATTAGCACAACACCAAACGAATATCTCGTTAATAGAGCTAGTTGCATAAGGGTGCGAGTTAATTTGGAGTTCACCAAGCCCTTCTAAATTATCTCCTAATTCATCACTTTCTAAATTTTGATAATAAGATAATGGACTTAACCTAATGTTACCTTGTGCAATTAACTGCATCGCCCAAACTGATTCCATAGCCTTTATAAGAGAATCTGGTGCAGGATATTCGTTGTACTCAATACCATCAATTATTTGAGTACCACTTATAGTCGAAACTGTAGACATGCTTTCCTTTTGAAACAAAACGCTTACTGTTTAGAACTTGCAGGACATGCTACCTTGTTAGGTCTCGATAAATCAATATTTCTTATGTCCTTTCCTGTTTCATAGCTGCAAGTCAAAGGCCTAATATGAGATATGAGTTACCATTAATTATTCATAGTTTTCAAGGTTGAGTCGTACAAATATCAACCATATTTTTATCTTCAATCACAGCTTTCTACCTGTTTGTCTACCATTGTTATCAAATCTTCAATGAAGTGGAAAGGCACAGGGTATCGATAGCAGCGACAGGCTGTTAGCACAAGCGGAGCTTTCTCCTTGATAACAGCAGACATTTGTTTGAAGAAGTCTGCATGGGTACACTCATTGGAAATATGATCTAAAGCTTGATCACCATTCATTGGAAAGTTAGTTGATGCTGAACCATGCAAATCAACATTCGAGTACATATGTTGCTCACTATATTCATTAGGGTACCAATATTGTAGAGTGCAGTGCGATAGTTTATCTTTTGCGAAACTCTCCAGTTCTTGACCAATTTCATCCAAATTATAAAGCTTGCTAAACACTGCTAGCAGTGGGTACAGGATACTAGCATTTGTAGCTTTCTGCTTATAGCTGGCATCAGCTTTATCTTTATTTCTGTGTTCTAGGAGCTTTTCGTATGTCTCTTCAGCAATTGGATACATCCCATTGCTGGCAAAAGAAAATAGGCTTTTGTTGATCATCTCGATTAGCCAACTTCTTACAAAGCTATCAGTATCAGAATTATTTGAAAGTAGAGTAACCGCCAAGCCAACCTCAATTGCTTGTGAATCTTTATAAGGTGTTAATAATATAGGGTTGTTAATTACCAGTTGGTTAATAGCTTTTGTTATTCCATTCAGGCGTTCAATAAGTTGCGTTTGCTCTTCACTTTCTTCACCTGTTGGTGGGGTTGAAACGTAGCTTTTAGATAGAGAGTCTAATATCCAATGCCCTTTAATTGCTAATCGACCTAGAACATCAAATAGCTTGATGTTAACGTCAATTGAACATGGGGATTGAACTGCATGAGAAAGGGCGTATTTTAGCCCAACATATGGAATTACGCATTGATCTACATACGAATCTGTAATTGTCTGGTATGTATCTAGGATGGCATCAAATGTCTTAGATGCCTTGTTTCTGCCAGTGTAATACTCTTTAACCTTCTCCCAAGCAAACAATAACGCTGATTCAGCTGATATATATGAAGATTCTAGGTTGTTTTCTTCACGACACCAAGAAAATAGAACCCAAAGACAGATGTTTAATCGTGTTATGGAAGAAGCAATTGAGGCTGCGTCAGTTGCTTCCGATAATACTTCGTCAATTAAATTTAAGAAGTACCTATATGAGCTTTCAGGCTCTTCTAGTATGGCTAAGGATTTTCTGAGTAAGGCTTGACTTGAACTAGGTAACAATTCTTCCTTTAATAAAAACTGCTGAATAAGTTCAGCTAACTTGTCACCATTCCACTCTTCAAAAGAAACATTATCTCTTGTGTTTCGCTTTTCGTAGCCTGAAACTTCCTGCCTTATTCCAGAATTGACATCACCGCCAAAACAAAGGCAAATAACAATTGGTTTATTGCGATGTTCAGGAGGTAGGCGGCTAGGTATAAATGAATCTTGTATATCTTCTAATGAAGGTCTAAGTGCTTGAACGGCTCCATTACTCCATGTTTCGCGAGTAAGATTGCCAGACTTAACTGAAAATAAATAAACTTTTTCGTTGCCGTCATTTACGCTTCCAACAGCAGCAATATCAACACCGTACTCTTTAACTCCTCGTGTTGGTGAAATGAATACATTCATTCCCATAGAACTAAGTAAATCGGGTAATACAGCATCTAATTCACTTCGCTCCTTTAATGAAGCCAAATATTGTTTAAGAATTAACTTCATTTATAAATCTCTCATTTCGGTAAACTCGTAGGGTGTAATCTAAAACTTCTGGATCTAGGACATTTAGCCTAGGTAACTCGGCGGAGTGAGATATTGATTGCATTTGCATCTCTTGGCGTACACGCTCTCCATTGCCAGTATGTACGTAGTAAATAGAACTATTTCCATACAACAGCCTTTGTGTGGTAAACAAGTTGACGATTGAAGACTTTGACGCTTCTTCGTGAGCTTCTGACATGCTTTTATTGAATTGTTTCCAGTATGCATTGACATTTTCACTGGGTGCTCGCAACTCTTTCAAGCCAGCAACTTGTCCAAGGTCAGCATTATAGGCTTGGAGTTTGTCTAGCAAGTTTTGGCAAAGTTGAACTTGAACCTCACTTTCAATGCATGACTGAAAATATCTACTAAGCTCCCCTGGATAGCTTAGAAATAGTGGTGAAAATAAAGCATGCTCAAGATCGTTATGTGATTGGGTAGAAACAGAGTCGTAGATGGATAAAATTAAGCTGGCAGCAGCAATTGGTCTCATAAATAACCAGCCAATAGCTTTACGGCATACAAATAACTTACTTGCTTCGTCAGTGAGTAATGCCGTGTCAGCCTGAATTTCAATATTCTTGTCTGTTGAGTCATGTATGAGGTCTAATATGCCATGACAAAGTGCCGTTTCCCCAGATAAGAACCACTTTGTTACTAGATGATTGACTAAATTTTGATGCTTACTCAATAACTCGCTGGAGAAATAGTCTAGCGATGAGAACTTAACATTATCAGATATTACAGATTCAAGAATATTGATCGCTGAATCGACTTGACCTTTTTCTACTAGCTTAACTAATACATGGTCAACTTTATCAACTATGCCTTTATGCTCCGGAGAAATGTTGGTTAAATTTTGTATCAATAAAAGAAGTATATTTTCGGGAATTTCTGCCTGTTGAAAGGCAAGAATATCAGATATCGTATACTGTGCCTCAGGGGAGTTTGTGTTGTTAATTGTTGTTAGTAACCCTTCAACTTCTTGCCAATAGTGTGGAAATTTTTCGCCAAAGCGGAGTACCGCTCTCAGTAATGACGCACAGCAGTCGTTATCTTCTTCATTATTGGCGCTAATACTAAATAATTTCCAAATGATGCTAGCTTGTACCTCCTCTACATCAAGCATGCTTAGAGAAAAATAGCCCTGACGTCTGACAAATTCGTTCTCATGTGCTATTAGCTTTTCAGCTGTTTGGATAGCTTCAACTAAATTATCTTTAGGGTACGCTAAGATAGCGTTGGACAGAAACGGGGCATATGGGTCTAGTTTATGTTGATTGAGTATAATCAGGATACTTTCTCTAGCACGACTTAAACTTAAGCTGCAGTAATCCTGAAAAGCTCTATAGACTCCACCAACAGCTAGATCCCTACCAGCCTGTATAGTTAGGTTAGTTAGGCAATTCAGAATATTTTCAGTATTATCCTCTAATAAAGGTATAGCACCTTCAAATACATGTAGAAGTGCAAAAAAGTCTTGCTCACAAGAACTTCTATCTATATTTCCTATTAAACTAATTAAGTTAATATCTTTCGAGTTGTGCAGTTCAGATAGCGCTCTTTGTAATGATTTATCGTCTGACTGAATTTCTTGGAAATATAGCCTGTCGATTTCTTCAAGTAGCTTTTCCTCAGATTCTGTTGAAGCAAGTAGTTGAGCCTTTGTTTGTTCTAGCGACATTATTCTCTCCTATACCTCTTATAGTAAATGTGGCTACTTGTCTGATTTTCAATTAAATATTTAGCGATTTTAAGTCGCAAGTAGAAACATAGAATGATAGAAAAATCAAAATATGTACGGTTTACTTGGGGAAAATACAGGGTTCAACTATTCGAAAGCTTCTTTAATATCTTTAATTGCCTCATCAGCAACTTGAATCAAGGTTTCGAGCTCAAGCTCTTTCGACTCATGAGCTTGTCTTCTAATAAAACTTCTTATACTAAATTCGCTATCAGCTAACATCCAATAAATATCTCTTGAGTGTTCAGGGTGAACTATTTTTGCGGCGTGTTTGCCAACTTCACCATCGGTATTTACGTGATGAAAGACATTGCAAAACTCGACTAACTTTTTATCTTTGGTTGCAATCCAGGAATCTTGTTTTACACCATCAATACCATTTTGATCGAAAAAATTAGCTGCTTGCAATAGATGAATATCACAGGCTCCATTAAATGCGATACCTAATACTTCAGATGCGTCTTTAGGCAGCTTTTCATCGCCAGTCTTAAGAAAATTTTTTCTGATCTTTTTTCTTAACTCAATAGTTTCTCTACAAGTAGATGGGGGCTCTGCAAAGCAATATTTTGCTATTTCAATCTCTGCAGAGCTTAAGCAGTCAACTTTGTTTTCTAGTTTATCTAAAAATTCTTTGAATTTTTCAATCGGCTTACCTTTAAATTTATTGTCGATTAAATTTAGATACAGAAGACACGTAAAAGGGATTGCTAGAGCAGCCTTTGACTCTGGTGCTAGGTCATCATAACCGTAATCTTTTTTCTTTCCTTCATATTCTGAATGTATGCAATTAGGTGCGTCAACATAACCAGGTAGGTGCACAGAGCAGAAAGTTTCATATTTTTTTCGAGATTCTTGAGCTAGCTCTGGAGGCATTTCGTTTAGAGCCAAACCTGGAGATAAACATACGCTTTCAGGGGGGCTTCTTTGCAGAAGTTTAACTAAATTATGTAATCCTTGTTTCTTGACTGAAGCCCATTTATTACCATTATCAACTACTTTCTCCATGCCGATAAGAATATTTGTATCCAAAACAATTGTTGTCTCAATGTCTTCTAGTTTATTTCGGACGATTAACACAGGATCTAGCTTAATATCACCTTGGATAGGCCGGCTTGGTTTTATAAATAATGTTCGCTTTTCCATTTTTATTTTTGCTCTTTTTTAGCTCAAATCATACTTATACAAGTCTTCTATGACGGTAGACGTTAGCTCGGCGATGCCCATTGAATAAACTATTAACTCAATAAAATCTGGTTCATATGAGCAATTTATATATGGTTTAATCGAGTCTAAATCACAGTCCTCAAGCAGCGAATCTGTGATAGATATTACCTTGTTATAATTTGATGAAAGTCTCGGGTTTGATTCGAGAGGAAATACGGTGTGAGCAAGTTTTGCTTTTTCATACTTTAGCGACTGATTAATATCAGCAATCGTTGGTTTTACATTTGAGTAGTGCTTTTCATATAAGTAAAGCCAACCATCTTCTTGCCATGTAGAGTCCCAAAGGCATTTCCACTCACTTTTAGCAACTCTTTTAGATAATTGGTAAAACGCCCACCTAAACGCTCTCGATTCCGTAATACAGCCCTTAATTGAAGGTCTGCCCAATACACCTTCAAAATCTGTATAAGAATGATCTGCTTTTTTTAGCAGTGATTTGAACTCATCTTCGTTCAGGTTTCGCACACCATCCCTTACTATTGAATACATTAAGCTATGAACATGCCTAGGCGATTTTTGAGATTCAATAGCATGTGTTACTAACATTCCCGCGGCATTTGATAACACATGTCGTAATGGTCTGGGATTAACTCCACCTTTAGAGCTTTCGTCTTTACGCCCTATGTGGCTTGACCAATTATGTACGAGGTCTTGTGAAAAATTTGAAAGCTCTTCAGTTGTTTCTTTTAGCTTCACTATTGAATCTGATAGCAAACTTGCAGCTGTATGGTGTTGGGCAGCTAATGCGCTTTGTTTCGCAATATCTTTTGCCTCTTTACTTATTTTTAGAGAAAAAAAAGCAGCTATCGCAGCTGCTACACCTGCTATAGCCGACATTATCGATGGTACAGCGTCCATTAATACAACTTTATCCATTATTTACTTCCTTTTTTGAACTACAAAGGCCAACTTTTATATCGGTAAGAATACACATATCCCTAAATTATAAGCTGCTTATATTATTGAATTTTACCAAGTATGGCGATAGTTATTTATGCTGTAGGTTCGGTAGGCGGTGACTACGCATTTGGCACTGCTGTATACCTCAGAAGATTGAGCATGAAGCGGCTGTGTTTTCCTCGACATAATTAAGCTATAAATTTTGGTTTGAATAGTAATCTTATCTAGAAACATATAAGGTTAAATTTACTGAATAAATTCAAAATATTATTGGTGCTTTTTATTAATTTTTAGAGAGTAAAAGCTTAGGAAAACACATGGAAGAAACTAAATTATCGAAGAAAAACGATGGAAGGGTTGAAAGAATAGTTACCAAGCTTTCTATATTAGCTATTGTTGGTAGTGCTATTGCCGCTATCAATCATTTTGTTGGTTATAGCTTTCTAAAAGGAAAAATTGAAGGATTAGGGTTAGGCTAATATGAATTAGCTTTATCTCCTCAGGAATCATCATTCCAAACTGTATTGGCACTAAGAGCATTTAACGACGTGTGGTTGAAAGCTATTATTGATTTTGTCAGCCTGAGATGGGAAATGTTGTTATTTATAGCTATCGTCCTTGGATTCTACGCTTACTTGATTCTTGATAAACCTACGCCCAAGAAAAGTAAATCTAACGAATTTAACTGGAAAAAGCTTAGCTTACCGGAATGGCTAAAAAAAATGATTACCTATCCACTTTTGGGTTTTTTCACTTTTTCAGTTTTTATGATACTGGTTTTTGTTTTGCTATTAACTACATGGGGACTACTTTCGGCATCATACAGTGTAGGCCTTGATAAAGGTAAAGCTATAATTTCTAAACCTGTATGCCAACCGTTAGATAAAATTGAAGAAAAAATAGGCCATGTGCCAGGATGTTCAATTGTTAATGATGCGTATGGTAATCAACTCGAAGGAAGAGTAATACTGTTAAGGAAAGATTTGATAGTCATTGTGACTAATACGGAAAGTATTTTACTAAATATGAAAAAAGAACATTTGGTATGTGCCCCAATTTATTATTTAAGCAAGAAAGATACGTCTCAGGTTGATCATAAGTGTCATTTTGGGGCCAAAATTAATAAGTCTTAACTTGAATTATCAGTTTCAATTATTAAGAGTTTTTAAGTCAGCAAAGCCCCGTTCATTGATGTACATCTTAGCTTTGACAGTCAGGACACTTACCTTTATATTTTAATTCCCTTGGTTCTAGGGAAGCCCTTCGTGATGGCAAAGTCGATGACATTGAACCATACCATTTTAGCTATTATCCTCGATTGCCGGTTAACGAAGAACTGGCTTGAAAATCGAGAGTAAGACTAATGGTAATTCGAATGAGTAATTTACAAACCTCTCAATTTAACCCACACAAAAAAGTTCCATTAACTACCGCTGTAGTATTAAGTCTAGTCATGGTCTGTAGTTTTTTTCGATCTTGCAATACGGTGCGACTATTCGCTATATCCAGTGTTCTATTTAGCGCCTCAATTTTTCTTTATCTGTTACAAGATTGTTTGAATTTTTAAGGAATCAACGCCTCTTTAAGAGACAATAAAATAGTTGGCTAAAATCAGAGACGAAGAACTATTTGTCCATTTTTAACGATTTATATGCTTTATTCCCTCTTATTTGTGTCAGAGAAAAGTGGCAATTTTAGGGGGAACTGTTGCTTAGAATAATGTTTAAGGTTTGTGAACCTTTAGAAACTGAGTCAACTTAACTCGAAAACTCAATATGTTGATTTGTTTTGAATTAGGCAAATTATCATTAAATTTTATAATGACTTCATTTAGTAATTGTGGCTTTGAAATATAGGAATGCTGAAGAAATACTAATTCTTCGAATATTTTGTTTGTGTTAAGTTTTCTGCATATTGCTAGTAATTTTTTTTCTTCTTCAGGAAATAGGTCACTAATCAAATACCTTGCTAGTTTTAGAATATATATTTTTTTATTTAGCATGAAGGATGAATGCAGATTGGGAATAAGCCATTTAGCCTTTTCTTCAGGAAAAGTTTCATAGTACCGTTCATCTTTTATTCGTATTAACTTCTCAAAGACGTACTCTAATATTTCTTGATTAAAGTAATTAATGGGGCTAACAGCAAAGTGATCTAAAAGTGAATTGTTTAGCGGTATTTCTAGGTTACCTCCACAAGCTATACACATTTCTTTTGGTTGTGCATTCAACGCTATTAAGCATGCTAATGCATTTTCGCAGCAAAAGTTTTGAATAGCTTTAATCTGCGGTTGAGATACACCAATTTTAAAACCATTTTTAGGGGAGCTATCCTTAGAGAAAACTATTTTCTGAAACTTTATAGGAAGACTTTGGTAGAATTCAACGAAAGTATCTTTGGGCTCACCACCTAACTCAAGCGCCTCCCAAATAGGTGACTTCCAGGTAGACTCTAACTCGGGAAATAATTTACGAATGTTTTTACTTGGGGCTCTTTCACCTCGTGC
Organism: Thalassotalea sp. PP2-459; assembly: GCF_001913705.1. Lineage (GTDB taxonomy): Bacteria > Pseudomonadota > Gammaproteobacteria > Enterobacterales > Alteromonadaceae > Thalassotalea_C > Thalassotalea_C hakodatensis. The sequence continues at coordinate 151 of NZ_MKQD01000068.1, read as the reverse complement.
TATTTTGGCATAAAGGTTTTTTCTTTCTGCAAAGTTTTCATAATAGTCAGGCTCTATTGTCCACTTCCCCATTAATGACACAGTTCTAAATTAGAATTTTCCAGTTTTTCTCGGTAAGCTGCCGGCGGCAGGTTACCCAGACTCTCATGTG
>NZ_MKQD01000067.1 GCF_001913705.1 Thalassotalea sp. PP2-459 | reverse complement strand
TGGAGTAGAATAACTACACGGCGCAAGTGTTGCCTTGTATAAATACCAAACAAATTGCGGCAAAAGTAAACATGAAAGATCAACACGCTCTAGTCTTCTAAACGGATAGTATTTATTATTTCAGTAGTAGAAATACCTTGTTCGAAATTAAGCACTTTTACTTGCCCACCTGCGGCAATAACGTCTTCACCTCCGGCTATTTCTTCTACTTTATAATCTCCACCTTTCACCAAGATATCCGGCAAAATATTTGCAATCAGCCTTTGTGGTGTATCTTCAGAAAATAGTACAACCCAATCAACTGACGCTAAACCTGATAAAACCGCCATTCTTCGGTCAACGGGGTTTACCGGCCGACCTTCACCTTTTAAACGTTTTACCGAACTGTCATCATTCACTGCAACAATGAGTCTTTCGCCTAATTCAGCTGCATAGGTTAAATATGAAACATGGCCAGCGTGCAGTAAATCAAAACAGCCATTGGTCATCACAATTTTTTCACCACGGGCTTTAGCCAACTCTACGGCTATTTTTAACTGACCTTCAGTGACAACACCAAAACCGCTTTCTTGACCAGATAAAACTGCATTTAATAATTCAGCTTCACTTACGGTGGAAGTTCCCAACTTGCCAACAACAATACCTGCAGCAATATTAGCTAGTGCACTCGCTTGGGGTAAATCAGCATCAGCAGCTAGTGCCAGCGCTAACGTTGCTATTACAGTATCACCTGCGCCAGTTACGTCATAAACCTCTTTCGCCTGAGTAGGTAAATGAAATTCTTCATGGTTTTGACGGAGTAATGTCATGCCGTGTTCACTGCGTGTGACTAACATAGCATCTAGATTTAACGATTGTAGTAAGGTTTGTCCTTTAGCAACAATGTCAGCTTCATCTATACAAGTACCTACAATCGCTTCAAATTCAGCCATGTTAGGTGTAAGCATGGTTGCACCTTGGTATTTGGTAAAATCAGTACCTTTAGGGTCAACCACAACAGGAACATTGTGTTTTTTTGCCACAGCAATAAGGTGTTCCACACCACTTAATGTACCTTTGGCATAATCTGAAAGTAGTAAGACATCATGTTCAGCAATAACGGCTTCAACGTGTTGTAATAACCTCGTTTTATCAACAGCGGCCAGTGACTGTTCAAAATCTAATCGCATTAATTGCTGATTTCGGCTCATCACACGCAACTTAGTAATAGTAGGTATGCTGGCATCTTTAGCAAAAAAACAGTCTATATTCATTGCCGATAAGCGCGTTTCAATAGATTGCGCTGCTTCATCTTGCCCTGTAACTCCCATAAGAGAGACTTTACCGCCCATTGATGCAATATTCAGTGCCACATTAGCTGCACCGCCAGGTCTGTCTTCATCTTGATTAATATTAACAACAGGAACTGGAGCCTCAGGCGAAATACGCTGTGTAGGCCCATACCAATAGCGATCAAGCATAACATCGCCAACAACTAAAACACGTGCTTTGTTAAAAGCGGGAATATCTACTTTCATCCTGCATTCCATAACAGATATAATATCTATAGTGTATCATATCAAATTAAATGAGTTGACCTCTTACCGTGAGTAAAAACAAAGTTTTACAACCCAATTTTAAGTTAGCGTTTTTCCTGCCGAAGTATTGGCTCACTTGGCTTGGCGTGATTATTCTATATAGCATCTCTTGGCTTCCTTACCGAGTACAATTAGTACTAGGGCGCGGTATCGGCAAACTGTTATTTAAAATTGGTGGTAAGCGACGCAATGTTGCTAAACGCAATATACAATTGTGCTTTCCTGACATGCCTGAAGAGAAAGTCAACTCACTTTTACGTAAGAACTTTGAAAATACGGGTATTGCTTTGCTTGAAACAGGCATGGGTTGGTGGTGGCCTGACTGGCGAGTAAAGCGAAAAGTACAAGTGAAAGGGCTTGAGCATCTTGCACAAGCACACCAACAAGGTAAAGGTGTGTTATTATTGGCTATGCATTATTTAAGTGCAGAGATAAATTGTCGAGGTATTGGCACTGGGCACCCTATGGTGGTGTTTTATCGCCCGCATAACAATCCTCTCATGGAATTTTTTCAGTATCATGGTCGCGGTCGTTCAAACAAATACATGCTAGGAAAACGTGATGTTAAGGGGTTACTAAAAGCGCTTAACGATGGTGAAACATGTGTTTATTTGCCGGATCAAGATTATGGAAGAAAACGTAGTTTATTTGTACCTCTTTTTGCCGTACCTGATGCTGCTACAACCACAGGCACACTTATTTTTGCGCGCAATAAAAACACGCAATCTCATATGTTAATACCCACTCGGAATGAGGATGGCAGCGGTTACACCATTGAAATTTCACCTCAGCTAGAAAACTTTCCAACAAGTGATGATAGAGCTGACGTTATTCGCATAAACCAGGAACTTGAAAAAGCAATAATGCAAAAACCGGAACAGTACATGTGGTTACATCGTAGATTTAAAACCCGCCCTGACGAAAACGCCCCATCATTGTATAAGTAGCAGATTTTTATTATGTTATTATAATTAAGATGAATTTATTAAAAAGTTGACGGCACGTTTATGATGTTTTGGCTAAAGAATATTGTGTTTGCACTACTGCTGATCGGGTTGGCATATTACTTAATTGCCAATCAGGAAGCCCTGTTTTCACAAAACGATGAACAAGAAATCATTTCAAACGAAAGTGCTATTGTAGAAAAACCTAAAATTTCAAAAAAAGAAACAAACCCCGCAGCTGAAGGTTTATCACGTTTTTACGCTAACTTAAGGGGCTCAGAAGATGAAGATGAGCCTCGGGTAAGAAACAATATTGTCTACTTGCCCCCCCATAAAGGCGATATTGTAGAAATTTTAGAAGCAAAGCGTTTAGTGACTCGCCCGTTAAGAAAAAACTGGAAAAGCACTAAGTTAAACAGACCATTTCGACCTGAACATACATTACATCAGAAGTTAAGTGAATATGCTAAAGCAGAGGGCCTTGAAGTTATTTGGTGGCTTGATAAAGATTTCATAATAAAAGACCCTTTTCGTATCGATAAAGATATTGTAGATACTGCCTACCAAGTAGGTTTAGCAATCAATGGTCATTTCCAAGACGGTTTATCTACTTACTTTTGTTATCAACACCGAACATTAGTATTAATTGAAAAGCATAAATCTTACTTAGATGAAGAGTGTGTAAAATTACCGAGAAAAAGTCGATCTCGTAGTTTTTAAGTACAAATAATTTTCACACACTTTTTATTTACTTCCCGAAGGTGGCTCTCGAAAAAACTGGTTGATGATAGTAATAATTGGCTGTGTTAATGCGTCAAATTTTTGCTTTGGTAATTTATTCTCTTCTTGCTGTAAGCTAGTTTTATGACCAAAATCTCGTAATTGACAATAACACTCTGCTAATGCTTGTTGTTGTACTTTCTCAATCACTTTATATTTTGATAACGCTTTAAATATACGCAAGTTATCAGAAAAGTAACAAATCTCTGGAAATTGACTCCCATGACTTAGTACAAGGTACTGTGCTAAAAACTCAATATCAACTAGCCCTCCTTTTCCTTGCTTTATATCTACAACAGTATCATCTGACTTATCAAGATGATTTCTCATTTTTTCGCGCATGTTAATAACATCTTGTTTTAACGTTGCTAATTCGCGTTTTTTTGCTAACACTGAACAGCGTATTTTATTGAATTGTGAGGCTATTTTCTCATCCCCGTAGACGACCCTTGCTCTGACCAAAGCTTGATGTTCCCATGTCCAAGCTTCATCATGTTGATATTGTGCAAAGGTAGGCAAACTAACCACTAATACACCTGAATTCCCAGAAGGCCGCAAACGCATATCTAATTCATATAATATGCCTGATGCCGTACGGGTATTAAAGATATGCATCATTCGTTGCGCAACTTTCGCATAAAACTGGCCAGCAGCAACTTGCTTAACACCATTAGTCATATCATTAATGTCATGATTGTGCACAAAAACTAGGTCGAGATCAGAGCTATAGCTAAGTTCAATTCCTCCAACTTTACCATAACCGATAACAGCGAAACCTTTGTTATTATCAGGCAATGCTGAGGGCACGCCATATTTTTCTGCAGTTTGTTGCCACGCCATATTAATCACTTCGGCAATGACCGCTTCAGCGAGTGCCGTTAGATGATCACTGACTTTAGTCACAGGTAATACATCAGCTATATCAGCTGCGGCAATTCGCAATTGTTGTGCTTGCTTGAATTGGCGTAATGATTCCATTTGTGCTTCTAAATCATCTTCAGGAATACGTAACAGTTGTTGTCGTAATTCATTTGCGTAGCTATCGAGCGTTGGTGGATTATGCAATAATTTTGGATCGATAAGCTCATCTAAAATAATAGGATACTTCGCAATATGCTCTGCCATCCAATGGCTAGCATGGCAAAGCTTTACAAGGTGTTTAAGTGCACCAACATTTTCAAATAATAATTCTAAATAAGCTGTTCGTGTGGCAATTTTTGCTAATATCCACATTACACGTTCTATACACCGTTCATTAGCTTGAAAGTCAGAGATTTTGGTTAATAGTTGTGGCATCAATTTATCGAGAACTTGACGCCCCCTACTCCCTATTGAACGACGATCGATATCACGCTTAAAATCAATTAATAACTGATACACTTTTTCGCCATGCCACTCTTTTTCATGATTAGAAATCCAGTCAATTGTTTCTTCTTTTGACCAGTCCCCATCCCATAAGTCAGCCCAATGATCATCAATATCTTGCTGACTCGGACTTTCTTCACCGATCAACAATGTAAACTCTTGATGAACGGCTGCCATTAATTTATGTGTGTATGCTAAAAACTGTGGCCAACTTGGAAAAACATCATCACCTAATACATGTAATAACCTACTTTGATCGAGTGATGAATCAGGAAGGGTTTGCGTTTGCTCATCATGTAATGCTTGTACAATGTTTTCCACTCGGCGTAAAAAGCGATATGCTTTCTCTAGCACTTGTTTACTATGTTCAGAAATTTCCTCATGATTGACTAATTCAGGTAGTACAGATAGCAAGTTGCGTTGTTGTAATGCTTTTGTCCGCCCGCCACGAATCAGTTGAAATACTTGCACAATAAATTCAATTTCACGAATGCCACCAGCACCTAATTTAATGTTGTTATTAAGTTGTTTACGTCTTACTTCTTGAGCAATCATCATCTTCATACGGCGAAGACTATCAATAACGCTAAAATCAATATAACGGCGATAAACAAACGGGCGAAGCATGCTACTTAACGTACCATGGTATTTACCTTCACCAATTAAGCGCGCTTTTAACATCGCATAGCGCTCCCAATCTCGCCCTTGTTCTTGATAATAGTCTTCCATGGCATTAAAACTAAGCACTAAGGGACCACTGTCACCAAAAGGACGTAGGCGCATATCAACGCGGTAAACAAAGCCATCGGCTGTTTTTTGATTTAACGCGGTAATGAGCTTTTGCCCCAAACGCGTAAAAAAATTGTGATTGTCGACCGACTTTCGGCCGCCTTGCGTTTCCCCCGCTTCGGGATAAACGAAAATAAGATCAATATCTGATGAAAAATTTAGTTCTCTACCGCCTAATTTTCCCATGCCATACACGAGTAGTGGCTGTAATTCTCCTTTGCGATTAAGGGGCTTACCGAGCGTTTTATAACAGGCATGAGAGAGCCAATTTAATGCAGATAAAATCAAGCTATCCGCTAACGCAGACAATCTAGAAAGCGACTCATCCAGTGATATATCCAAAATCATATCAGCAAAGGCAATTGCAACCATTTCCCGCATGCGAAACTGTCGCAACATATGATGTAATATTTCTTCACTGTCACAACTAGCTAATCGTTCATTTAGCATATCCTGATAATTAGGCTTTGTAGCTTGGTAGATATCATCTGATGCAAACAAAGCGGTGATCACTTCGGGTGCTTGTAATGCGGAACAATAAATAAAGTCACTTAAGGCAATAGCTTGTTTGAAGTCAGCAACACGTTGTGGTGCCACCTTAGTTGAAAATTCCGTTGCTATTTCGGGGTATTGTTCACAAAATTGCTGCCAGTTGCTGTTTTGTTGTGTTAACAAAACAGGTAAAAGAGGTTTGCGAAATTCTTTATTCAACACTATCACCTATCGTATAAACTTGTATAATGCTAGTTAACAAAATATCAATAGACATATTATGTCAACAATGCTATTAATGAATGATAATCATAGCATTTTTGAGGGAACTATGGCAGAAATGCACCAGTTAACAAAATCGCTAATCATCGTTATTCTATTGCTGCTAATAGGATGCTCTGATCCATATATTGACAAAATAGCGCAACAAACGCCATTAACCGAGCAGAGAATCACACAGCTTGGTGATGCGCTGGCCTCTGGTAATGTGCGCAATGCAACACTAATCAAACAGTATGCAGAGCAATTGATTGAGAGTAAACCGCAATTGCGCCCTGTTGTTGAAGAGTTTTTGAAAGATTCAACGACACAAAGCCCTATGTATAAAGCACTTGTAGATCGATTAAACACCGTAAAACAGCAACCGCAAATGTTTGCCAGTAATGAAGCTGCATTCGCAGAGTTACTCAACATTTATCAAGCAGCAGACCCTACGCTATATTCTGACGCATTAAGTGATCCTCTCAATGTGTTAGCAGACATGTCAGATGGCGCGTTACCACGTGTTAATGCACTAAGTAAATCACAAAGTTTGCAAGCAAATAAAGCACAGGACTTCGGTGTAGGTGAGCAATTAGTCGGTAATCCCAATTATGGCCAATGGCAAACAAACAGCAGCGGTATGTCATTTTGGGCATGGTACGGTGTTTATTCTATGATGGATAACATGTTTGGTTATAATCGCAAACGTTACTATCACCAATGGGGTAAAGGCCGCAATTATAGTTACTACCATGATTATGGTCGTACACGCTATAGTTCGCCCACGCAGCTTCGTAAACAATCACAGTTAGAAACACGTACGCGAAAGTCGTTTAGCAATAAAGGCCAACGATTTACCAGTCCTTATAGTAAAAATAAATCTGGTGCTTCAGCATTATCTGGTCAAAGCAGAAGTGCGCAATCAAGCGCTAATAAATTTGCAAAAAGCAATCGCGCAAAAAGCAGTTATGCGAAAAAATCTTCGAGCTACAGCAAGAATGCCAGTTTTAGAAATAGTGCCAACACTACATCTCGTAGTTTTCGTCGCGGAAAATAAGAGCAACAAACGCAAGGAATTAATATGAATACCTTACTTGAAAATATTGGCCTCAATGCAGACCTGCTAATCTATCTTGCGATTGATATATCTATTGCAATTCTTTTACTTGGTTTTATGAAGTTTATTTCTGGTATTTCTGCCCAAGTAAATGCAACAGATGAGCTTTCAAAAGAAGATAACTTTGCTTTTGGTATCAGTGTCGCTGGCAGTGTCGCTGCATTAGGCATTGTTTTAACCGGAGCCATTACAGGCGAAAATGCAGAAAGCTATGCGATGGAAGCAATTGGAATGCTTTCTTATGGTTTATTAGGGTTAATTTTAATTAAAATCGGCCGAGTGATTCACGATCGTTTAGCGCTCAACCAAATCAACAAAACAGAACAAATTAAAGCACGTAACGTAACTGTGGGTATTGTTGATGCTGCTGGTGCAATAGCAACAGCCATTATTATTCGCGCAGTATTGCTTTGGGTACATGGATTAGATGCCAGTACTTTTATTGCTATCGTATCAGGCTTTGTAGTATCTCAAGCAATGCTAGTTCTTGTAACACGCATAAAAGAAAAGCAGTACGCAAAAAATAACCAACGAGATAGCATGCAAGAAGCTTTTGCAAACGGCCAAGACGCGTTAGCCATCCGTTATGCCGGCCAAGTTATTAGTACAGCTTTAGCAGTAACAGCAGCGAGTTACTTTTTAGTTTACAGCCCAGACACCCTGTTTGAAACATTAGTGGGTTGGTTTGTATTCAGTATACTCATGACCTTATTGGTGGCGTTATTAACCGCTATTGCTAAACGATTAATACTATGGGGAATTAACTTAGTTGAAGAAGTAGACCAACAGCATAATATTGGCGTAGCAAGCGTTGAAATGGCGATCAGTATTTCTATCGCGTTAATCTTAACGGCATTAATGGCGTAAAACGTTGCCCAGATTTTTTAAAAATCGGCTATTTTGGTACGATGTATTATTAATACTTTCCATGGCTGTGCTTGCCGGCTGTGGTTTAATATACGAATATTTACTTTCTCATTATGCTGGGCGTGTGCTCGGTATAATGGAAAGCGCTATTTACGCCATGATCGGCTTAATGATTGTCGCCATGGGTTTAGGCGCTTTCGCTGCACGTAAAATTTCTTGTGCATTTAATGGTATTGTTTGGCTTGAGTTGCTAGTTGCGGTTATAGGGTCTACGGCAATTTTAATCATTGCAGGCCTAATTGCTATTACGCAGTTACTGCCACAAATAATCAGTGATACCTTTGCACTACCGCCTGATGTTTTCCCTCGTGGCGGCTTTATCAAACAATTCACTTGGTTAGCATTAAATAGTCCATATTTTTTCGGCTTAATGTTGGGCTTTTTCATTGGCATGGAAATTCCACTAATAGCTAAGATCCGTGAAGCATTACACGAAAAGCATTTAAAAAATAACCTAGGTACCATTTATGGTGCAGATTATATAGGTGCTGGCATTGGTGCGGCTATCTGGGTGATTTTTTTACTTACCATTGATATCAGCAAAGCAAGTGCATTAACTGCTGGGCTTAATTTAATAGCAGGCTTTGTGTTTATCTTTGCTTTCTGGCAACACCTTCATTGGCGAAAGCTACTAATTGTTTTACACACCGTGATGTTTATCGGCTTGCTGTTTATTTATCAACAAGGTAATCAATGGCTTAATACCATGAGTAACCTATTATATTTAGACAAAGTGATTTACACTGAGAAGACACGTTACCAACAACTAACTTTCACAGAACGCCAATTAGGTAACGATCGCCCCTCCATTTTAAATTTTTATCTCAATGGTCGTTTACAATTTTCGTCTGCGGATGAGCATATTTACCACAGCTATTTAGTAACTCCTGCCTTAGCAGGATCAGCAAGACATGATGATGTGTTAATTATTGGCGGTGGTGACGGTTTAGCATTACGAGATGTTTTAGCTTGGTCACCTGAAAAAGTAACACTAATAGATCTAGACGAACAACTGGTTAATATTTTCAAACACCCAGAAAACCACGTCAATTCGACTTTATCAACGAAAATACGTCAACTTAATCAGAGTAGTTTACAAGACAAGCGAGTAACGCTCATTCATCAGGATGCTTTTCTTGCCATTGATAACTTTCTTTCGATGGCCCGAACTTTCGATAGTATTATTGTCGACTTACCAGATCCTAATCACCCCGATCTAAATAAGCTCTATTCAGTTAGTTTTTATGCAAAGCTTAAACAATTACTATCAGGTGATGGCCTTATTTCCGTGCAATCAACCAGTCCATATCATGCTAAAGACGCTTTTATCGCGATTGGTAAAACAATCAATGCTGCAGGATTTAACCATGTTGAGCAATTCCACGATAATGTACCTAGCTTCGGCGAGTGGGGCTGGACTATCGCATCAAAAAATGGAGCTAGCCCTAAAACTAGACTTTCAGCGTTAACTTCAATACCTATCAAACAGACTTGGTTAACTCTGCCTATGTTGCTTGGCGCTTTTGAGTTTTCGACTGATTTTTATCAGACTCAAAAAAATATCCCCATAAATTATTTAGGCAGTCATACTATTTATCAACTGCACCAACAAGCTTGGCGTGAACAACAAGGATTAAATAGTGCTTATAATCAATAATAAATTAATGACAACAATACATTTGACATATTATGTCACGATGTTACATTTAGCACATCGACATAATATGTCGTAGATAAATTCGATAACATGTTATCGAGCTTTTAGAGATGAGGAATCAAATGAATATTCACAAAATAGCGAATCACTTGAATGCATTAGCAGATGACTCAGAAACAGGAATGGTATTTGATTGCCAACCTATTTCAGGTGAAGTTGATGTATTGCAGATCACTGTAATTGGACGTGAAGAATTACCTATTTTTGTTTCGGTGACAGATGATCAAATTCTATGCATTACCTACCTTTGGGGTGAAGATGAAGTAAAGCAAGATACCCGAGCAGATATGCATGAAGCCATGTTAGAAATGAACATACCTATGCCACTTTCTTCATTTTCTAAAGTGGGTGATAAATATGTAATTTTTGGTGCCTTATCAATTAATTCACCTTATAGCGATGTTGAACACGAGCTTGCTGTATTAAGTAATAATGCCGTCGAAGTTATCGACGACATGAGTGACTTTTTATTATAACCACCCTATTACTGGAGTAATATTATGAGCATTTTTAAAAAAGTTATGACTGCGATCCGTGGTGGTGCCACTGAAGTTGGCGAAGCCGTGGTAGACGCAAACGCAACGCGCATTTTCGAACAAGAAATTCGTGATGCGGAAAACCATTTAACCAAAGCTAAACGTGATTTAACTGGTGTTATGGCACAACAAATGGCTTCAAGTAGAGAAGTTGACCGTATCAAGCGTGAAATTACTGAGCATGAAGGCTACGCAGTGCAAGCACTTGAAAAAGACGATGAGGCCTTAGCACTTGCAGTTGCTGAAAAAATCTCAGCCCTAGAAACTGAACTTAGCGCTCAACAGCAGTCTTTAGATAGCTTTGAAACGAATGCCAATAGATTAAAAGAATTGGTGAAGAAAAGTGAGCGTCAGGTGCAAGAGCACAAACGTCAATTATCAATGGTAAAAACCACAGAAAGCGTGCAAAAAGCAACGTCTGCAATTACTGATAACTTTTCATCAAGCAACTCTAAATTGCTAAGCGCTAAAGATTCTTTAGAGCGGATCAAAGCAAAGCAACAGAAGTTTGATGATCGACTAAAAGCTGCTGAAGTATTAGAGTCAGAAAATGCCGATAATTCATTAGAGGCTAAGTTAAAGGCAGCAGGCATTGGCGAGCAAGAAAAAAGCGCAAATTCTGTCCTTGAACGCTTAAAAGCAAAACAGAAATAGTCAAACTTTAACCCTTTGGCCACTTGTCTCCCAACCAAGTGGCCTTTTTTTGGTATTAAAAATGAGCTTATTTAAAAATATTTTTAGCAAAGACAAACCGGCTCCAAGAAAAATTACTCAGGTAAATGATTTAATTACTGGAGATATTATTCAATTAACTGACAGTTTTGCTCTGCCAGAAATATTACGTGAACAACAATTTGAAGTATCAGCCGTTAATAGTTACGAATTCGAGCACCAAACTGAAACAGAGTGGGTACTCACGGGTAATAGTGATCATCAATTGTTTTTATCGCTAGATATAGACGATGTAGTTTACTTAAAGTTTGCCATAAAAATTGAACATAATGATGTAGAAACATTATTTGATCTTGACCAGTTTTCACTCTTATTTGAAGAGCCTGGCAATGCTACGCTTGATAGAATAGCTGATAACGACAATACTTCTCAATGGAGTGATCAACAATACCATCAACGAATTTTTGCACAAATAGGTTATTTTCATCGTAAAGATCATCGTTCTGAATCACTTTCACCTTTTGAAGGTAAAGAAGCTGGTGAGCAATTAGAGCGCTACCAATTACTTAATCAAGATGAAGATAAAGGCATTGAAGCAGAAGTTTGGACAGACGGCGACACAGATATCTTCTTAACCTTATATCGTCCGACAACAGATATTATCGATATGTATCCAGGAAGCTAAATTGTGAGTAGAAAAATCCCTGAAAAATGGCAATCTTCTGTCAAAGCAGCAAAAGCAACCCAAGTCGCTTTTGATCTTGACGAGCGATTTCAAATGCATATTCGTCGAGAGGCACTAGAATCGGGCTTAAGTCCTTCTGATAGAATTCGAGAAATTTTGGGGTTACCTGTTAACAAGCGACCTAAACGTCCCCGTCTTACCGTGAGCCTTTCTGGTGAAGATTATCAAGCACTTGCTGAAAAATATGGTTTAGATGCAAGCCAGCAACTTGAAATTAAACGAAAATTAATGGAAGATTTAGTTATTCATGTGGATAAAGAACAACAATAGGCACTGTATATGTGTGCCGTACTCGATATTTCAATTGATAATTTACAAAAAATGAAAGTAACTTCTGCACGTTTCACTTTTATCTTCCTGCAGTATCCTATTCAATTAGTTAATGCTTTATCCTCGATTGTAACTAAAACTTTCACATTACAAGGACGATAAACACATGTCTTCTGTCTTTCAAATCACTTCAAGTAAAAGCAAACTATATTCTGTTGATGAATTTGGCGTAGTTAATTATAAAACGCGGTATGTTGCTATGTTATGTATTTTATCTATGGCAACATTAATTTTACTATTAGGCTGTATTACTTATTATGCTGAAGTTGGCACTGAAGGTGCTACCATTCAAAGCTTTGGCGATGCCTTATGGCTGATGATTATGTCTAGCACTACTATTGGCTTTGGCTCGCAGTACCCCGTTACCATTATTGGTCGCGTTATGGTCACCATGATGTTCATCACTGGTGTTGGTATCATTGGCGGCTTAGGTGCATTGGTCGCATCAAAATTGCTCGGTTTTTCAGATACTAATGTAAAAAATCGTGAATTACGGAAACAAAATGCCGAAATTTTAGCGATGAATAAAAAGCTAGAACAAAAATTAGACTTGCTTGTAGAAAAGATTGAACCTATGGTAAGTAACAATAAGAATGATTAAGGAAGTGAAAATGAAAACAACGATATTTACTGGCTTGACCGCCATCGTTTTATTTACTGGTTGTGCAAGCTCGAACAATCTTGAGCAACAAGTTAGTACGTTATCAAACAAAGTAGATAAGCTGACAACTGAAGTGAGTAAACTAAAAGAGCAACATCAGAAAACGGAAAGTAAACTGACCCAATTACAAAATGCTAACAAGCAAACCACTCAAAAATTACATAACATTTCTTCAAGTTTTAAAAAATAATCACATTACAAACTCGTTGAAGTAATGTGTTGTTTCATTACTTCAACGCGTAAACAACCCCCTGTTGCTCTGCAAGTAATTGTTTTATTTTTTCATTGGTAATACTTTCTCCTAAAAAAGCATTTACCGCTTCAGACATTTGATGCTTCTTAGCATGAGGAAATTCACTTAACGGTTTATGCACCTCAATATATTTACGTCCTTGGGCTTCATAACTCATTTTTATCGGCTGATCGATAATTTTTACTTGTGTGCCTACGGGAATATTATGGTACAACCATTCAATATCGTCAGCATACATACGTATACAACCAGAGCTTACTCTTAATCCTATACCCATTCTTTGATTTGTGCCGTGGATTAAATACTCACTAGTGCCTATTCTTAATGCGTATTTCCCAAAGGGATTATTAGGCCCTGGTGGGATTTCTTTTGCTAAGTCAATACCATGCTCTTCTTTGTAGCGTTGCCGTAAGGCACTTGGCGGACGCCAAACAGGGTTTTTACGTTTATCACCAATAACGCTGATTAAATTTGGCGTTGATAAACCTTCACGGCCAATACCAACAGGAAAAACGTAAACAAGTGACTCTTCAGGAGGGAAATAATATAAGCGCAGCTCCGCAAGGTTAATGATGATCCCTTTGCGTTCTGCATACGGTAAAATCATGCGCTTAGGTATAATGATATGTGAGCCAACCGGCGGCAAAAAGGGATCTACATTAGGGTTAGCCTCAATCAAGGCAAGTAAACCTACGTTATAATACTCAGCCAGCGCCTGAAAGTAATCTCCAGGTAATACCTCATGTCTGACATCTTCACCAATAACTCTACTTTTAGAAGTAGGTAAAGCGTAAACACTCGCTTGAATCGACAACGTGAACAATAAGCTTAACGTAAGCAGAAAACGCAGTAATATCATGATGATTAATTTTGCCAATAGGCGGGCAATGATAATGCAGCATCTTTAGTATGTGATAAGGCAACAAGTAAATTTTCAACCTTTCTTTGCTGCCACGTAATGACTTTCACGACAGATTCATTGTTATCGTCTGCAAGTTTTTCTAATTGCTGTTTAATAATCCATAAACTTTGTAATTCAGATAGCCCTTGTTGCATATCAAGCCAAGGAACTCTAAAGTGATGACGATGTTGCTGATCAAAAAGATGACCAAACCAGTTGCCCGTTAACAAGCAACGATGAAGCACTTTTCGCTTATCTAGAAACTGTTCAGCGTCTGTTGGATCAATGGCTTCAATTGCAACATGGAGCTCTGTTAAACTTTTATTCATTTGTTCACGTGCAAAAGGAAGTAATGAAGGCTGTGCTACGGGCAAAAACGCCTTTGAGGGATCATCATTTAAAATAAGTTGTAATAAACGCATCTGTAATTGATTAAAGCGTTCACTGTGTAATAGCTCTGACACCATTTCAGCATCAGGAAATCTTCGCTTTTCAAGCTTAAGTTGCTCGATTAACTGCTGGCTATATTCAAGTTTTTTGCGATAATTTCCGGTTTTATTCATCACTTCTTTAAGGTAAATGGCACTATCAACCCAAGCAAATAACTGAATAAAATGGCTTAATTCTCGCCTAATTTCTTTACTATGTTCAGTAATAATTTCATCGTACAGCCAAAAGCCATGTCTGATAATAGACAATATTTCTACCATTTGCATGAGCGCTGATAACTTTCTATTTGTCAGGTAACTTTCAGTCGCTAATTGAAGTTGTTGCAAATAATGGCTCAGTGCGGCAATAAACCATTGTTGTGTGTTATTTTGTGTATTGTCATCGCTAAAAAAAAGGGCGACGCTGTAATTAAATGGCTTATCAGCAAAAAGTCGATAACCTCTTGCAGCTTTACTGTGAATGCCGGCACGCAATGAAAGTTGAGAAAATAATAATGTTGCTAAGTTATATAATGCAGATACATCACCTTCAACTAATTCAAGTTCAATTTCATTGATAGCCTCTTGTCTGCCATCCGATAGAATTTCACCTTGATCAAGCGCCATTTCAATTTTACTGCCCTCAATATCTACAAGCCATGTTTCACGCTGAAAATTTGTCGAAAATAAAGAAGTTAGTTCGCGTTGAATGGCTTCAACATTAGCATCATCAGGCCAAATACTGTTTGGAAATAAAGACAAATCCGGAAAATTATGCTCAACAGTAATATTGTATTCTGGACGTTGATGCAACCCGCCAAGCACTTTTCCTGATGTTTTAATGGTTTGCTCTAAGTGCGTTTCATATTGACGAATACGAAGGCCGCAATCCAATGCCCTAAGCTTTAAATCGGGGGTATCAAAATAACAATTGTGTAATTTTCTAACGTTATGTTGATAGGGTATCTGGTGACTTGTTAATAATTGCTTGATTCTTTCAGATACATCATCACTTAAAATCAAGAATTTAAGTTCAACTTCGGTGATCATTAGCTATATCTTACAAACTCTACGGTAAAGTTGGCTTTTATTTAGTTTACCATACAAAAGCTAACGCGGGGGTGCAATATTTTTCGCTTGCTATCGTCGTGTCAAAGCCCTACTATTTTCATCATCAAAGAAAGAAAAAGGTGTATTTAGGTAACTAAATGAAAATAATAACATGTCTGGTGATTGCAACGTTGTCGCTACTAGCGCCACAGGCCTTATCTGAAGAATCACAACAAGAACCGAAAGAATCAGCGTATATTATCGATGATTTATTTATTTATATGCATGCAGGTGCGGGAGCTAATTATCGTATCGTAGGTAGTGTAAATGCAGGTGATGAAATTAAACTTACCGGCAATGAATCTAATGGATACACGGAAATCATTGATCCGCGCGATAGAATTACCTGGGTAGAAAGCAAGTATTTAAGTAAAACGCCAGGCATGCGTGTTGCTATCGCTGAGTTAAATACAAAATTAGCCAATCAAGAAGAAAGTGTCGAACAATCTGAATCAAGCTTGTCGTTGGCCAATCAGCAAATTAATCAACTTAAAGCCAATGAAAAAGCGTTAAATAAAAAAATTACGGCATTAACGCGTGATTTGGATACTGCGCAATCAAAAGTTGATAACCAAGATTTAGCCTTAAAGAAAGAGTATTTTTTTAATGGTGCTATCGTGTTGGCAATCGGTCTTATACTTGGCCTCGTTTTACCAAGGCTCGCAGCTAGAAAACGTTCTAGTATGGATAATTGGAAATAAATAGCTGCAACTAAATGGCAAATAAATGTTAATATAAACGAAAAATTTCGCTTAAATTACACTTATTTGCCATTATGCATCTTATATTCGACGTACTTCATTTATATTATTTACCTCAATACTTACCCGTATATCACCAACTTATAAAGCAGGATACTGGAAGTGCTACTTTCGTGTTTTATCATGGTGTACACGATGAAATTATCCAATCAATAATCGAGCAAGAACAGCTTAATTATCTTTGGGTTGAAAATGAAGAGCAGGCTTTAACGTTTTATCAAACACAAACTGCTGATTGGATATTTTTTGCCAATAGTTTTCCTTACTTAGAAGATGTTCATAAAGTAAGTAAATCTGTGCAACTTGGTCACGGTATAGGTCCTAAAGCCAGTTATTACCATAAATCTGATACTCCAACCACTGTTAGATTTGTTGAAGGTAATTACCGCACAAAACGCTTTGAGGCTATGTACCCTAATGATACCTTCATCGATGTTGGTTTTTGCAAGCTAGATCCTATTATTAATAATGAACCTGTTGAATTTAAATTGGTTGACCATCAGCTCGACCCCTCTAAAAAAACAATACTATACGCACCTACTTTTTATCCTAGCAGTATTGAGTGTTTTCCCAAAGATTGGCCAAATGAATTTAAGCAATACAATATTATCATTAAACCCCATTATTTTTCTCTAAGTAAAGATAAATATAAAGCACAACAAACATTACTTTTGCACTGGCAAAAGTATGAAAACGTTTATTTAGCTGAAGTACACGATTATTCCCTTATTCCATTCATGGCATCCGCAGATCTATTAATTAGTGATGCATCATCAGCGTTATTTGAGTTCGCAGCCTTAAACAAACCTGTTATTTGGTGTGATTTTTTAAAATTACGGTGGAGTTACCGTGGAATTTTTTCCTTTCGCTTTAAAAAGCGCATGGACCAAGACTACGGAGAGTATGCAGATATTGCAGCGCACGCTAAAACGTATAAAGAATTAGCAACACTTGTTGAGGAACATTTATCAACTCCTGAACTCTTAGAAAAAACACGTTTATCTTTTGCTGAGAAATTAGCAGGGAAACTCGATGGCAAAGCAAGTGAACGTATTATTCAATATTTACAAAATAACTAAATAGAATCCTACCTAAGCTAAATTGCTTTGTGTAGAATTAGTATCGCTTTAAGCTTTAGGAATTATTGATGAAAAAAATAGGTTATACCACAGGTGTTTTTGATCTGTTCCATATTGGACACCTCAACGTACTTAAACGGGCTAAATTAGAGTGCGATTATTTAATTGTGGGCGTAACAAGTGATGAACTATGTTTAAAAGCAAAAAATAAACAACCCATAATCCCCTTTCCTGAACGAATGGAGATCGTTGAAAATATCAAATTTGTTGACGAAGTTGTGCCGCAAGTCAATTACGATAAAAAAGAAGCTTGGAACAATTTAAAGTTCGATCTTATGTTTGTAGGTGATGACTGGAAAGGCACTGATAAATGGAACAACATAGAACAAGAATTTGCTGAATTTGGTGTAGAAATTATTTACTTCCCATACACATCACATACCTCAAGCACTAAATTAAGAGAAGTGCTCGAAAAAATAACATAACAAAGTAACATTTATGAAAAAATTTCATGTAATTTTAGCGCTATTTTCTTGTTTAACTTTATCCGTAAAAGCAGACCCTTGGATAGATACAAGCAATGTTTTTTTACGAGCTAATATTCAATGGTTAGTCGACAATGGTATTATAAAGACACCTGTCACTACATACCCCTTAATGTGGCATGATATTTCACGCGATCTAAACAACGTCTACATAGGTAAATTGGACGAAAGAAGCCGTGAAGCGCTTTTATATGTTAAACATCAATTAAAGCTGGCTCAACGTAACAGTAAAACAATTACAGCGAGTATCGCTAATGAAAATAAACGATTTACTAGTTACGGTGAAGATTACCGTAATGATAGCCATCTAAATGTAGCGACCAACTGGATGAATGATCGTTTTGCCATAAATATATCCACGCATTACCGTCCAAACAACGCTTATGGTGAAAACACCAGTTTTGATGGTAGTTATGGCGCATTCTTTCTTGGTAACTGGGTTTTTTCGGCTGGTATGCAAGACCGTTGGTGGGGGCCAGGTTTAGATACTAGCCTCAGCTTAACAAGCAACGCCCAATCAATGCCAGCCTTAGCTTTAAGCCGAAAATCTGCAATCCCTGTAAATATACCTTTTACTGAGCATCAAATTCCATGGACAGTTACTACATTTATGGGAAAATTAGATGATGAAAGGATCGTCAAAAACGCCCTATTATGGGGATTTCGTTTAAACTTTAATCCAATAAAAAATTTAGAAGTTGGTATCTCTAGGCTCGCCCAGTGGGGGGGAGACGGACGACCAAGTGACTTAGGTACGTTTGTTGATGTGTTGAAAGGTTTAGACAACTGTGGAGGCAATGGCCCTACTATTGAAGAATGCGCTGCTGGTAAAGAACCCGGCAACCAATTAGCGGGTTATGATATTCGCTGGTCTTCATCACTATTATCACATCCGTTCGCTATTTATTTTACCAGTTTTGCAGAAGATGGGGATCGAAAAGGTGGGTTAAGTATTTTAGGTGAAGAACGCTATCAAGTTGGTATAGAAACACAATTGATGGCTTTTAATTATTATTGGAACGTTTTTTTAGAGGGAACCGACACTTATGCGACATGTCGAGATGGCGTAAATGGTGATGGTACGAGCCTAATCGGTGATTGCTATTACGAACACAAAATATATCAAACAGGAATGCGTTATCACGGCCGTTCAATCGGTAGTATTTATGAAAATGACGCAACAAGTTTAGTGCTAGGTGCCAATACCATTGCAGCTAAAAACACTCAGTTAGCATTTAAATTGCGTTGGTTACAATTAAATAAAGACAACAGCGATAAAGCACCTGAAAACCCATTAATTGGTAACACCTTAACACCAATAGCAGAAGACATGGTACAGCTTTTTAGCAAAGTACAACATAGTTACCAAAATTGGCGCTTTACTCTAGGCATGGATATTAGTCGCTCACGCTATCAATCCACCAATACAACTGATAACAATATAAGTGCCTTTGCAAAAGTTGAGTATAACTTGTAAGTTATTGCTCACTGATTTGATGCTGGATACACCTTTTAGTAATCCAGCATCACATTGTATACTTTTTTTCAACACCTATCTTGAACTAGCTTTGCATTATTCATATAGATGGTAAGCTATATTTTCATCACTCTGTTCGAGAGGTATTTATATTGAATACCAATTTATAAGCTTATGTTCTCTAATAAAAAATCATTTCTTATACGATATACAAATAACCTTAGAAAACTTTACTCTTAAATTTTATTTGACAAAATTTGAGTAAATACGCTATTAATAGTTCACTGATGTAATAAAATTACAATTAATTACTAAACAGCAATAATAAAAATGCCGTTTAGTGCTAAGGCAAACATAGCAAATAATGAAATTTAACTTCAACAACACATTAAACCTCCTCCTCCTCGCATTAACATTGCGCGGATAGCTTGTAGGTGACTGTTGAAGAATTAAATTAAACAGAAAGAATCACTAAAACCCGCGCTACTCAACGCGGGTTTTTTTATGCTCGCATGTTTAGACATACACTTTAAGGGAAACAAAATGGATAATCAGGTCATCATATTCGATACCACCTTACGCGATGGTGAACAAGCATTAACAGCCAGTTTATCAGTACATGAAAAACTACAAATTGCACAAGCAATAGAGCGACTTGGTGTTGATATTATTGAAGCTGGTTTTCCCGTTTCATCACCAGGTGATTTCCACTCAGTACAACAAATTGCCAAAACCGTCAAAAACTCAGTAGTTTGTGGTTTAGCAAGAGCAGTAGAAGCTGACATACAAGCATGTGGCGACGCATTAAGTGTTGCAGAACAATTTCGCATTCACACCTTTATTTCTACTTCAGATGTTCATGTACAGCAAAAATTACGCAAAGGCTTTGACGATGTAGAAGCAATGGCGATTAATGCGGTAAAATTTGCACGAAAGTTTACTGATGATGTTGAATTTTCTTGTGAAGACGCAGGAAGAACACCAATTGATAACTTATGTCGTATGGTAGAAAGCGCCATTAAAGCCGGTGCGACAACCGTAAACATCCCCGATACAGTTGGTTACACACTGCCCGATGAGTTTGGCGGTATAATCACCCAGTTATTTAATCGCGTGCCTAACATAGATCAAGCAGTTATTTCCGTACATTGCCACAATGATTTAGGATTAGCCGTTGCTAATTCAATTTCTGCGGTACAGGCTGGCGCAAGACAAATTGAGTCAACGATCAATGGCATTGGCGAACGAGCGGGTAATTGTTCATTAGAAGAAATAGCGATGATCATGAAAACTCGCCAAGATATGTTAGGGGTGAAAACAAATATCAACCATCAAGAAATCGCTCGCACTTCAAAGTTAGTTAGCCAACTTTGTAATATGCCAGTACAACCCAATAAAGCGATTGTAGGTAGCAATGCATTTAGTCATTCATCAGGTATACATCAAGATGGCATGTTAAAAGCAGCGAATACTTACGAGATCATGACACCTGAAAGCGTTGGTATTGCGAAAACTAAATTAAACTTAACTTCGCGAAGTGGCAGACATGTGATTAAACATCGCATGGAGAGCCTTGGATATAAAGAATCAGATTACCAATTAGATAAGCTATATAAAGACTTTTTAGCGTTAGCTGATAAGAAAGGCCAAGTGTTTGATGATGATTTAGAAGCGCTGTTGTTTAACATTCAACAGCAAGACCAAAAAGACCACTACACACTTGAATCTATCAACGTGCAATCTGGAGGCAGAGAATATGCTACAGCAGGTATTAAGTTAGTAATCGGTGATACAAGTCAGATTTCATCCGCGACAGGAAATGGTCCAGTAGATGCGTTATACCAAGCGATAAAGCAATCTGTAGATGTTGATTTTGAAGTAAGTGATTATAAAATTTCAAACAAAGGCTCTGGTGAAGATGGACTTGGTCAGGCTCATCTTGTTGTTGCTTGGCAAGGTAGAAATTTTCATGGTTACGGTTTAGCTACAGATGTCATTGAAGCATCAGGGCAAGCATTAGTGCACTGTTTAAACAGCATTCACCGTGCGATAACCATTGCTGAAATTAAAGAGCAGAAAAAAATAAGCGAATAATAAGAATGAGTGTGAACTCGCTAACTCATTCATACACATAATAAGGGCAAAAAACACATGTCAAACATTGCAGTATTAGCCGGTGATGGTATCGGCCCAGAAGTCATGAAAGAAGCGGTCAAAGTTATGTCAGCTGCCGCTAAAAAATACAACTTTAATTTAAATTTCGAAAGTCATGATGTCGGTGGTTGTGCCATCGACAATCACGGTACAGCGCTACCTCAATCAACCATTGATGGTTGTGAGAAAGCTGACGCCATTTTATTCGGCTCTGTTGGTGGCCCTAAGTGGGAAGACCTACCACCAACAGAACAACCCGAACGTGCATCTTTACTAGGCCTACGTGGACATTTTGGCTTATTCTGTAATATGAGACCTGCACAATTACAATCTGCCATGTCTAACTTATCTCCTTTACGTGCAGATATTTCAGCGGCTGGTTTTGATATTTTAGTAATGCGAGAACTTACTGGCGGCATTTACTTTGGTGAGCCAAAAGGCAGAAAAAATGCTGGTACGGCTGAAGAAGCAGGCTTTGATACCATGATTTATTCCAAAGCTGAAATCACACGCATTGCAAAATTAGCCTTTGAAGCGGCACAAAAAAGAAACAAAAAGGTAACCTCTATCGACAAAGCAAATGTACTTGCTACCTCCATTTTATGGCGCGAAGTTGTAAATGAAATCGCAAAAGATTACCCCGATGTAACGTTAGAGCATATGTATGTTGACAATGCAGCCATGCAGTTAGTCAAAGATCCTGCGCAATTCGATGTCATGCTTTGTTCGAATTTATTCGGTGACATTTTATCGGATATTTGTGCAATGATCACAGGTTCAATGGGGCTTTTACCTTCTGCAAGCCTTAATGAACAAGGTTTTGGTATGTACGAACCCGCTGGTGGTAGTGCACCCGATATTGCTGGAAAAGGTATTGCAAATCCAATTGCTCAAATTCTTTCAGGAGCATTACTTTTGCGTTATAGCCTTAACCAAGATGAAGCAGCCACGGCGATTGAGTCTGCGGTAGCGAAGGCATTAGATAAAGGTTATTTTACCGGTGATTTATTACCTGCAGAACAAATTAACAATGCAAAATCGACCCGTGAAATGGGTGATATAATCTGCAACTTTATTCAGGAGAGCTAGATCATGGCGAGCACACTTTACGATAAACTATGGCAGCGCCACCTTGTTGAAGAAAAACAAGGAGAAACACCTTTAATTTATGTAGATCGTCACTTGATCCACGAGGTAACTTCACCACAAGCCTTTGCTAATTTACGATTTCATAACCGAGTATTACGCTGTCCAGAGCGAACAATTGCAACGATGGATCACAATATTTCTACCCGATCAATTGAAATTACGGCAGCAGGTGAAGGCGCAGCAAACCAATTACGAACGTTAGAAAAAAACTGTAAAGAGTTCGGTATCGAACTTTTCGGTATGGGACACAAAAACCAAGGCATAGTGCATGTAATGGGGCCAGAATTAGGACTAACATTACCAGGAACTGTTATTGTTTGTGGTGACTCTCATACAGCAACCCATGGTGCTTTTGGCGCTTTAGCATTTGGTATCGGTACCTCTGAAGTGGAACATGTTTTTGCCACGCAAACGTTGCGCCAAACTAAAGCAAAAACAATGAAAATTGAAGTTAAAGGCAACGTTGGTGCGGGCATAAGCGCGAAAGATATTATTTTAGCCATCATAGGCAAAACAGGTAGCGCAGGAGCAACTGGTTATGTGGTTGAATATTGTGGCGAAGCAATAGAAGCGCTTTCCATGGAAGAGCGAATGACCGTTTGCAACATGAGTATTGAGTTTGGTGCTAAAGCAGGGTTGATCGCCCCAGATCAAACAACTTTCGATTATGTAGAAGGCCGTGAATACGCACCTAAGGGTGACTTATGGCAACAAGCGGTAAACGATTGGAAATCGTTGAAAAGTGATGACGATGCAGTATTTGATAGCGTATTAACGCTAGAAGCAAAAGATATCAAAGCCCAAGTGACTTGGGGCACAACACCGGGTCAGGTCATCGAAATCGACGCTGTAGTACCATCTCCTAGCGACTTTTCAGATCCTGTTGAACGTGATTCATGTGAGAAAGCATTATTGTATATGGGGCTAACCGCAGGAACTAAGATTACCGATATCAAAGTAAATAACGTGTTTATTGGTTCATGCACTAATTCTCGAATTGAAGACTTACGCGCAGCAGCTTCAGTTGTTGAAAAATATATTGCTAAGGGTGATAAGTGTGCCAAAGAAGTCACAGCTATTGTTGTGCCTGGCTCATATCGCGTAAAAGCACAAGCAGAAAGCGAAGGTTTAGATAAAATATTCACCCAAGCAGGTTTTGAATGGCGTTTGCCAGGCTGCTCTATGTGTTTAGGTATGAATGACGACAAACTAAATTCAGGCGATCGCTGTGCTTCAACAAGCAACAGGAACTTTGAAGGTCGTCAAGGACGAGGTAGTAGAACCCATTTAGTTAGTCCTGAAATGGCAGCTGCTGCAGCTATTGAAGGTCATTTTGTCGATTTAAACGCATAGGAGTGTTCACGTGGAAAAGTTTTCAACACATACGGGTTTAGTTGCTCCGTTAGATGCAGCAAATGTAGACACCGATCAAATTATACCTAAGCAATTTTTACAAAAAACGGAACGTGTTGGCTTTGGTCAGCATCTATTTCATGATTGGCGCTATCTTGATGCAGATGGGCATCAAGATAATCCTGATTTCATTTTAAATGCACCAGCCTACCAAGGCGCTAGTATTTTACTTACCAGAGAAAACTTTGGTTGTGGCTCAAGTAGAGAGCATGCACCTTGGGCAATACAAGAGTTTGGTTTTAAAGTTATTATTGCTCCTAGCTTTGCTGATATTTTTTATGGTAACTGTATCAACATTGGTGTTTTACCCATTACTTTGCCAGAAGATCAAATTAATACATTATTTGCACGCACAGAAGCTGGTAACCTTACGCTTGAAGTTGATTTAATCAATAATACTGTAAAAGGAGAAGATTTTACTTTTTCATTTAACGTAGATAAGTTCCACCAGTATTGTCTTGAAGAAGGTATAGACAGTGTAGGCTGGACCCTAAACAAACTAGACAAAATTAAAGCTTTTGAAGCGAACATGCCTGCATGGCAATAGCGTATTAGCTGATTGAAAGCTTAAGTGATAACGTGTTAAATTCAAATATTCACGTTATCACTTAATTTGTTTTGTAATGGCATCATCAAACTCGCAAGCAATTTTAGAAAAAATTCCTTTATCCAACCTAACCTTAGGAATGTATGTCACATCAATCATAGATAATGACAATATCGAAATAAAATCAGAAGGTTATGTTTCAGATCAAGAAACAATAAACCAATTAAAAAAAGCAAATGTTTGCTACGTCATTGTTGATACAACTAAACAAAAATCAGTTGAAAAAATTGACCGAGTATTAGGTGAAATTACAGTTACTCAAACCGTTCCTACTAAGCATTCAACACCTGATGTTTCACTTGATCAAGAAATGCGTAAAGCCAATAAGCTCTATATGAGCGCGCGAGACTTACAAGAGAACATTTTAGCGTCAGTTAAACGAAACCGTACCCTTAATCAAGAAAACATAAGTCAAACAACCGATTCTCTCGTAGATTCTGTTTTTCGAAATCAAGACGCACTGACTTGTTTAACCCGCTTACAATCTAAAGACTCTTATTTATTTGAACATTCGTTAAATGTGGCCATTCTAATGTCAGTCTTTGCTAAACACTTAGCCCTTGAAAAGCGTATTGTACAAGAACTCACTTTAGGCGCATTCTTACACGATATTGGTAAGGTATTAATCCCAAAAGAAATACTTCATAAACGTGGCTCTTTGACTATTCAAGAAGAAAAAATAATGCGTAGTCATGTTGCACTGGGTTTAAAGCTGCTAGAAAATAGCCCTGAGATATCTCATATCGCAATGCGAATGATACAAGAACACCATGAAAGAGCTGATGGTAGTGGTTACCCTCATGGCTTAAATAGCAAAGCAACATCTAAATACGGAAAAATGATTGCGATCGTTGATAGCTACGATGCGATGACATGCGAGCGGCCGTATAAGTCAGCTGTTTCACCAATTTCAGCCTTTAAAACGCTTGTTGCAGAAGCGCCAACCAAGTATGACGAAGAGCTTGTCGAAAAGTTTATTCAATGCTTAGGCGTTTATCCTGTAGGCACACTGGTAAAACTTAATAGTGGGAAGTTAGGCTTGATTAGCCAGCTAAACAAAAGCAAGCCGTTACGCCCCTTTGTCAAAGTTTTTTATAATACTCGCTTAAATCAAGCTATCTCAATTGAAGAAATTGATCTTTCAAAAAGTAAATATAAAGATCAAATTGATTGTTGCATTAAACCAGAAGATTTCAATATTAATTTATTAGGCTTTTTCAAAAATGCTTTTATCGACTAATGACCTAGAGAATCTTAATCACACAAAAGCATTTAGGATCACCAATTAGATAGCGCAGGCATGGAAAACTGTTCACCTCTAAAGTTTAATATCACTTTTTGTGGCAAAATAGCTTCTAATAAAACATCATTAGCGATATGCTCGCCTTCTTTGAAGTCACGTCCGTTTACCCTAACCCAACCGTTGCCCTCGGTTTCAAACATATGCATTTCAAAACTAAGTGGTGGTAAGGCATCTTGAAAAGTAGCAGGCATTTGATGTAAAGCAGTAATTGATGAATAATCAACATTTTCAATTGATTGGTTTTCGTTCTTGTTAATCGGTTCGTCTTCAGTTTCTTTCACCGCTTCTTTAAACAGTTCCAGTATTTCCTCAGACACTCCCTCTTCGGCCTTTAAGGTGATAGCACTTTTTTTCTGTTGTTCTTGGTAAGCTTTTGCGTTGTAACCTAAAACCAAAGGTGCTGAAGTTTTTTCTTCTGTTTGACTGGGTTCGGTTGATTTTTCATCTACAGATGTTTTTTTAGCTAAAATCTCAATCGCTTGGCTAATCTCCGTTTGGTTAGCATGCTTCGCCTTTTGAGCAGGTAGGTTAGTTTCTAGGTTGGTATCATTTTGCAGCGCTAGGTTATCTGTTGTGTTTTTCTGTGTGGGAGCAGATGGTATTAGTTGTTCATCAGGCTCTTGGTTGCCTAATGTTGAATTAGATGATACCTGTTTCTCATCATTGAAGAATTTACCATTATTCGCAAGCCACACACCTATCAATAGCGATAAAATCATAGTAACTGACATAATCGCAGCTTTAACTGAAAGCGATTGCCATAGTGAAGGCTTCACAGCTTCTCCTAATGCTTCATGTGCCGCCTCTATCACTATTTTTTTATTAACAACAGCTTGATTGTCACTATAGGCCAACACCAACGCGCGATCACACAACAAGTTAACAACACGTGGAATGCCTTGTGATATTTTATGAATCGCTGCTATTGCACTTTTATTGAACAAGTTGCGAGTGCAATTTGCAACCGAAAGGCGATGTTGAATATAACTTGTCAACTCTTGTTGCGTTAGTGGCATTAAGTGATAACGAGCAGTAATACGCTGTGCAAGTTGACGTAAGTCTCTGCGTTGCAATAACTGCTGTAGTTCTGGTTGACCAATTAAGATCACTTGAAGCAACTTTTTGGTATTCGTTTCAAGGTTAGTAAGTAAACGTAATTGCTCTAACACTTCCGCTTGTAAGTGCTGCGCTTCATCAATAATAACTAATGTATTAATTCCCTGCTCATGATTGCTAATCAATTTTTGTTGGATTTTATCAGTAAGGTACTTTAACGTTGCGCCTGTTTTTTTATAGCGTATTTTTAAATTATCACAAATCGTAGCAAGCAACTCTTCACATGAAAGCGTAGGATTTAAAATAAATGCGAGTTGTGTATTTTCTGGTAGTTTTTCCATTACCGTTCGACTAATGGTAGTTTTACCCGTTCCAACTTCCCCTGTAAGTAAAACAAAGCCGCCGTTATCACCAAGACCATACGTTAAATGTGATAACGCCTCGCGGTGGCGATCACTTAAAAATAAATAAGCAGGATCTGGGGCAATAGTAAAAGGCGCTTCACTTAATCCAAAATAAGCCGTATACATAAAAATAATTTACTGGTGAAAAAGGCTAAAGCAAATTAACCCGTATCTTCAACGATGTCAAAGGCCCGCATATAAGAAAAAACAATGTTATGTTAGAATGATTACCGTTAATGATCACTAAACCTTGTGCGATATTTCTTCTCATGAAAAACAGTCAAAAAAAACTTCCTATTGAACATTACCTTGTGGGTGGTGCGGTGCGAGATCATTTACTTGGTCGTGAGATTAAAGAACGCGATTATGTGGTGGTAGGCACAACCGTTCAACAAATGTTATCACTTGGCTTTACGCAAGTCGGTAAAGATTTTCCTGTTTTTCTTCACCCAGAAACTAAAGAAGAATATGCTCTGGCACGTACTGAGAAAAAACAAGGACAAGGCTATAGAGGCTTTGTGTGTAATGCATCGCCAGAAGTAACTTTAGAGCAAGATCTATTGCGAAGAGATTTAACCGTTAATGCAATGGCAATGACCAGTGACGGTCATATAATAGATCCATACCATGGCCAGATAGACTTAAATAATAGAGTACTTCGCCACGTATCTGATGCTTTTATTGAAGACCCGCTAAGGGTGCTAAGAGTAGCTAGATTTGCCGCGCGATATCATTATTTAGGATTTAGTGTTGCACCGGAAACACTTGCTTTGATGACGAAAATTAGTCAATCAAACGAGTTAAATGCATTATCTGGTGAACGTATTTGGCAAGAGTTTGCTAAGTCTTTATCGGAAAATAATCCTGATATTTTTATTAAAATATTAGTTCAATGTAAAGCACTTGATAAAATTTGGCCTAACTTAGCCGATGCCTATGCTGAATACCCTTATTTAGAGCCATTAACCCAATCTGTTAACGTCACGGATTCATTATCAATTAGATTTGCCTTATTAGCTCAACAGCTCCGATATACTAAAAATAAACTGCCATCACTTAACTCAATTGATTCTGAGCATGAAAATATTGCTAGTATTGAAGATATAGCAAATACGTTGCGAATTCCAAACCACATTAAATGGCTTGCGACAAAATTGCTCGCTCATCAACAACACGTTGAACACGTACTTACTTTAGCTGACAAAAAAGTTTTATCATTACTCAATGATTTAGATGTTTGGCGAAAGCCAGATGCTTTTGAAGATTTTCTCATTGCATGTCAGGCATCAAAGCACGATGAAAACTGCACTTTGCAAACACAGTTTTTAAGACACGTTGTATATGAGTCAAGTAAAATTAACGCGCAAAAATATATTAAGCAAGGCGTTCAAGGTAAAGATATTCGTTTAGCGATGGATAAGGAAAAACTAGCCATTATTCAACAATTACAAGCCCAACACATCAAAAATACTCAATAATTTCTGAGGATTTTTATTGTATTTTTATTAAATAATAGATTTAACCGACTAATAAACTTATCATTTTTAATTCACAACCTTTCTGCAAGTACTAATCAAAAACATTCCTGTTAGACTTTCTAATATTCTTGCTTCAAGAACATATCTGTCGCATTAAGAAGCTACTTAGCAATTCTGCTATTCCTGCATCTGTAGGGGTGGAGAATAACAGGCTAATTCAACATGGAATTAGTAAATTTAATTGAAACAAAAAGGAATTTAATTATGCGTGAATTAAGCATGAATGAATTAACCACTGTAAATGGTGGTGTAGTGTTTTTAGGTTGGGTTGCATATGGTGCATTTCACTTAGGTATGGCTGCTGGAAGGGCAATCATAGCAAATCCTCGTGGAACAGCAACAGTTGTAGGCATAGCTGCTGGCTGGTTGTCAGAGGACTAAGCATGAAAGAACTTACAATTGAAGAATCAAAACAAGTTTCAGCTGGGTTATTACCATTAATCTTATTAGCAGATTTTGCCGTTGGTGTTACTGCGGGTGCTGCTTTGAAAAAATTATGGAATAAATTTGCATAAATTCTAGAGGGGGCTTCCCCCCTCATTTCATTACAATAAAAGGGGCTTACATGTTAGAAATATTAATTCTGCTACTAATTAGTGTCACCATACATTTTCTAATATTAGTATTTCACAACAAACAAAAATTTAACGGTAAAACATTCTTTAAAGCTTCACTAAGAATACTTGGTTTTTCTATCTGCTTAATTGCCATTTTATTTGCAGTAAAACCTTTATTAGATACTGTTTTTGATGAGTTATTAATTATAGTCTTATTTGGCTATATAGTGTTTTTAGGATTATATTTAAATGATTATAAGAATGAATAAAGCAAAACTTACACTTATCAAAATGTGTAACTTTTGAATAATTTAACTCTCTCATCTTTACTAGGCTTTTATCCTGACACAGGGGCAGTCACATTTTCTATTAAATACGACATATCCCGAATAAACACCTAATATTTTATTGTATTTTCATTAAATAAAATTCAACAACCGATTGATAAATATAATAATTTTAATTCACAACATTTTGACAAGTACTAATTAAAAACATTACTGTTAGACTTTCTAATATTCTTGCTTCAAGAACATATTTGTCGCATTAAGAAGCTACCTAGCAATTCTTCTATTCCTGCATCTGCAGGAGTGGAGAATAACCGGCTAATTCAACATGGAATTAGTAAATTTAATTGAAACAAAAAGGAATTTAAATATGCGTGAATTAAAGGTAAGTGAAATGAAAGAAGTTCAAGGTGGTGGTGCTGCTGGTGGTATTGCTATGACACTCGCTGGCGGTTGGGCTGGTGCTGTAGCTGGTTTTGCAATTGGCGGGCCAATAGGTGGCCTTATTGGATATGGACTTAGTACACTTGTAGGTGTTGGTTATACTTTAGCGACTAGTTAATTTGTAAGGGGAGAACTCTCCCCTTTTATATGGTGGTATTATGGGAAATAAATATAAGAGTTTAGCCGTTTGTTATTTTGGCTCTTTGATACTTGCGTTTAGCATCTTTGTAATTATGCCTGTAATGACGTGTTCATTTTTAGGGCTTAGTGTAAGTAATTTTATCGTTTCAACCTTGGTTTTAGTATCAATAATTGTCGCTAATATATTCAAAAACAAATGTTCAAAAAGGATCATGTCGTAATAAAAAGACAACATTAGATAAGTCTACTTTTTAAATTTTACAACAGGACGTAGGGTTGAGTTAATTCTTCAATCAGAAATAGCAGATAGCTTGAATTTAGCTAGCCATGCACTACAACTTCGATACACAAAAATAAACAGAAACCTCTAAACTCAATCAGTATGATAGTATTGAAGAAGTATCCAGTACATTGCGAATTCCAAACACCATTAATTGGCTTGCGATCAAAATGAATCAAAGAAAATTAGCGCACAAAGCTATTTTAAGCAAGGTATTCAAAGTAAGGATATTCGTTTAGCGATGGATGATAAAAAACTAGCCGTTATTCATCACTTACAAGCGAGATACAGCAAAGATACTCAATAATTGCTGAGGATTTATGTTGTATTTTTATTAAAAACTATATTTAACCTACTAATAAAATTATCATTTTCAATTCACAACCTTTCTACAGGTACTAATCAAAAACATTACTGTTAGACTTTCTAATATTCTTGCTTCAAGAATATATTTGTCGCATTAAGAAGCTACTTAGCAATTCTTCTATTCCTGCACCTGCAGGAATGGAGAATAACCGGCTAATTCAACATGGAATTAGTAAATTTAATTGAAACAAAAAGGAATTTAATTATGCGTGAATTAAGCATGAATGAATTAACTACTGTAAATGGTGGTGCGGCTCTCATTTTATGGACAATATTATTGCTTGGCCATGAAGCACTAAACGAACTTGGCAGAGGTATTGGTGCTGGCGTTTACGATGCAACACATTAAGGAGTCAATAGTGAAAAATTTAAATATAAATGAATTAAAAGCTGTAAGTGGTGGTGGCCTAATGAGAGAGATTGGTTATGAAATTGGCAGTGGGCTAGCCGGAGATTGGGGTAAAGAGCTGGGCGGCTGGTTATATGAGATAACTCATTAAAAAATGACCATGAAACCAGCGAATAACCCGCTGGTTTCAAACAACTCAAGGAGGAAAGCATGTTACAAATATTAAAAAAAAGCCCCATAGCGAGAATTATTACACTACTCATTCTTTCACAACTCATGGCAGGGTTGATACTTATTCCTTTTTTTAGTCTAAATATTATTAATCCCAACGACTTTAATATTGAAGCTTTAGGCATTGAGTTAATGTCACTTATTTTTTTGCTACAAGCTGCGGCTAATTTATTTTTAATTTACCAATTGCAAAAGAACTATGATAAACAACCTTTTCTTCAGATTGGTTTTTCTCGTGAAAATTTATTAAAAAAAATTAGCTTTGGATTAGGCGGCGGCGTTATTTCCATAATAATTATTTACCTGATTTTGTTATTTTCAGGTCTAATTGAAACATCTACTAATACTGTTAATTTATATCACTTTGCTTGGTACTTCGGACTTTTCTCAATTGTTGCTGTTAATGAAGAACTTCTCGTAAGAGGCTACATTTTAAAGAGTTTGTTAGGTTCACAACATAAATATATAGCGATAATAATTTCTGCTTTAATTTTTATGATACTTCACTCTGGAAATAGTGATGTTTCGTTACTTAGTTTTATAAACCTATTGTTGGTAGGTATATTTTTAGGGCTGTATTATACCTATTTCAAAGATCTATGGTTTCCTATCGGTTTCCATTTCACATGGAACTTTATGCAAGGGCCAGTATTAGGCTTTCCTGTGAGCGGACTTCCAGTTGAAGGTTTGTTAATCCAAAAATTCACAGGTAATTCAACCATAACTGGGGGAGAGTTTGGTTTAGAGGGGTCTTATCTTACTATGGCTCTTTTAGTACTTTTATGTCTAATCGTTTGGCGTATAAATCATCAAACTGATGGTAAACATCACAAGGTTATTACCAAACAAAGTTTAATATAGGGTTGATGGATAAGCAGTATGAACTTCAAGAACAAGATCCTGCCTGAGAAATTTCTGTTTTTAATATTTTAATAATTAAGGAATTCACCAATTTTAACATTGAATGGACTCACAACATGACTAGTATTATCACTCAAAAAAATAACACAATACCTACCAAACATAGTGAACTATCACCAATTCAATACCTTAAATGGTTTGTCGTACTTATGATTGTTCCAGTTATATTAAGTCATATGATTTTTAATTTTCTGTTAGGAATTGAAACAACAGATCTTCGTTTAGCAAGTTTGAATACGGTATTTATGAATAATACCATATATGGACTCTCTCCGATTGCAAGATAGTAATTGATAGGGTTTCAAAGTTCATTGCTGCCATATATTCGGTCATTCAGCGAGAATTAAATGCTTTAGAGGCACGGCGTTGATTGCAGAGAATGGTTATTCAGGAGAACGTGCTCCTGCGTTCTCTAATAAGCTACATCCTTGTAGCGTCCTTGT
>NZ_MKQD01000066.1 GCF_001913705.1 Thalassotalea sp. PP2-459 | reverse complement strand
TTTAGTATTTAACAAACTAATTATGGCTCTGGCTATCAGCTAATCCACGAATGATTGGAGATCAGCACTTTCGTGGGGAGTCATTATGTCTAGGGTGAATAACTCATTTACTTATGGTTTATTAGGTTTAGTGTTTAACAACTTGATTTGTTTTTATCCCAATACAGTGATTCTGGTGTTTAAAAAGTTGCGGCTTAGTTTGGAGTTATCGTCAATCTAGTTTTCTTTAATTTTTACTCACTGCTTGTTGCTTGGTTTAGGTTTAAGTTCTTGGGTTAAATAATCAGGCTCAGCAGAGAATCGAACCACTTGCTAAATAACTAATGCTCAAGTAAATTCACCTAACAAAAAATTCAAATCGGACTTAAAAAGCTTGTTTCGTTTTTTGCAAAGAACGCAAAAAAGCAATCCAAACCTTTTAAGCCGTTTAATATAAGCGTTAGGGTGAATAACTTATTTACTTATCGTTTGTTAAGTTTAGTGTTTAACTACGAGTATAGTGTTTAATTGAACCACCGTGATTCTGGTGTTTTAAAAATTGCGGCTTGGTTTGGTGTCATTGGCAGGCAAGTTTTCTCGGCTTTACTCACTGCTTGTTGCTTGGTTCAGGTTTAACTTCTGGGGTTAAACAATCAGGTTCAGCAGTTAATTGCCTCATTTGCTAAATCACGAAAGCTCAAGTAAATTCACCTAACAAAAAATTAAAATCGGACTTAAAAAGCTTGTTTCGTTTTTTGCAAAGTGCAAAAAAGCAAACCAATCATTTTAAGCCGTTTAATATAAGCGTTAGGGTGAATAACTCATTTAGTTATCGTTTGTTGGGTTTAGTGTTTAACAATTTGATTTGTTTTCAACTCAACTATTGTGATTCTGGTGTTTAAAAAGTTGCGGCTTGGTTTGGTGTCATTGGCAGGGCAGTTTCTGTTATTTTTACACACTGCTTGTTGCTTAGTTCAGGTTTAAGTTTTTGGGTTAAACAATCAGGCTCAGTAGAGAATCGAACCACTTGCTAAATAACTGATGCTCAAGTAAATTCACCTAACAAACAATTCAGCAGGACAAATGGAGCTTGGCGTTTGTCACTGCGTTCCAAATTATAGCCAAGCACAATTTGCCTGCTAATATGGGCGTTAGCAACTATATTCAATCAAGTAGTATTTATTTAAACTCAAAAAAGGAATAAAAATGAAGTTATTTAAAAAACTAGCACTATTAACCCT